>NZ_CP108996.1:5839844-6147204 GCF_036226565.1 Kribbella sp. NBC_00709
CCGGCCGTGTTCCTGGCGAACGCGTTCGAGGATTCGATCTTCCCGCCCTCGCAGTACACCGACTTCTTCACCAGCCTGACCGGGCCGAAGCGGCTGCTGCTCGCGCACGGTGATCACGCGACGCCCGAGGTGACCGGGGCGGTCGGTCTACCGAACGAGACGTGGGACGAGCTCGTCGGCTGGTTGCGGCATTACCTCACCGGCGCGGACAACGGTGCCGATACAGAGCCGCCGGTGCAGTTGAGGTCGCAGCGTGGGGTGTGGCGTGGGTATGCCGATTGGGCGTCGGTCGCGCAGGCGCGTACGTCGTACCTCACGAAGGCCGGCGGGCTTCAGGGCAGTGCCGCGACCGGATGGAGCCGGTCGATCGGCGCTGGGATACCAACGGTCGCGGATAGTGGGGTGGCCCTCGTATCTGGTGCGCTGCAAGGGTTGTTGTCGATTCCGGTCGGAGTGGCGACGCCGCTGGTGGACAGGTCGTTCGCCGGGGTTTGGTCCGGGCCGACGTTCGCTAGCGGGGCAGTCGTCAATGGATCGCCGAGGTTGCACGTGACCGTGAAGCCGTCGGTGGCGAGTACTTCGCTGTTCGCCTACCTGTACGACGTCGATGCGCTCGGGGTTGGATCCTTGATCTCGCACAAGCCGTACACGTTGCGCGGCGCGACCCCGGGGAAGGCGGTGCCGCTCGACATCAGGCTGGAGGCGACGAGCTGGGACGTGCCGGCCGGGCATCATCTTGTGCTTGTCGTGGATACGGTCGATCCGCGGTATCTCGGGCGGAGCGTGATCGGTTCGACGGTCACGTTCAGTTCGCCCGCGGATGACCCGTCGTGGGTCAGCGTTCCGGTGGCGGCGTGAGCGTCAGCCGCCGAGGTTTCCTCGGCTTCAGCGCGGCCGCGCTTGCTCCCTTCCACCAGGCCGCGAACCGGGAAGCACCAGAACCCGGGGCGCCGCAGCCGCAACCGCAACCGCAGGCCAGTGAGGTCGCGAGGGACGGCAACGACAGCACCCTGTACCTCGGGACGTACGGCGACGGCATCGGCATCGCGACGTACGACGCGGACGGGAAGATCACCGCGACCGGCAGCATTGCTGGTATACCAAACGCGTCCTTCGTGATCCGGTCCGGAAACTTCCTGTACGCCGTGAACGAGCAGGATGCCGGCGCCGTCACCGCGATCGACATCTCGGGCACCCCGCGACTGCTGAATCGTCAACCCAACAAGGGATCCGGGCCCTGCCACCTCGCCAAGGTCGGCGACCATCTGCTCAGTGCCAACTACGGATCCGGCGACATCGCGGTCCATCCGATCGCTGCGGATGGGAGCCTTGGGCAACAAACGGATCTGGTAAAGCACGAGGATTCCGCGCCGCACGCCCATCAGGTGGTGCAAGCGGGCGAGTACGTACTGGCGGTCGATCTGGGCACCGACTCGATCTACACCTACACGCTTGCCGACGGGAAGCTCGCGCTTCAGCACCAGGCGAAGGTCAAGACCGGTGCGGGCCCGCGACATTTGGTTTTCCATCCGTCCGGCAAGTACGCCTACGTGGCCGACGAGCTCGACAGCACCGTCACGATCTGCGGGTACGACGCCGGCGTACTGACCGTGCTGGAGTCGATCCCGGTGGCCGAGGGGGAGAACTACCCGGGTGAGGTGGTGATCTCCGCCGACGGACGGTTCGTCTACGTCACCAACCGCGGGCACAACAGCGTGGCGGTCTACAGCACCGACGGGCCGCACCTGGAGCTGGTTGGTATACCAAACTGCGGCGGGGACTGGCCCCGGCACTGCGTGTTCGACCCGACCGGCCGCCTGTTGTTCGTCGCGAATCAGAAGTCGAACAACATCACCACGTTTTTGGTAGACCGAACCACCGGCGGCCTGACCCGGACCGCCGACTTCAGCACCCCGACCCCGGTCTGCGTCAATGTTTGATCGTGCGCGAGCTCTTGCGTTCTTGTGGTGACAGCGCTGTCATGGGACTGCCTTTCTCCGCCCCGAAAGGACAGTCCCCATGGTCAAGCCGTTCGCAGCTGCGCTCGTCCTCCTCGCGACAACCCTCGTGCCGACCGCCCAAGCAACACCCGACTGGCACATCGGCACCCCACCACTCACGACTCCCTGGACGGACGACGTCTCCCCGACGAACGCCCTTCCGGAGTACCCGCGCCCCCAACTGACCCGCCCCGAGTGGCGCAACCTCAACGGCCTGTGGGAGTGGGCGCCGGCCGCGATGGGTGAGCATCCGCCGACGGGCCGCACGCTCGACGAGAAGGTCCTGGTCCCGTACCCGATCGAGTCCGCGCTCTCCGGTCTGCAGAAGCACGAGGACCGGATGTGGTACCGCCGTACGTTCACTGTCCCCGGCAACTGGAAGGGCAAGCGGCTCCTGCTGCACTTCGGCGCCGTCGACTACGACGCCAAGGTCTGGGTCAACGGCCGGCAGGTCGCCACGCACCGCGGCGGGTACGACGGCTTCGACGTCGACGTCACCGCTGCGCTGCACGCCAAGGGTCCGCAAGAGCTGATCGTCTGGGCCGAGGACCTCACCGACGAGACATACCAGCCGATCGGCAAGCAGCGCGAGGTCGGCGATCACGGGATCTTCTATCAGGGCAGTTCCGGCATCTGGCGGACCGTCTGGATGGAGCCGGTGAACGCCGCGTCCATCGACCGTCTCCAACTCACGCCCGACCTGCCGAACCAGACCTTGAAGGTCACCGCCCAGACGTCAGGCTCCGCGGGCCTCGACGTCGAGGTGACGGCGTACGACGGCCACAACGTCGCCGGGCAGGTGCGCGGCAAGGCCGGCGCCGAACTCCGGCTACCGATCCGGAATCCCAGAACCTGGTCGCCCGACCACCCGTTCCTCTACGACCTCAAGGTCCGGCTGATCGATCGCGGCACAACGGTAGACCAGATCGGTTCGTACGCCGGGATGCGATCGGTCGGCCTGAAGAAAGGTGCCGACGGCAAGCTCCGGATGGCGCTGAACGGCAAGATCCTGTTCAACCTGTCGACGCTCGACCAGGGCTTCTGGCCGGACGGACTCAACACCGCGCCGACCGACGCGGCGCTCAGGTTCGACCTCGAACAGCACAAGCGGCTCGGGTTCAACACCGTTCGCAAACACATCAAGGTCGAACCGGATCGCTGGTACTACTGGGCCGACAAGCTGGGCCTGATGGTCTGGCAGGACATGCCGGCGACGAAGACCGACGCGATGCCCGAGCCCTGGCGGACCCAGTTCCAGTCCGAGTTGCACGAGCTGGTCGACGAGCACAAGAGCTTCACCTCCATCACCGTCTGGGTCCCGTTCAACGAGGGCTGGGGTGAGTGGGACCAGGCCGCGACCGGCCGGATCGCCGACGATGTGAAGGCGCAGGACCCGTCCCGGCTGGTCAATGCGCACAGCGGCGTCAACTGCTGCAACTCGCACGGCGACTCCGGGCGTGGCGACCTGATCGACAACCACGCCTACCTCGGCCCGGCAACAACGGCGCCGACGGAAACCCGAGCGGCCGTCGACGGCGAGCACGGCGGATTCGGGCTGAAGGTGCCCGACCACATGTGGTTCGGCGACGGATCGGCGTACGAGATGGAGCCTGACTCGGCGACGCTCACCCGGCGGTACGTCGAGAACCAGACCGACGTACTGCGATCCGCCAACCAGTGCGGGATCAGTGGCTCGGTCTATACCCAGATCACCGATGTCGAAGGCGAGCTGAACGGCTTCTACACCTACGACCGGCGAGTACCGAAGATGGACTTCGCCCAGGTGCGGACGATCAACCGGCAGATCATCGCCGGCGCGGACGGCACCGGCGCTGGTATACCGAGCCCCGGACCAGGCACACCCGGTGCCGACGGCATCCACTTCTATCCACTCGACGGAACCACACAAGATGCTGTGGGCAACAACGATGCGACACTCCAAGGTGGTGCAACCTTTGCCCCAGGCAAGAACGGTGAAGCGGTCGCGCTCAACGGCTCCGGCCAGTACGTCGACACCGGCGCCGCGCTGCTCGACACCGCCAAGAACTACTCGGCCGGCGCATGGGTGAAGCTGAACAAGGCGGACGGTGCGTTCCAGACGTTCGTCAGCCAGGACGGCGACCGGGACAGCGCGTTCTTCCTGCAGTACTCCGGCCAGGACCAACGGTTCGCGATGAGCTTCCCGGGGATCCGGGCCCTGTCGCCGACGAAGCCCAACCCGGGGCAGTGGTACCACGTCACCGGCGTCCGCGATGTCGTGCAGGGCGAGCTGAAGCTCTACGTCGACGGGGACCTCGTCGCCACCAAGAGCGCGTGCGCCCTCGACTCCAGCTCGACCGGCAACACGGTCATCGGCCGGGCGAAGTTCGGCGGCAACCAGGTCGACTTCCTGGACGGCACCATCGACCAGGTCCACCTGTACGACCGAGCACTGACCGACGCGGAAGTGCGCACCCTCTACGAATCGGGGCGCTGAGCGTTCGGGATGCGAAGTCATCGCGCAACCCCGATGCTGGTAGGTACCGACCAGGGGAGGTGAGCGCGATGGCCGCACCCAGCCAGGTGCTCGCGCCCCGTTCGACGATCCGGTTCCGGCCTCCGCGGTTCGGGCTCGGCGGTTCGCATCTCGGCGAGCCGCCCGGCCCGGACGGCGACTCCGACGCGATTGCCACCGTCGACGCGGCGTACCAGGCCGGCATCCGGTTCTTCGACACCTCACCGGCATACGGCGACTCGGAACGACGACTCGGTACGGCGCTGCAAAAGCGCCCCCGTGGTGAGTTTCTGGTGTCGACGAAGGTGATCGGAGACGACCCGAAGGCCTCGGTCGACCAGAGCCGCGCCGACCTGGGGCTCGCCGTCGACCTGGTGTTCGCGCAGGACGAGTCGGCGTACCCGGTCCTCGATCGGCTGCGGCGCGACGGGACGATCAAGGCGGTCGGCGCCGTTTCGGACGACTGGCAGGAGCTCGACCGGTTGGTGCGGGACGTCGAGCTCGACTGCGTGCTCCTGACCGCGCAGTACTCGCTGCTCGACCGCGCCGCCGGACCGCTGCTGGATCGTTGCCTTACCCGCGGAGTGTCCGTGGTCGTGTCCGGCGTCCTTACACCGCAGGTGCTGCAGGCGGACACCGTTCAGGCGCGCCGGATCTCGGCGGTCTGCGAGCGGTACGGCGTTTCGCTGCCGCAGGCCGCACTGGCCTTTCCCAGCAGGCACTCCGCGGTCACGTCCGTGCTGATCACGGCGTCGTCACCGGCCGAGATCCGGGCGGACGCGGCGCTGGTGCGTCAGCCCGTGCCGGAGCGGCTGTGGCGGGATCCGGAGTTGCTGCGCTTGCTATCGTGAAGGGGCAGGAGTTCGCAACGGGCTCCCCGGACGAGCAGCGCCGTACCCGGTCGGACAAGACGGCGACTTACCCTTCACGGAGGGGGTCGTCCTCATGCATGTACTCGACGTACTCGAGATCGTTGGTGCGGTCATCATTCTGGTCGCGTTCGCCGCTGCGCAGGCGGGCCGGTTGCGCCAGCGCACCTTCGCCTACCAGCTGCTGAACCTGGTCGGCTCCGGAGTCCTCGCCGCCATCGCCGCGATCCAGCTGTCCTGGGGCTTCCTGCTCCTGGAAGGCAGCTGGGCTGTCATCAGCCTGATCGGCCTGCTGACACTGACCCGCAAGCAGCAGACCGACTAGAACTTGTCGCCCGGGTCCGTCGCGGTCGGGATGGAACCCGACGGGAGCGTGGTGGGGATGTCCGTCGGGACCGGGCTCGGGCTGACCGTGACGGACGGCGACCCTGAGCCGGTGCCGGTGCCCGGCGGCGGCGTGGTCGGGGTGACGGTGACCGTGGCCGTGCTGGTCGGCGTCGGGATGACGGGCTCGGGCTCGAGCGGCTGCGCGTGGCGGAACAGGAGCCACGCCAGGAAGACGGCGAGCGCCATGATCAGGGCCATCGTCAGCAACGCGAACGCGAGCGCCCACCGCGACGCCGGGCGGAGGGCGTTCGGCCAGGGGAGCGGCCAGATCCGGAACAGACCGGGACGCCGGCGACTCTCCCAGTAGTGACGGAACTCCGGCCCGCGCAGCTTGCCGATCTGCGGGATCCGATCCATCAGCACCGCGGACAGGATCTCCTCGCCGCGACGCTCCGCGATCAGCCGCTCGTCGGAGGCCGCGCTCGATCCGTCGTCCTCCCGGATCGGCCCGACCGCGACCCACAGCGCCAGGTCGTCGTCATCGGAGTCGTTGTGCCCGAGCACGGCGTCCTCGGGCAGGTCGTCGACGGCGTTCACGAACCGGTCGCGGGCGGCCGCGTCGTCGGCGGAGCCCTCGGTCATCATCGCGACGACCACGTGCCGGCCGGTCTCGTCGCTGGCCGTGTACAGGTAACCGGCCGCGTTCGCCCCGAGCCGGCCGCGGAGCCAGAACTCGCCGACCCGCGGCGGGTCCTCCGGCTGCAGCGGCAGGGCCGCCGGAATCTCCAGCGCAGGGCGCTCCTCCGGCGCGTCCGCCGGCTGCACCTCGGTCTGGGATTCGGTCGCAGTCATCACCCCAATCCCACCACATCCCTGGTAGCACTGTCGCCACGGCCGCCCGGCGGGCAACAGTCGGCGCGCGCGATTTGGCTCGGCGCGGCAGGATGGGGGAGGACCCGGTGGGCCCTGCGCCCGCTGGCCCCGGCTATCTGATGGAATGGCCGGTGTTGCGAAGTGGGGAATGACATGGTCCGCGCGCGGGCCCCGGAAGGACAGGCATGACCGAAACGACGATGCCCGCAGGAACGGTGGCCCAGCAGTCCCGGCTGATCGGCGAGGCCCTCGGTGAGGTCAAGCGGGTGATCGTCGGCCAGGAGCACATGGTCGAGACCCTGATGGTGTCGCTGCTGGCGAAGGGGCACTGCCTGCTCGAGGGTGTCCCGGGTGTCGCCAAGACGCTGGCCGTCCGCACCTTCGCGAGCGTGGTCGGCGGCACCTTCGCCCGGATCCAGTTCACCCCCGACCTGGTCCCGTCCGACATCGTCGGCACCCGGATCTACCGGCAGACCCGCGAGACCTTCGACATCGAGCTCGGCCCGACGTTCGTGAACTTCGTGCTGGCCGACGAGGTCAACCGCGCCCCGGCGAAGGTGCAGTCGGCGATGCTGGAGCTGATGGCCGAGCGGCAGGTGTCGATCGGCGGCCAGACCTTCCCGATGCCGAAGCCGTTCATCGTGATCGCCACCCAGAACCCGATCGAGTCCGAGGGCGTGTATCCGCTGCCGGAGGCGCAGCGTGACCGGTTCCTGGTCAAGATCGACGTACCGCACCCGCGTGGGCACGAGGAGTTCGAGATCCTCCGCCGGATGAGCGTCGACCCGCCGGAGCCGCGGCCGGTGCTGAAGCCGGAGACGATCCTCGAGCTGCAGCGGTCCGCCGAGCAGGTGTTCGTGCACAACCTGGTCGCGGAGTACGCCGTCCGCCTGGTGATGGCGACCCGGACGCCGACCGACTTCCACCTGCCCGATCTGGAGCCGATCATCGAGCTCGGCGTCAGCCCGCGCGCGACCCTCGGCCTGATCGCGGCCGGCCGGGCGCTGGCGCTGATCCACGGCCGGGACTACCTGCTGCCGAGCGACATCCAGACCGTCGCGCTGGACGTGATGGGCCACCGCCTCGGCCTGACCTTCGACGCGGTCGCGGACAACATCGACCCGCGCGCCGTGATCGAGCGGATCCTGGCCACCGTCCCGCCGCCCCAGCCGGTCTGGCGCGACGGCAACGACGGCACCGGTCGCCCGGAGTTCGTGTAGTGCTCCGGGTCGGGGAGTGCTGATGCCCAATCGTCGAGACCCACGAGTTGCGATGACGATCTCGCAGCTTGCTCCCGAGCGTGCGTTGCGGCGGCTCGAGCTGACCGTCGTACGGCGGTTGGAGGGCTACCTGCACGGAGAACACCTCGGGCTGCTCCCGGGGCCGGGCACCGAGCTGGCCGAGGCCCGTGAGTACCAGGTCGGTGACGACGTCCGCCGGATGGACTGGGCGGTCACCGCGCGGACCACGATCCCGCACGTCCGCGACCTGATCGCGGACCGTGAGCTGGAGACCTGGGCCCTGGTCGACCTGTCCGGCTCGATGGACTTCGGTACGTCGACGCTCGAGAAGCGTGAGCTGGCCGTGGCCGCCGTCGCGACCGTCGGGTTCCTGACCCACCGCCTCGGCGACCGGTTCGGCGGGCTGATGTTGCGCGACTCCGCCCTCAGGCGCTGGCCGGCGCGGTCCGGCCGCCTCGCGCTCTACGGTCTGCTGCGCGCGCTGCTCGCCGAGCAGTACAGCGGCGACGAGGAGGCGCACCGCAGCGACCTGGCCGCGGCGCTGGAGTCGATGGCGCGGACGCAGCGTAAGCGCGGACTGCGCGTGATCGTGTCCGACTTCCTCACCCCGCAGGACGGCGAGGTTGCCAGTCAGATCGAGCCGTCCTGGGAGCGGGCGATGCGCAAGCTGACCGCCCAGCACCAGGTGCTCGCGGTCGAGATCGTGGACCCGCGCGAGCTCGAGCTGCCGAACATCGGCGTGGTCACGATCGGTGACCCCGAGACCGGTGAGGTGCGCGAGATCGACACCCGCCGGCGCAAGGTCCGGGAGGCGTTCGCGGTGGCGGCTCTGGCTCAACGGGAACGAACCCGGGCCGCCCTGCGTAGGGTAGGTGCGGGGCATCTTGTGCTGCGGACCGACCGGGACTGGGTCGCCGACACCGTGCGGTTCGTCCTCGCCTACCGGCATGTGGCGTCCCGCCTGCACCAACCGCCGAAGGGAGTGGCTCGCTGATGGAGTTCCTGTCTCCGGCCAGATTGTGGTTCCTGCTGCTCATCCCGCTGATCGTCGCGGGGTACATCTTCCTCCAGCACCGTCGCTCGCAGTACGCGTTGCGCTTCACGAACATCGCCCTGCTGGACCGGGTCGCGCCGCGGCGGCCGCAGTGGCGCCGGCACCTGGCCGTCGGGCTGGCGCTGCTCGCGGCGATGGCCTGCATCATGGCGTTCGCGCAGCCGAAGGCCAAGGTGAAGGTCCCCCGGGAGCGGGCCACGATCGTGGTCGCGATCGACGTCTCGCTGTCGATGATGGCGACCGACATCGAGCCCAACCGGCTGGAGGCGGCGAAGGAGTCGGCGAAGGAATTCGTCAACAACCTGCCCGCCAAGTTCAACGTCGCCCTGGTGAACTTCGCCGGTACGGCGTCCATCATCGTGCCGCCGACCACGGACCGGGCCACAGTCAACCGGTCGATCGACGGACTCGAGCTGGCCGAGTCGACCGCGACCGGCGAGGGCATCTTCACGTCGCTGCAGGCGCTGACCCAGGTTCCGCCGGATCCCGCGCACCCGAACGACCCGGCCCCGGCCCGGATCGTGATGCTGTCGGACGGCAAGCGGACGGTCGGCCGGACCGCGCAGGAAGGCGCGCAGGCGGCGAAGGCGAAGAACACCCCGGTCTACACGATCTGCTTCGGCACCGACTCGGGCTTCATCGAGATGGACGGCATCCGCCAGCGGGTCCCACCGGACCGCACCGAGCTGCGCAGCATCGCCGAGATCACCGGCGGCAAGGCGTACACCGCGGAGTCCGCCGGCGAGCTCAAGGACGTGTACAAGGACATCGGCTCCTCGGTCGGGTACGACGAGGTCGACAAGGAGATCACCGCGCGGTACGCCGGCATCGCCATGCTTTTCACCCTGGCAGCCGCCGGCGCCTGCATCGCCCTCGCCTCCCGCTTCCCGTAAGCATCAGGTCCCGTTGATCAGGCGGGTCGCCAGGTCCGGGCTGAACTGACCGGCCGGGACGGTCGGTGCGATACCGCACTGACCGTCCGAGTCGCCCGGGACCTTGACCCAGAGCAGCAGCTCCGCGCCGCCACCGAGCTGACTCGGTACGCCGAGTTTGCGGCCGGCCGGGTTGCACCACTCGCCGTTCGAGCCATTGGCGTTGCGGCTGGTGTCGACGACGAACGGCTTGGGCGCCGGCATGTTCGCGCGGACGCCGTTCGCGTAAGTCACCGACGCGGCCGTGGTGTAGTAGTTCGACACGTTGACCACGAACCCGTGCGCCGCATCCACCCCGGCGCCGGCCAGCCGCGGCGCCATCGTTGCCGCTGGCACCCATCCGGCGTTGCCGGCGTCCAGGTACGCCCAGGTGTTCGGCGCCCGGTCGCGGAACTGCTGCAGCGCGAAGCTGAGCATGTCGTTCCGCTCCGCGATCTGCGCGTCGGTCATGCAGTTGAAGTCGCCCAAGGCGTCCGGCTCCACGATCACGATCGCGGGACGGCTGCGGATCGAGTCCGCGAACGCGGAGATCCAGTCCCGGTACGCCGCCGGCGATCCCGCCCCGCCGCCCGAATGACCACCGCACGCGTCCCGTCCCGGCAGGTTGTACGCGACCAGGATCGGCAGTTTGGCCGCGTTGTCGGCGGCGCCTACGAAGCCGCCGACCATCGCCCCGATCGTGGTGCCCGCGGGCGGGTTGGCGAACCACTTGGCCATCGGCTTGGCGGCGATGTTGCTCTGGATGCTGCCTGCCCTCGAGTCGCTCGAGTGGTCACGCACCCAGGTCGCCGGGTTCGAGTTCGGATCGACGTAGAAACCGCTGGTGAGGTCGATCGGGCTGCTCAGAAGCTTCGCGGCCGGCGCCCGAGTGTCGGCGTACGCAGACAGCCAGGCCAGGGCCGAGTTCCAGTTGATCGCGACCTCGTTCGTCGAGTACGAACCGATCTCGTCGATGTAGCACTTCGCCGGAGCGCAGCCCGGGAGATTGCGCTGGGCAACGGGATCCTGCAGGTGCGAGTTCGGTCCGCCGGCCAGGGATCCGGGGTACGGCGAGGGCAGCGCCGGGTTCAGTGAGTGCGCCCAGAATCGGTGGTGCTGGTTGTGGCTCGCGCGCTCGCCGTACCCGGTCACAAAGGACTGGTTGATCGCGTTCCGTCCGAGCAGGTAGTCCAACGACTCCAGGGCAGCCGATCGATAGGCGGCCCGGCCGGTGAGGTCGCCCGCGATCGCGAGGATCATCGCGTCGTTCGCCGTACCGGAGTTGGAGCCCCAGACATACTGGCCGTCGGCCGGCTTGTACGGGTTCGCGTACCCCTGCGACCAGAGGTCGGCGAGGTAGGTGTCGGCGGCGGCGGCGATCCGCCGGCTCAGCTTCCGCTGGTCGGCGGCCGGCAGTCGCCATGGCACCCGGGCGAGCGCGAGGTCGGCGAGCCCGCCGGTCTCCTGCCACGAGAACCCGTCGGCGGCCTTCAGAGTCGTCGTGATGAAGTGCCTGTACGACGCCTTGCCGGTCGTCGCGAACAACTCGGCCGCGGCCCACGAGAACTCGTCCGTGACCTTCGTGTCGTCGTACGCGCCGCCGCCCTCACCACCTGCGGGCGCGTAGATCGCCGGGTGCTGACGGGCCGCGTTCCAGGCCGTCTGCGCGGCGGACAGACAGCGTGCGGCGAACCGCTTGTCCCACTTCGCATAGACGCGGGCGCAGCGGGCACCGACGGCCGCGAGGTTCAGCGTCGCCGCGGTCGACGGCGGGTAGAGGTACCGCGGC
Source organism: Kribbella sp. NBC_00709 (assembly GCF_036226565.1). Classification (GTDB taxonomy): domain Bacteria; phylum Actinomycetota; class Actinomycetes; order Propionibacteriales; family Kribbellaceae; genus Kribbella. The sequence continues at coordinate 5,851,403 of NZ_CP108996.1, forward strand.
TGCGGGTCGTCGGCGGGCGGCGTCCCCAGTGCGGTCCACTTCTCGTCGTGGATCTTGTGGTGGACCATCCCGGCGAGCGGCTGCCCGGCCGGTACCTGCATACGCAGCAGGAAGTCGAGCTCCCATTTCGCCTCGCCCAGAACGTCCGGCGTGCGATTGCCCGCCTCGGGGATCTTCAACGCGACGCCGGGGCCGGTCTCCTCGTACAGATCGAGGAGCTGCCACGCCGCGAGCGCGCCGTTGACGACGTACTTGCCCTGGTCGCCGGCGTCGTACCAGCCGCCGCGGACGTCGAGGCTGTAGTCGCACGTGCCGGGGTAGCAGGGGACTGAAGTGTCGCTCTGGTTCGGGGCGACGCCGAGATGGCCGGCGGGGCGCGCGTACGTCTCGCCGACGTACTTCGCCTCGATCGGGATGCCGCTGCGGTTGTTGTAGAAGTACGCGAGCGCGTCCCGCCGGAGGCCGGAGTACACATGGCTGCCGATGTCGAACGGCTCGCTGACATCGTTGCCGACGGCAAGCCGGAAGCCGCTGCCGGTGCCGCGGTACGCGCCGAAGTCGATCAGCTGCACGGCGTCGCCGGACAGCGTGTCCGTGCCGTACGGTTCGGTACGCCCGCTCACGACGACCTGGTTGCTCGCAGCAAGCAATCGCCAGTCGAGCGGTGTGGTCGCGGTGGTGACGTAGGTGGCCCGCTTCGGCCCGTCGGCGAGGTACCCGACCTGGTTGACGCGGACCGGCGAGCCGAAGTCACGGACCCCACCAGGTGGCACGATCCCGCCGACGACGGAAATGTTGTCCAGGCACAGTGTGTACGGCTCGGTCGCGCCGCCGGCCTGGAACGAGACCTGCCCGTGCGTGTCGGTGACCGGCGAGGTGCCGGTGACCGTGACCGTCTGGCTGGTCGTCGTGGCGTTGACGGCCTGGTTGAGTACGGTCGCGTGCGGCGCGGCCGCCTGTTGAAGGACAGCGCGGAACTGGACCGGCCGACTGGCCGACGCGTCGAACCGCAACGTGTACGGCTGCCCCTGCTCGAGCGGGAGATCGTCCTGACCGATCATCGAGTCCCAGACGTTGACCGTGCCGGCCGGGATCTGGGCGCACAGCCGGCCGTCGGCGACCGCGGCCGGAGTGTTCCCGCTCGACCACCACGGCTCCTTCTCGGTGTCGAACGTCCCGTTCAGCACCCGTTCGTACGGCGGATCAGCCGCGACGGCAGGCTTGACGACGCCGAACGGAAGAACGGCGACGGCGAGCGCGAGAATCAGGGCGCGCTGTCGGGCAGTAGGCATAGGACGGCCTCCATCACGCGTTGGGAGCGCTTCCAGTTTTCCCGCATACTGCCCAGCCATTTACACTGTGTCAAGAGGCTGGGAGCGCTACCATTACTGCTGTGTCCGACGTCCGTAAACGGCAAGTGACGCTCGACGAAGTCGCCGAGCGGGCCGGTGTGTCCCGGTCGGCCGCGTCCCGGGTGCTCAACAACGCCCCGCACGTCAGCAAGGCGAAGCGGGAGGCGGTCCAGCGCGCCGTCGCCGACCTCGGGTACGTGCCGAACGCGTCGGCCCGCGCGCTCGCGACCCAGCAGGTCGGCACCGTCGTACTCGCGATCTCCAGCGACAACCCGGAGGTGTTCGCGGATCCGTTCTTCGCCGAGGTCGTGGTCGGGATCAGTTCGGTGCTGGAGGAGACCGAGCTCGAGCTGGTGCTGATGATGGCGACCTCGACCCGCGGTCAGACCCGGCTAGAGCGGCTGCTGCGGACCCGGCAGACCGACGGCGTGATGCTGATGTCGATGCATGGTGACGATCCGCTGGCCCGCCTCGCCGAACAGTCCGACGTACCGGTCGTCTTCGGCGGCGCACCGGTCGCCTTCGAGCCGCAGTACTACGTCGACGCGGACAACCGTGGTGGCGCCAGGCTGGCCACCGAGCATCTGATTGCTACCGGTCGGCGGCGGATCGCGACGATCACCGGGCGGATGGACGAGGGCGCCGGTGTTGCCAGGTACAAGGGCTATCAGGAGGCGCTCGCGGTCGCCGGGCTGGATGCGAGCCGCGTCGTCCACGGCGACTTCTCCGAGGAGGGCGGGATGCGCGCGATGCATGAGCTGCTCGCGCAACATCCGAATCTGGATGCGGTCTTCGTCGCCTCCGATCAGATGGCGATCGGTGCGCTCCGGGTGCTCACGGACGCCGGCCGCGTGGTTCCCGAGGACGTCGCGATCGTCGGCTTCAACGACGTCTCCGCCGCCCGCCACACCACCCCGCCGCTGACCACCATCAGCCAGCCGATCCAATCCCTCGGTCGGGAGCTCGCCCGCATGCTCCTGGCAACGATCGCGGGGGAGACCCCGACCCCCCTGATCCTGCCGACCCGCCTGGTCCACCGCTCGTCGACGTGAATCGCGACACGACGGTGATGTAGTTGACACGGCGAGGCTGCTGGTGTTGGAGGGGGTCGTGGTGCAAGATGTACGAGTGTTCGGCGGGGTGTCTCATGATGCCTCGATGAACAGGTACCGCCAGGATTGACAGTAAGTGTTCGAGAACGCTGGGGAAGGCGCCCCTCGAGCACAGGAGGTCCCGGTGGCGACGACTCGTGGCGTTCTGTACGTCCACACGGTGCCGTCAGCGTTGTGCCCTCATGTTGAGTGGGCCGCGGGCGGCATCCTTGGCGTGCCCGTAAAACTGGATTGGACACCGCAGCCGGCGGCCCAGGGCACGTACCGGGCCGAGCTGTCCTGGCAGGCCGAGGCCGGCACCGCGGCCAAGCTGGCATCCGCCCTGCGCGGCTGGCAGAAGCTGCGGTTCGAGGTCACCGAGGAGCCGAGCAACGGCGTCGAGGGCGAGCGGTACTCGTTCACGCCCGAGCTCGGGGTCTTCCACGCGACCACCGGCGTCCACGGCGACATCATGGTGCCGGAGGAGCGGCTGAAGGCGGCCATGCTGAAGGCGGCCAGCGGCGAAGCCGACCTGACCGAGGAGGTCGAACGCTTGCTCGGCCGCCCGTGGGACGACGAGCTGGAGCCCTTCCGGTACGCCGGCGACGGTGCCCCGGTCCGCTGGCTGCATCAGGTTGTCTAAGGGGATCCTGAGAACTTCAGAAGAAAGCGGTGAAGGGCGGAGCTTTCCCCGAACTTTTCGATGAGACTGAGCATCAGACGTTCTACAAGGGTGGGAGGGGCCGTGGCCGCTGGGCCACCGGGTGTCGGGACACCCCCGGTGGTTGTTAACAACAGCGGCCGCACCACGTGAAGGGCACGGATCTCCGGATCCGTGCCCTTCCAGCCGTTTACAGGGGTTGTGTCATCCGGCCGCGAAGAACCGTCAGGAGCTCCAGCACCTCGTGCCACTGGGCCTGCCAGACCGAGTCGAACGGTTCGCTCGGTTGCATGATCCGGCGACTGGTCGACTTCAGCGATGGCAGCCCATCGCATCCCGCCATCGACGTCGGCTGCCAGCAGTGCGGCGATTCCCCGTGCCTCGGCGAGCCGGAACCGGTACAGGTTGACCGCGTCGTCCGCGTAGCCGGCGAGTCCGGCCGCGCGGAACGCCGTACGGATGGACGTCGTGCGGTCGAACAGCGGAGTGCCGAGCAGATAGCAGGCCAGGATGCTGCAGTGCCTCACGACGGTCGCGATCACCGAGAGCTCGCGACGGGTTGTTACAGCGGGATGTTGCCGTGGTGGCCGCGGATGGGGCCTCCTGCTTCGGCCTTGGCCAGGGCGGTGGCGAGGGCCGATCGTGTGCGGGTGGGCTCGACGACCTCGTCGACGACGCCGATCTCGCGGGCGCGGTCGATGCCGCCGGCAATCTTCTCGTGTTCGGCGGCCAGTTCGGCCTCGACCTGCGGGCGGAGTTCGGGGTCGACCTCGGCCAGCCTGCGGCGGTGCAGCACGCGGACGGCCGCGACCGCGCCCATCACGGCCACCTCGGCCCGCGGCCAGGCGAAGACCCGGGTCGCGCCGAGCGAGCGCGCGTTCATCGCGATGTACGCCCCGCCGTACGTCTTGCGCGTCACCAGCGTGACCCGCGGTACGACGGCTTCCGCGAACGCGTGCAGCAGCTTCGCGCCCCGTCGTACCACGCCGTCCCACTCCTGACCGACACCCGGCAGATACCCCGGTACGTCGACCAGCACCACCAGCGGTACGCCGAAGGCATCGCACATCCGGACGAACCGGGATGCCTTCTCTGCCGACAGTGCGTCCAGGCAACCACCGAGGCGGAGCGGGTTGTTCGCGATCACGCCGATCGTGCGACCACCGAGCCGGCCGAGCGTCGTCACGATGTTCGGCGCCCATCGCAGGTGCAGTTCGACCGAGGAGTCCTCGTCGAGCACCCCTCCGACCAGCGGATGGACGTCGTACGCACGCTTGGCCGACTCCGGCAGGAACCCGGACAGATCGGTGTCCGGGATGTCGGTGGACATCGAGCCCTGGTTCGCGAGCAGATCCGTCAACCGGCGGGCCTGCTCGAGCGCGGCCGCCTCGGAGTCCGTGGTGATGTGGACGACGCCGGACCGCCGTCCGTGCGGCTCGGGGCCGCCGAGCCGGAGCATGTCGACGTCTTCGCCGGTGACCGAGCGGACCACGTCCGGACCGGTCACGAAGATCCGGCCCTCGGGACCGAGGATGACGATGTCGGTCAGCGCCGGACCGTACGCCGCGCCGCCCGCCGCCGGGCCGAGGACCACGGAGATCTGCGGGATCTTCCCGGATGCCTGCGTCATCGCGTAGAAGATCTTGCCGACCGCGTGCAGGCTCAGCACGCCTTCGGCCAGCCGCGCGCCGCCGGAGTGCCACAGGCCGATGATCGGCACCTGCTCCTCGCGGGCGACCTCGTACGCCTTGACCACCACGTCGCAACCGACGTCGCCCATCGCGCCGCCCATCACGGTGGCGTCGGAGCAGAATGCGACGACCTTCGCCCCGGCGATCCGCCCACGGGCCGCGATCATCCCCGACAGGTCGTCGGGGGTGATCAGCTCCAGGCTGCCCGGGTCGAGCAGGTTGGTCAGCCGGCTGACCGGATTACGCGGGTCCAGCTCACGGGGGAGTTTCGCCGGTTTCGCCGGAGCGATGGTCATCGTGCCTCCAGGGGAGTTACAGCGTTTTGAACGCGATGGCGGCGTTGTGGCCGCCGAAGCCGAACGAGTTGTTCAGCGCCGCGATGTCCCCGTCGGGCAGCTTGCGCTGCTCGGTCGCGACGTCCAGGTCGATCTGGTCGTCGAGCTTGTCCACGTTGATGGTGGGCGGCGAGACCCGGTTGTGCAGGGCGAGCACGGTCGCGACCGACTCGACTGCGCCGGCGCCGCCGAGCAGGTGACCGATCATCGACTTCGGTGCGGTGGCGACCGCGTGGTCGGCCTCCTTGCCGAGCGCCTGCCGGATCGCGAGCGACTCGGCGATGTCACCTTGCGGCGTCGACGTGGCGTGCGCGTTGATGTGGAAGATATCGGCCGGGGTCAGATCGCCCTCGGACAGCGCCCGCTCCATCGCCCGCCGCGCACCGGACCCGGTCGGGTCGGGCTGCGCGATGTCGTGACCGTCGGCGGAGATCCCCGCACCGGCCAGCTCGGCGTAGATCTTCGCGCCACGCGCCTTCGCGTGCTCGTACGACTCGAGGATCAGCACGCCGGCGCCCTCACCGAGCAGGAAGCCGTCGCGGTCGACGTCCCACGGACGCGAGGCCCGCTCCGGGTCGTCGTTGCGCTTGCTCAGCGCCTGCATCATCCCGAACGCGGCCAGCGGCAGCGCCATGATCGCACCCTCGGAGCCACCGGCGATGATGACGTCCGCGCGGCCGAGCCGGATCTGGTCCAGACCCAGCCAGATCGCCTCGTTGCCGGAGGCACAGGCCGAGACCGGGGTGTGGACGCCGGCCTTGGCGCCGAACTCCAGGCTGACGTACGCGGCCGACGAGTTCGGCATCAGCATCGGGATCGCCAGCGGCGACACCCGACGCGGGTTCTGCAGCAGGGCGTCGTAGTTCGAGAGGGTGGTGTGGAGGCCGCCGATACCGGACGCGACCGCGACCCCGAGCCGCTCCTTGTCCATCCCGGAGTCCTCCAGGCCGGAGTCGGCCCAGGCCTCACGGGCGGCGACCACGGCGAGTTGCGCCGTACGGTCGAGACGGCGGGCCTTCACGCGCTCGATCACCTCGGTCGGCTCGACCGCGGCCGGTGCGGCGATCTGGACCGCCAGGTTCTGCACCCACTCGTCGGTCAGCCGCCGCGCGCCGGAGCGTCCGGCCAGCAGCCCTTCCCAGGTGCTGGACACGTCGCCCCCGAGCGGGGTCGTGGCTCCGAGCCCAGTGATGACGACTCGGGTCTTCGACATGGTTACCTCATCCTTCACGGGTCAGATCTGCGGTTGGGAGCGAGGGTGGGTACTGCGTGGTGCTCATCGAACTGCCTCCGGCAGAGGGGCCCGATGAGCACCCGGGCCAGCACGGGTGACGGCGTACGTCAGCCGTTCTGGGCGCGCTCGATGAACGCGACCGCGTCGCCGACGGTCTTCAGGTTCTTGACCTCGTCGTCGGGGATCTTCACGTCGAACTTCTCCTCGGCGGCCACGACGACCTCCACCATGGAGAGCGAGTCGACGTCGAGGTCGTCGGTGAAGGACTTGTCCAGCTGGACGTCCTCCACCGGGATGCCGGCGATCTCGTTCACGATCTCGGCGAGGTTGGAACGGATCTCTTCGGTGCTGGCCATGTTCTCTGGTTCCCTTTCGGATTTCTTCTGGCTGTACAGCCGGGTGCGGCCACCTGAGCCGCCCCCGGACAACTATGGACTACGGAAGCCGGATCACCTGGGCGGCGTACACCAGCCCGGCGCCGAAGCCGATGATCAGCGCGAGGTCGCCGCTCTTGGCCTCGCCGGCCTCGCGCATCGCGGTGATCGCGAGCGGGATCGACGCGGCCGAGGTGTTGCCCTGGCGCTCGATGTCGCGCGCGACCTTGACGTGCTCGGGCAGCTTCAGCGCGCGCCGCATCGCGTCGGTGATCCGCATGTTCGCCTGGTGCGGCACGAACAGGTCGAGCTGCTCGGCCTTCACGCCGGCCACGTCCAGCGCCCGCTGCGCGGTCTTCGCCATCTCGAACGACGCCCAGCGGAACACCGGGTTGCCGTCCATCGTGAGGTGCGGCCAGTTGTAGCTGCCGAACACCTCCTGCCAGGACTCCTTCTGGCTGATCACCTGGTGCTGCGTGCCGTCCGAACCCCACACCACCGGGCCGATGCCGGGCTCGTCGGTCGGTCCGACGATCGCCGCGCCGGCGCCGTCGGCGAAGATGAACGCCGTACCGCGGTCGGTCCGGTCGGTGATGTCGCTGAGCCGCTCGACCCCGATCGCCAGCACGTACTTCGCACTGCCGCCGCGGACCAGGTCGTTGGCCATCGCGACGCCGTAGCAGAAGCCGGCGCAGGCGGCGGAGATGTCGAACGCGGCCGCGGTCGGGGCGCCGACCTCGACGGCGATCCGGGTCGCGATCGCCGGGGTCTGATACAGGTGGGTGACGGTGGCGACGATGACGCAGCCGATCTCGGCCGGGTCGATGCCGGACTCGGCCAGCGCGTCCTTGGCCGCGTTCACCGCCATCATCAGGACGGTCTCGTCGTCGCTCGCCCAGCGCCGTTCCTTGATCCCGGACCGGGTCTGGATCCACTCGTCGCTGGAGTCGATCTGCTCGAGGATCTCGGCGTTCGGCACCACCCGGCGCGGCCGGTACGACCCGATGCCGAGCACTCCGGCGTACGCCGAGCCTGTCGACGCCGTGATCATGAGCTGCTCCCCGCGGGGTGCAGGCGGACCAGCGGCTGTCCTGGGGCGACCGGGTCGCCCTCCTCGGCCAGCCACTCGACCACGATGCCGCCGTGCGGCGCGCTCACCTCGACCTCGTCGCGCAGGCTCGCGACCTTCGCCACGACCTCGCCGGCCGTGACGGTGTCGCCGGACTCCCGGCGTACGTCGACCTCGCGGGTGAACGTGCCCTTGATCGGGGCGACCAGCAGGCGCCAGGTCGGGGAGGCGTCGATCTCGGACGGGCTGCCGTGTTTGTCCACGAACGCGCGGGCGTCGTCGAGCTGGTCCGGCGTCTTCAGCGCGAACGTCTCGACACCCTTCAGGGCGCGCCGGGCGATACCGGTCAGCGTGCCCGCCGGCGGCAGCTCGAGGATGCCGGTCACGTCGAGGTCCGCCATGGTCTGCATGCACAGGTCCCAGCGGACGGGCGCGTTCACCTGGTTGACGAGCCGCCGCAGGACGTCCCGGCCGTCGTGGACGACGTGGCCGTCGCGGTTCGAGATCAGGCGGGTCCGCGGGTCGTGGGTGCTGATTGCGGTCGCGTACTTCGCCAGCGTCTGGACGGCCGGCTCCATGTGCTTGGTGTGGAAGGCGCCGGCGACCGACAGCGGGATCAGCCGGGTCTTGGCCGGCGGGTCCGCGGCCAGCGCGGCCAGCTCCTCGACGGTGCCGGCGGCAACGATCTGGCCGGGGCCGTTGTCGTTGGCCGCGGTCAGTCCGTGCTCGGCGAGCTTGGCCAGAATCTCCTCGCGGTCACCGCCCAGGACAGCGGTCATCGAGGTCGCGGTCTGCGCCGCCGCGGCGGCCATCGCCTTGCCGCGCTCGCGGACCAGGACCATCGCCTGCTCGGCGGTCAGCACACCGGTGCCGGCAGCGGCGGCGAGCTCACCGACGCTGTGACCGGCGACCGCGCCAACCTTGGTGAAGGCGTCGGTCGGGTGCGGGAACACCGCCAGCGCGGCCAGCATGCTGGACGCGACCAGCAGCGGCTGCGCGATCGCGGTATCGCGGACCGTGTCCGCGTCGGCTTCGGTGCCGTAGTGGGCGAGGTCGAGACCGGCCACCGCGGAGAGCCAGTTCAGCCGGCTCTCGAACACGGGATCCGCCAGCCACGGCTCGAGGAATCCTGGGGTCTGGGCACCCTGACCGGGCGCGACGATGACGAGCACGTGACCACTCTCCCTCAGCCGGACCGGTCGGGAGCCCCAGGGCGAGCACGAATTCTTCCGGGCCGGTTTGTAGGGATCCTACAAAACGGCGCTACCCGGCTCGGGATTCAGCAGGCGACCCAAGGTCAGTGCGACACGCAGTGTGAAAGCGTCGCGGGGATCGAGCGGGTTGTACGCCGTGATGTCGGCCACACGCTTCAGCCGGTACCGGACGGTATTGGCGTGGATGAACATCGCCCGTGCCGTCGCCTCGATCGATCCGCCCGAGTCGAGGTACGCCGAAACGGTGTCGAGGAGCACGCCATCGCCCACGGTGAGCGGGCCGTAGATCTCGTTGGCGAGCTGACGGCGGGCGTGGCCGTCTCCGGAGAGTGACCGTTCCGGGAGCAGTTCGTCGGCCTGCACGGGCCGTGGCGCGGCCGGCCAGGCGGCTGCGGCCCGGAGGCCGGCGACGGCGGCCCGGGCCGAGGTCACGGCGGACATCAGGTCCTTCACGACCGGGCCGACGACGATCGGACCGGGTCCAAACCAATGGGCGAGTTTTTGTACGATCTCCACAGGTTTGCTCGTACCGCCGAGTACCACGACCAGGCGGTCGCCCTGGATCGCGCACAGTGCGTCAGCACCGGCCTCGCGGGCGGCCTGCCGGACCATGTCTGCCAGGTTCGACGTGGTGTCGGTGGTCTGGGCCCGTCCGACCACGACGGCGACCTCGGCCGAGCCCGTCGTACCTGCCGCTCCGGTCCAGCCGAGGGCCGAGGCGCGGGAGCGGACCGACTCGTCGGCCTCGCCGCGGATCACGGAGTCGACGAGCAGGGCTTCCAGCCGGGCGTCCCAGGCGCCGCGCATCTCGGCGGCCTGGGCGTAGACGGTGGCGGCCGCGAACGCGACCTCGCGGGCGTACCGCTGGATTGCCTCGTGCACGATCGGCACGTCGTCGGGCGGGAGCAGCGTGCCGATGGTGGTCTCGATGGTCTCGATCGTCGTCCGGACCAGGTCGACCGTCTGGTGCAGCGAGATCACCCGGGTGAACTCGCGCGGCGCGGACCCGAAGATCCGGGTCGGCATCGAGGAGTGCGCGTCCGGGTCGCGGAACCATTCGACGAACGCCGAGATCCCCGACTGCGCCACCAGCCCGATCCAGGACCGGTCCTGCGCCGACAACGTCCCGAACCACGGCAGCTTCGCGTCCATCGCAGCCATCGCCGCGGTCGCCAGCGCACCGGTCGCCCCCTGCAACCGCTCCGCCCGCGCCAGATGCGCCTTCGTCCCCTTCACCACGAACCGACCATAGACCCCGGATCCCCAGGCCATCACAATCCCAGCTCACAGGACGGTCCCCGCCGGGCCGAGGGCCGCGGGGCCGATTGTGATGGCCTGGGGATCCGCGCTGCAATGATGGAGACATGACGGACAAGGCGGGTGTGGCGGATGCGGTCGCGGCGTTGCGGGCCATCGGGTACTACCTCGAGCGGGACCGGCAGCCGACGCATCGCGTGAAGGCGTACCGGCGGGCCGCCGACACGATCGCCGCACTGCCGGCCGCCGAGGTGCGCGCCCGCCGCCGCGCCGGGACGCTGACCGAGCTGGCCGGCATCGGCCCGAAGACCGAGGCCGTCATCGTCGAGGCGATGGACGGCGCCACCCCGTCGTACCTGGTCAAGTTGGAGGAGGCCGCCGGCGAGCTGACGACCGCGGGCAAGCGGATGCGGGCGGACCTGAAGGCGGACCTGCATCTGCATTCGGAGTGGTCCGACGGTGGGAGCCCGATCGAGGAGATGGCGCGTACGGCGCACCGCCTCGGCCACTCGTACATCGCGCTGACCGACCACTCGCCGCGGCTGACCGTCGCCAACGGGCTCTCCCGGGAGCGCCGGCTCCAGCAGCTCGAGGTCGTTGCCGAACTCAACAAGAAGCTGGCCGACGAGCTGGACGGCTTCCAGATCCTGAACGGGATCGAGGTCGACATCAACGAGGACGGCACGCTCGACTGCGACACCGAGATCCTGGCCAGGCTGGATGTCGTGGTCGCCAGCGTGCACTCGAAGCTCCGGATGGCCTCGGAGCCGATGACCGAGCGGATGGTCCGCGCGATCGCGAACCCACATGTCGACATCCTCGGTCACTGCACCGGCCGGTTGATCACCGGCGGCCGGGGCACGCGTCCCGAGTCGGAGTTCGACCCCGAGGTGGTGTTCGAGGCCTGCCGTCAGTTCGGTACGGCGGTCGAGATCAACTCCCGCCCCGAACGCCTCGACCCGCCCAAGCGCCTGCTCTCACTGGCCGTCGAGATGGACTGCATCTTCTCCATCGACACCGACGCACACGCGCCCGGCCAGCTCGACTGGCAGGTCTACGGCTGCGAACGCGCCGAGGACTGCGGCGTCACCCCTGACCGGGTCATCAACACCTGGGACCAGCAGCAACTCCTTGAATGGACCGCATGATGAGTGATCTCGAGAAGGATCCGGCCGAAGTCGTCGGCACCGGGGACTGCGAAGGACCTGCGCTGGAGATGCTCGAAGGGCGCGAGGTGGTGCTCGGACGATCGACGACGGTACGGCGCCTACTGCCCAACAAGAACCGCCGCATGGTCGGCGCATGGTGCTTCGTCGATCACTACGGACCGGATGATCTGACCCGTCGCGTCGACCCGTACGACGTACCGGGGGAGCGTGGCATGCAGGTCCCACCGCACCCGCACACCAGTCTGCAGACGGTCAGCTGGCTGTTCGAGGGCGAGATCGAGCACCGCGACAGCGTCGGATCGCACGCGTTCGTGCGACCGGGCGAGCTCAACATCATGACCGCGGGCAACGGGATCGCGCACTCCGAGATCTCCACCCCGACCGCACCGCCCATGCTGCACGGCGCCCAACTCTGGGTCGCCCTGCCGGACTCGGTGCGGACGACGACCCCGCCGGCCTTCAACGCGTACGCGGACCTGCCGCAGCTCGACTTCGACGGCGCCCACGCCACGGTGATGATCGGCACCGTTGCCGGTGTCACCTCGCCGGCGCCCGCGTTCACGCCGCTCGTCGGCGCGGACATCACGACCGAGCCGGGCCGCACGCTGGCCCTCCCGCTCACCCCGTCCAACGAGTATGCCGTACTCGTCGTCGACGGATCGCTCTCGGTCGGGGACCTGAGCCCGGGCTTCGGCGAGATGGTCTACCTCGGCGCCGGCCGCGAGTCGATCGAGCTAGTTGCCTCCGACAACGGTGTGCGCTTCCTGCTGCTCGGCGGCGAGCCGTTCGAGGAGCAGCTCGTCATGTGGTGGAACTTCATCGGCCGCTCCCATGAGGAGATCGTTGCCGCCCGCCGGTCCTGGCAGGACGCGATCAGTGCCGCCGGCAACGACCGCTTCAAGCTGGTCCCCGGCTACGAGGGCGACCCGCTCCCGGCCCCGCCGCTGCCCGTCACCACCCTCAAACCGCGACCGCGGTCACGCTGAGGCGACGGCGGTAGTAGGACCAGGTCAGGACCAGGAGCGCCGGACCCCAGAGGTACAGCGGCAGGTAGCAGGTCAGCATCAGGACCTTCCATGCTGTGCTGGAGAACGGAATGAAGTGGTCCGTCCACACATCACGGAAGCCGTAGGTCCAGATCGCGATCAGGGACAGTGCGCCGAGCGTGGCGGGGATGATCGCGGCGTACGGGTGGACGCGGCGGCCGCCGATGAACGGGATCCAGCGCGGTGCGATCTCGCCCCAGCGGCTGACCATGCCCAGGGCCGTCAGCGCCACCAGTTCGGAGAAGACCGTCAGGCAGACGACGTACACCTTGCCGCCGATGCCTTCGAGCTGGGCGGGGCTGCCGTTCGAGTCCAGCATGCCCATCGACGAACCGAAGACCAGGCCGAGCCGCCACAACCCGGACGGCAACGTCAGGAACGGGACGACATGGGCCAGGCGGTACGCCCACCGGGGGACAGGACGCTCTGTTGTGCTCACCCCTCGAGCATCGCGGGCGGCCGCACATCGTCACCTCACCCGCGAGAGGGAACGCACTCCCTCCGGAGAACCTTTCACAGCAGGTCGTGGTCGCGCGCGTACGCCGCGGCCGCCGTCCGGGACGGTACGTCGAGCTTCGCGAAGATGTTGGTGAGATGCCGGGCCACCGTCTTGTCGCTCAGCACCAGCCGGACCGCGATCTCGGCATTACTGTTGCCGACCGCAACCAACCGTAGGACGTCCAGCTCTCGCCCGGTGAGCCCGCCCGTGGTACTGCGGCCGATCAGCTTGTCGGCCTCCTGGCGCGCCGGGACCGTACCGATCTCCGCGAACGTCCGGCAGGCCGCGGTCAGTTCGGCAGTCGCCGAGTCCTCGTCGCCGAGCATCCGGACCGCTCGCCCCACCAGCACCTTCGCCTGCGCCACCTCGTACGGCGCCCGCAGTTCGCCCCACAGCTGTACCGCCAGCCGTGCCTGCGGCAGCGCGCGATCGGGATCCTCACCCGCCAACGCCACCAAGGCCAAGCAGTACGCCGCCGACGCGCGCAACCCCATGCACCCGAACCCGTCGGCGATCGTCGACAACTGCCCGGCCGCATCCTCGGCCTCGCGCAGCGCGTCACCTGCGAGCAGCACCTCGACCGCACCGGCCAGCATCCGCGAGCGATGCACCGGGTCGTTCGTCTCCGCGAGCATCCGGCGTACGGCGGCAACCGCGCCCGGGACGCGCCCGCGCGCCATCATCAACAGCGCGCGCCCGGGCTGCGCGTCGTGCCCGTAGCTGGCCGCCTCGTCGTACGACGCCTCCGCCGCAACGTACTCACCGCGGATCCGCAGTACGTCGCCGCGCTCGCTCAACGCCAGCCCCGCCGCCGCGTCGGACCCCAACGCCGCGTACCGACGGCATGCGTCCTCGAACTCCGCCAACGCCTCCGGGTACGCCGCGTGCAGCCGCAGGATCTGCCCGCGATGTACGGCGCACTGTCCGGTGAATGGCACCAGGTCCGGCTGGGTGTCGCACCAGCGCGTGAGCGCCGTCGTCCACGCCGAGGCCCGCGCGAAGTCGAGGACCTCCTGACACGCGTCGATCATCGCGCAGTAGACCGTGCCGGCGAAGACCGGTGAGAGCTCTCCGGCCGCGACACCGACCATCGCCTCGTCCAGCGTGGCGAGGCCTTCCGGCACCTGGCCGGAGTACATCAGCAGCCGGCCCTTGCAGACCAGGCCCTGCGCCAGCAGGTCCGGATCACCGTGCCGGCGCGCCACGCTGACCATCTCCTCACCGACGGCGAGCCCGCCCGCGAAGTCGCCGCGATCAAGGCGGCGGAAGAAGTCGTGGATCAGCAGGTAACCCCGCTCCACCACATCGTCGGGATAGTCGGCCAGCAGCCGTTCGGCCCGGGCAGCCCAGCCGGTGCCGATCGCGGCCTCCCCGCGCCCGTTCAGCACCCGGGCCAGCCAGTACGCGAACCGCACCGCGCCCAGGACCTCGCCGTTGTCGATCCGCAGCCGGTAGCCCCGCTGCAGCGCCCGGATGCAGGCGTCGATGTCGCCCAGCAGGAACGCGGCCATCGCGAGCGTCATCAGATCGTCCGCCCCGAGACCGACCGCCGCCGGTTCGCCGTCGGCCGCGGTCAGGCGCTCGTACGCAGCGGCCCAGTCGCGTCGCTCGAACGCGATCCGGGCTCGCTGCAGATCGTCGACAATGCCCATGAGGTGCCCCCACTGGTGAGCATGCCTTGCCGGTTCACGCGGCGGCAAGACTCCGCTCGGTGCTGACCCGCGCCACGATCCGCTTGGCGACGTACGCCGCGTCCCGGCCGACACCCGGCAGCACCATCGAACTGAAGGCGTACTGGAACGACAGCCCGCAGAAGAACAGACCGGGTGCGTTCTCCGCGACCCCGCGGAACTCGCGCGGCCAGCCGTCCGCGCCGACGACCGGCATCTTGATCCAGTCGAACGCCTGCCGGAACCCGGTCGCCCAGACCACGTTCGCGACGTCCAGCACCCGGCCGTCCGCCAGCATCGGCAGACCGTCCTGCGCTCCCGTGACCCGTGCCGGCACCCGCTCGACCCCTCGCTCGAGCAGGTCGGCCCGCTTGACCCGGATCATCGGGCCGCCGTGGTGCCGGACGTGCTCCATCTCCTTTCGGCCCATCGGCGTCCGGCGGTTGAGCACATGCCGCCATGCGAACAACATGACCGGCCAGAAGAAGGCCTGGCTGGGCCGGCCGGGCGTGAACGGCACCTGTCCGGGATCGCGGCCGCACAGGATCGTCCCGTGCGTCTGCGCGACCTCGTACGCGATGTCGGTGCCGGAGTGCGAGCCGCCGACGACCAGAGCCGCTCCGTCCTTGAGCTGCTCCGGCCGCTGGTACTCCGACGAGTGCAGCTGCCGGATCGCCGGGTCCAGGTCCACCGCGAAGTCCGGGAGGTACGGCGTACGCCCGAAGGTGCCGGTGGCGACCACGACGTTGTCGGCGGTGAGCTGCTCGCGCCCGACGGTGAGGATCCATTGGTCGTCGAGCCGCTCGAGCTTGTCGACCCGGGTGTTCGGCCGGATCGGCAGGTCGAAGCGCTCGGCGTACGACGCGAGGTAGTCGGCGACCTCGTCCTTGCCCGGGTAGTGCCACGGCTCGCCCGGGAACGGGAGGCCGGGCAGTCCGTCGTACTTCGCCGGCGAGTAGAGCTTCAGGCTGTCCCAGTGCGACCGCCACTGGTCTCCCACCCGCGCGCCGCCGTCGAGGATCGTGAACGGCTCACCGAGCCGCTGTAGGTGGTAACCGGTGGCGAGCCCGGCCTGTCCCGCGCCGATGATGATCGTGTTCATGCCTCGACGGTAGGAATCCCGGGGCACCTCCCGCGTCGGACGGAATGCGCAACTTCCGTCCGGCCGCGACTACGAGGTTTGTCGTAGGTCGGTGTGCCGCCGGATCCACGGTGACAAGGCGAACACGACGACCGCGACCACGATGGTGACGATCGCCAGGCCGCCGAAGTACGCCGTGTCCGACGCGCCTTCGGTGGCCTGCACGAGCTGGGCGGTGATCGCCTGCCCGGCGGCCGGCGCGAGGAACCACAGGGCCATCATCTGGCTCAGGAACGCGCGCGGTGCCAGCACGGTGGTCGCGGCGAGTCCGACCGGGGAGAGGAACAGCTCGCCGAGGGTCTGGATCACGTAGACGCCGACCAGCCAGAGCGGCGACGCAAGGTTGTCCCCGGCAACCGACGACGCGAGCGCCATCACTGCGAACGAGATCCCCGCCAGCAGCAGCCCGGTCGCGAACTTCTGGCCGATCGACGGCGCCCGGTCGCCCAGTCTGATCCAGATCACCGCGAACACCGGCGCCAGCACGATGATCGAGAACGGGTTGACCGACTGGAAGAACTCCGGCGAGATCTCTGTTCCGAGCAGCTTCAGTTGGGTACGGTCGGCCGCGAACGACGTCAGCGTGGTCGCCGCCTGCTCGAACAGCATGAAGAACAGCATCGCCGCGACGAACAGCGGGATGTACGCGCGGACCCGCCGACGCTCGACCGGCGTGACCAGGGGGCTTCGCAGCAGCATCACGAAGTACGCGATCGGCGCCAGGAAGCACAGGTACGAGATCGCGTCGACGACCGGCTTCGGCCCGAGACCGCCGGATCGCCAGGCAGACCAGGCGAAAACGGCCGCGAGCAGCGCCAGCACCGCGACCGAGACCTTGATCATCGTCGGCCGGTCCTCGGCGGTCAGCGGGTTCGGCGGGGTGTCGCCGCGGCCGTGCAGCGTCCGGCGGCCGAGCAGGTACGCGATCAGCGCCAGCGTCATCCCGACCGCGGCCGCCGCGAAGGCCATGTGGAACCCGAACTCCCGGCGCAGGAACCCGACCACGAACGGCGCCGTGAACGAGCCGATGTTGATCCCCATGTAGAAGATCGAGAACGCCGAGTCCCGCCGCGGATCGCCCTGCTCGTACAGCGTGCCGACCATCGTCGACACGTTCGGCTTCAGCAGACCCGTGCCCAGGGCAACCAACGCGATCCCGAAGTACGCCGGGCCGGTGGACGGGATCGCGAGGCACAGGTGCCCGGCGACGATCACGGTCCCGCCGTACAGGACCGTGCGCCGAGCGCCGAAGACCCGGTCCGCGAACCAGCCGCCGAGGACCGAGAGCAGGTACACCGAGGCGCCGTAGATCGACACCACGGCCTGTCCGAGCGACTGCCCGAGACCGAGCCCGTGGGCCTGGTCGGTCAGGTACAGCAACAGGATCGCGCGCATCCCGTAGTAGCTGAACCGCTCCCACAACTCGGTGGTGAACAGCGTCATCAATCCGCGCGGATGCCCGAAGAACGTCCTCTCGGCCGCGACCTGTTGCGTTCCGGACATGTTTGACTACTCCCCGTCGTCGCCAACACTCAGCGCCGACCGTAGCAAACGGGAGGCTAGAGCTCGATCCAGTAGCGGCGGGTCAGGCCCAGCCAGGTCTCGCCCACGTCCTCGAGTACGCCGCCGTTGCGCTCGATCGTCCGCGCCGACGCCACGTTGCCGTCGTCGCAGCTGACCATCACTCGGTCCATGCCGCGGGCGCGGGCCCGGTCGAGGACCTGCGCGAGTGCCCAGGTAGCCAGGCCGCGACCGCGGGCCGACGGACGTACGCCGTACCCGATGTGCCCACCGCCGGCGGCCAGCTTCTCGTTGAGCGCGTGCCGCAGCGAGATCGCGCCCAGGTAGTTGCCATCCTCAACGATCCACCAGTACGTCGCCGGCACCCGGTCCGGCGTGATGTCGACGGAGTCGCTCTGCCGGCGCAAGCGCTCGGTCCAATCCGCGAATCCTTCGGCCGTGGTCAGATCGTCGGCCTCCCACAGCCCGGCGCCGTCCTGGTGCTCTTCACCCCACTCGCGGGACGACTCCAGGAAGGAGTCACGCAGTTCGACGGTCGGCTCGATCAATTCAGGCATGGTCACGAGGGTATGACCGGTCGGCCGCGCGATCCCACCGAATATGCGAGCGGGCCGCCCGTCCCGGTGTGGGATGGACGGCCCGCAAAGGCAGCGGCGTCAGGCGCCGGCGCCCTCCTGCTTCACGCCGGCGACCGCGGTCGGGTCGTCGATGCGGTACTTGCGGGCCGCCTCGGCAGCGACCTCCGGCTTGACGTCACCGCGCTTGGCCAGGATCTCCAGGGTCGCGACGACGATCGACTCGGCGTCCACCTGGAAGTGCCGCCGCGCCGCGGCCCGGGTGTCGGCCAGACCCCAGCCGTCGGTCCCGAGCGAGGTGTAGTCGTTCGGCACCCAGCGGGAGATCTGGTCCTGCACCGCGCGCATGAAGTCGCTGACGGCAACGACCGGACCCTTGGTGTCCTTGAGCTGCTCGGTCACGAACGGCACCTGCTCCGGCTCGTCCGGGTGCAGCAGGTTGTGCTGCTCGGCGGCTACCGCGTCGCGGCGCAGCTCGTTCCACGAGGTGACGGACCAGATGTCCGCGGCCACGGAGTACTCCTCGGCGAGGATCTGCTGGGCCTTCATCACCCACGGCAGTGCGACACCGGACGCGAGCACCTGCGCCCGCGGTACGTCGTCACCCTCGGCGGTCTGGTACTCGTTGAAGCGGTACATGCCCTTGAGCAGGGCCGCGACATCGAGGTTCTCCGGCTCGGCCGGCTGCGCGACCGGCTCGTTGTACACCGTGAGGTAGTAGAAGACGTCCTCGCCGTACGGCTTGTCCGCGTCCAGACCGTAGCCGTACATCCGGCGCAGGCCGTCCTTCACGATGTGCCCGACCTCGTAGGCGAAGCCCGGGTCGTAGTGCACGACCGCCGGGTTGGTCGAGGCGAGCAGCGGCGAGTGACCGTCCGCGTGCTGCAGTCCCTCACCGGTCAGCGTCGTCCGTCCGGCGGTGGCACCCACCAGGAAGCCCCGGCCGAGCTGGTCGCCGAACGCCCAGATCGAGTCGCCGGTCCGCTGGAAGCCGAACATCGAGTAGAAGATGTAGAACGGGATCATCGGCTCGCCGTGGGTGGCGTACGACGTCCCGGCCGCGATCGTCGACCCCATCGCGCCGGCCTCGCTGATGCCCTCGTGCAGCAGCTGACCCGCCGAGGATTCCTTCCAGGACAGCAGCAGGTTGCGGTCGACGGCCTCGTAGTTCTGCCCGTGCGGCGAGTAGATCTTCGCCGTCGGGAACATCGAGTCCATCCCGAACGTGCGGTACTCGTCGGGCGCGATCGGGACGATCCGGTGGCCGATCTCCGGGTCCTTCATCAGGTCGCGGAACAGCCGGACCAGCGCCATCGTGGTGGCGATCGGCGCGTGGTTGCCCTTGGACAGCGGCTTGTAGACGTCGTCGCCGGGCAGCTTGAGCGTCTTCGGCGCGACCTTGCGCTGCGGCAGCGAACCGCCGAGCTGCTTACGCCGATCCATCATGTACTGGTACTCCGGCGAGTCGGTGCCGGGGTGGAAGTACGGCGGGTTGTACGCGTCCTCGAGGGCGGAGTCCTCGATCGGCAGGTAGAGCCGGTCCCGGAACGCCTTCAGGTCGTCCGAGGTCAGCTTCTTCATCTGGTGGGTCGCGTTGCGGCCCTCCAGCGCCTCGATCGTCCAGCCCTTGATGGTCTGGGCCAGGATCACGGTCGGCTGCCCGACGTGCTCGGTCGCGCTCTTGAACGCGGCGTACACCTTGCGGTAGTCGTGACCGCCGCGGGGCAGCTTGCGCAGGTCCTCGTCGGACAGGTTGCTGACCATCTGCTGCAGCCGCTGGTCGCCGCCGAAGAAGTTGTTCCGGATGTACTCGCCGGACTCGACGGAGTACGTCTGGAACTGGCCGTCCGGCGTGGTGTTCATCTTGTTCACCAGCGCGCCGTCGTGGTCCTGGGCGAGCAGGTTGTCCCACTCCCGGCCCCAGATCACCTTGATCACGTTCCAGCCGGCGCCGCGGAAGAACGCCTCCAGTTCCTGGATGACCTTGCCGTTGCCGCGGACCGGGCCGTCCAGCTGTTGCAGGTTGCAGTTGATCACGAAGGTGAGGTTGTCGAGCTCCTCGCGCGCGGCCAGGCCGATCGCGCCGAGCGACTCCGGCTCACCCATCTCGCCGTCACCGAGGAACGCCCAGACGTGCTGCTTGCTGGTGTCCTTGATGCTGCGGTTGTGCAGGTACCGGTTGAAGCGAGCCTGGTAGATCGAGTTCAGCGCGGCCAGTCCCATCGAGACGGTCGGGAACTCCCAGAAGTCCGGCATCAGCCGCGGGTGCGGGTACGACGACAGGCCGTGGTGCGGACCCCGCGAGACCTCCTGGCGGAACCCGTCCAGGTCGTCGGCGGACAGCCGGCCCTCGAGGAAGGCGCGCGCGTACATCCCGGGGGAGGCGTGACCCTGGATGAAGATCTGGTCGCCGCCGTCGGCGTGGTCCTTGCCGCGGAAGAAGTGGTTGAAGCCGACCTCGTACAGGCTGGCCGCGGACTGATAGGTGGCGATGTGGCCGCCGACCTCCAGGCCCTTGCGGTTGGCCTTGCTGACCATCACCGCGGCGTTCCAGCGGATGAAGGCCCGGATCCGGCGCTCGATGTGCTCGTCGCCGGGGAACCACGGCTCACGCTCGGGCGGGATCGAGTTGATGTAGTCGGTGCTCCGCAGGGCGGGCACGCCGACCTGTCGCTCCCGGGCGCGCTCGATCAGCTTGAGCATCAGGTAGCGCGCTCGCGCCTTGCCCCGTTCGTCCAGGACGGCGTCAAGCGATTCGACCCATTCACGCGTCTCGTCGGGGTCGATGTCGGGGAGCTGGGTGGGCATCCCCTCGGTGATGATGGCTGGTGGTTCGTGTCCGGAAGCCACGGTGTCCTGCCGTTCTCTCTGGTTGCTCTTCACCGCAATCCTGTCACCTGTTCGGAATGCGTTCTACTTGGCCTTGCCTTCCCGCCGGATTCCGGCGGGTGGCCCGTGATCTCAGCGGACACGCCCGGTACCCGCCACGCGGATACCGGACACGTCACGGAACCCTGGTGCATACTTGCGCGACGCGGTACGTCACGATGGACTATCGCCAACTGAGTGGTACTGACACCTACCCCCGGGCAAGCGGGGACCACGGAGGAGGACACGTGAGCGCGACCGCGGACCACGCGGACGGCAAGAGCGGAGTGCCGAACATGGCCTCCCGGCTCGGCCTGGAGGCCGGCTGGGTCGTCCAGGAGATCGGGTACGACGAGGATTGCGACGACGAGTTCCGCGATGCCATCCGCGAAATCACCGGCGAAGCCTTCGTCGACGAGGACACCGACGAGGTCGTCGACGTCGTCCTGCTCTGGTTCCGCGAGGACGACGGTGACCTGGTCGACGCCTTCTTCGACATCCTGACCGACCTGAAGGCCGGTGGGGTCGTCTGGCTGCTGACGCCGAAGGTCGGTCGCGACGGGTACGTCGAGACCAGCGACATCGCCGAGGCCGCCCCGGTAGCGGGCCTGGCCACGACCAGCACCCTGAGCGTGACCGACGACTGGTCCGCGACCAAGCTGGTGGTTCCGAAGTCCGGCCGCCGCGGGTGACGATCCCGGCTGCAGGCAGCCGGGCCCCCGATTTCAGCACTCGGAACCAGTACGGCGAACAGGTCCGGCTGAGCGACTTCAGCGGCCGGCGGGACGTCGTACTGGTCTTCTATCCGTATGCCTTCAGTCAGGTCTGCACGAGCGAACTGGCCGAACTCCGCGACCGCCCGGAGCTCCTGGCGGCCGCGGAGTTCCTGGCCGTCTCGTGCGACCCGATGTTCACTCTTCGTGCGTACGCCGACACGCAGCAACTCGGCTTCAGCCTGCTCACCGACTTCTGGCCCCACGGCGCGATCGCGACGTCGTACGGCGTCTTCGACGAAGACCGCGGCTGCGCCCTCCGCGGCACCTTCGTCGTCGACCGCACCGGCACCATCCGCTGGTCCGTGGTGTCCCCGATCCCCGAGCCCCGCAACCCCGACGACTACGCGGTGGCGTTGGCCAGTCTCACTGCGAACCCTGGGTAGAGCATGCGCGGATTCATCACCGACCCGTCCGGGCAGTCCGGACTGCGGCTGACGGGAGCGGGCCGATGGAGGGCTCGCGGGTGGCCTGCTACCTGGACTGGGAAGGCTGGGCCGAGCGGGTGCCAGTTCCGCGGCAAGGCGGTCATGACCATCGGAGCAGACCGGTAGCGCGACCGCGATTCGGTGGGCTGTGAGGGACTCGAACCCCCGACCCCCTCGGTGTAAACGAGGTGCTCTAACCAACTGAGCTAACAGCCCGTGCCGCCAGGCAAACGAAGCCCCGGCACACAAGCACCGGGGATGTTTGCTCACCTGAGCAGACAATCACGATATCACCTCACCGGCCGTACCCGACTTCACGGCGCACCATCGTGCGACGTCCGTGAATATATGAAGATATGTTCTAATGTCTTGCATGAAGATCGGCGCGGAACGGGTTCGAACCAGCCGGCGCCGAACACTGGCAGCAACCTACGAGCAGCTCGACTCACACGACGACCCGGCACGAGGCAGCCGCCATCGCGATCGGCAGACGCGCCCTCGGACACGAGATCAGGCGACGGACGACACCGCCCCGGCAGCGCCGGACGGATGCTGCCGGGCATCGGACCGCCCAGGCCGGATCAGGAACCGAGGGCGCGAGGTACCCCACCAGCCCGGATCCGGATCGTGGTCACCATCCATGCCACCCGGCCGGGCAATGTACGTGGGCAACCAGGTGACCCAAGATCGTTCGGGGTCACCCACTGAGCAGGATCGAGCCCTGCTCGGCGTCAAGGAACGATTCGATCCCCTCTTCGCCCACATATCTTGGTCAGAAGACCGTCTTCACCAGGCGGTCGAGGGCCGGCGGGAAGATCTGCAGTAGGTCGACGTCGGCGTCGCCCATCGTGATGAGGGCGGTCAGGGTTTTGCTGCCGTCTGCGCTGCTGAACATCAGGGCGCCGTACCCGCCGGGTGCGCTGCCGTTGTGGTGGTAGATGGTCTCTGAGCCAGTGTCCTGCGCGAACAGGCCCAGACCGTAGTTGAGCGGACCGCTCTTCGGCTCCGGCGCCCGCATCTCGGCCAGGAGTTCAGCGGGCAGTAGCTTCCCGCTCTGCAGTGCGGACATGAACACCTGCAGGTCCCTGGTGGTCGAGAGCATGCTCCCGGCGGCGAACAGCAGCGAGGGATTCTGCTCGGTGACGTCGACGAGCTTCCAGTCGTCGCCGTCCTGGTACCGGAAGTAGCCGTGCGAGTGAGGCCCGGGAAAGTCGGTCCGGTCACCCGGCTCCAGGGTGCCGGTCAGCTCGAGCGGCTTGAGGATCCGCGTCTCCAGCTCCGCGGTGAACGAGCGGCCGGTGACGGCCTCGATCAGCAGCGCGGCGATCGTGTAGTTGGTGTTGGCGTAGCTCCACTCGGTGCCCGGCTCGAACCGCGCCGGCTTGGCCAGCGCGAACTCGACCAGCTCTTCGGGTGCGTAGCCCCGCAGCCGGTTCTCCGCCCAGTCCTTGCCGGTCGCCGGGAGGCCCGGTACGACGGTTCCGTCCGGGAAGTACTCGCCCGTGTAGTTGAACAGCCCGCTCGTGTGGTTGAGCAGCATCCGCACCGTGATCCGCGGATCCAGCTCGAACCGGGCGAGGTGCGGTGCGACCGGGCCGTCCAGCTCGAGCTTGCCCTCGGCCACCAATTGCAGCACGACGGTCGAGACGAACGTCTTGGTGATGCTGCCGACCCGGCCCTGCCCGTCCACCGGCGGCTTCTCCGCGCTGCCGAGCTCACGGATCCCGGCGGTGCCGACCCACTCGCCGTGCTCGTCGTGCACACGCAGTTCCAGACCACCGAAACCGGCGTCGACAAACTCCTGGGCCGCCTTCTGCAGTTCCGGCCGATCCTGCTGCTCGCTGGGCGTTTGCATATTCGTACTCCTCGCTCGTGGTTCAGTGCCTGTTGAGAACCACGATCGCCAAGAGCCCTGACACCAGACCGCCACCGCCCTGACACGTCGGTGCAGGCGGGCTAGGTGTCCAGCAAGGGCAGCGGCGCGAAGGAGTGACTCGCCCAGAGGTCGCGTGAGGTTTCCTCGGGGTAGGGCGTGACGGTCAGTTCGGTGCTCAAGGACGCGACCAGCCGGTGTGTCTCGTCGTACTTCGGCCAGCCGGGGTCGCCAGTGTGGGCGAAAGCGATCCAGGCTGTTCTGAGCAGGTGTGACACCTGATCGGCGTCGCGGAGTTGCTCGGGCTCGACGAGGAAGCCGAGTAGGGGCGTGGTGCCGAACACGAGTGGTACGTCGAGGCCGTGGCACGCGCCGAGGCCGGTGTCCGGCCAAGTCAGATCGTAGGCGTACGCGCGGCCTCCGCCGGTGACCTGGGCTTCGGCCAGGCGATGGCTTGGCATCCGGAAGAGCCAGTCGGAGTGGACCAGTTCGTACAGCCGTTCCGCGCTCGCGTCCGGGTAGGCCTCGCGGTAGCCGACCGGAGCGAGCATCCGTAGCGCAGTCGCGGCGTCCTCGTCGGTGAGGTTGCCGAGACGACCATCAGCCGCGAGGAGCAGGCGGTACTCGTCGCGCGTGTGACCCGCGATCAGCTCGACATCGCGGCCTGCTCCGTCAGCCAGTGCCTCGAACGGCGTCCGAGGCAGGACGTCGCCATCGACGACCGGCGCCAACGGGATTCCCATGTACGCCGCCGCGCCCCATCGAGCGATCTCTGGCTGCATCGCGGTGGCCACGGTGTCCGAGGCTTCGACCAGCTCCGCGATCGCGACCTTGCGCAGTTCGTCGACAGTCGGTGCGAGATCCAGCAGGTCTGCGATCGCGGCCATGATGTCGCCGGCCAGCGGCGGCGAGAAGAACGTGCCGGGTGCACTCTGCGTGATGGCCCTGCGGAACAGGCCGGCCGCGCGAGGCATCGCGAGGAGCGCTGCGATCGAACCCGCTCCGGCCGACTGCCCGAACACAGTGACGTGCGCTGGGTCGCCGCCGAACGCAGCAATGTTCGCGCGCACCCACTCCAGCGCGGCGATCTGGTCGAGCAGACCGCGGTTCGCCGGAGCGCCTTCCACTTGCCCAAAGCCGTCGATGCCGAGGCGGTGGTTGAACGTGACCACGACGACGTCACCGTCGGCAGCCAGCCGCATGCCGTCGTACGACGGATCACCGGACTGGCCGAACGCGTAGCCGCCGCCGTAGATCCACACCATCACCGGAAGCGCTGACCTGAGGTGCGGCGACCAGACGTTGACAGTCAGCCAGTCGTCGCCGCTGACCGGGTTCGAGGGCGGCCCGAAGATCAGCGACTGCGGTGGCGGCGGTCCGAACGACATAGCCTCGCGTACGCCGGCCCACGCCTCGGCCGGCTGCGGCGCCGCGAAGCGCAGTTCGCCCACCGGCGGACGGGCGAACGGGATGCCGCGGAAGACGGCCAGTCCGTTCTCGCTGCGACCCCGAACGAGTCCGGTAGTCGTGCGGACCTCAGGGCCCGGGTCGCTCATCCGCCCATGTTCCCGCCGTACGCGCGACCTGTCGTCAGGTTTGTGGCGGCGGGCCGTATCGGAACGCGCCGACACTCGTTGTGATCGGTGTCGTGAGTCGCACAATTCTTAACCATCGGCTGGTGAGAACGGGCTCCTCCAGGGCGGGTCGCGGCTGGTAGGGTTCACGGCTGTCGGTCGACGCGATGACCTACCGGGTGCGCCCGGTCACGGCATCGTTCCGGCCGGTGGAATACGGGGCTGCTTTCGGTGTGAAGTGAGGCGGGTCTGCCCTGAACCCGCTCCGTCCAGTTCGGGAGGCGCGTGTCCGTGGGTCGCCAACTGGTCGGCGTCTCTACGCTCGTAGCCGACGCATGCCGGCGTCCCGTCGTCCCCGCGTCCGAGCCTCCCGTGCTGCAGCTGGTGGTGGCATCGGCGTGAGAAGTGGTGCTGACCGGCCGGCGATCTCCACCGGGCCGGCATTGATGATTCCCGCGGGGTACCCACGCGACCTGCCGAGTGCGCTGCTGCGGGCCGCGCGCGACTTCAGCGGCGCCGGCGTGGTCGAGATCGGTGCGGACGGCCGGGAGACCAAGCTCGACTTCCCGACGCTGCTCGAGCTCGCCGCCCGGATCCTCGCCGGCCTGCGCGCGAACGGCGTCCGCGCGGGTGATCCCGCGGTCGTGCACTGCACCGAACCGGTCGGTTTCTTCGCTGCGTTCTGGGCCTGCACGCTCGGCGGCATCCGGCCGCTGCTGGTCGCGCCGAACCCTGGCGGCGACCGGACCGAGGAAGGCCGCGAGCGACTCCGCAAGATCACCGACCTGCTCGGCTGGACGGTCCTGATCGGCCGCCCGTCCGACCTGCCGAACGACCTCGGTCTGCCGGTCCTCGACCCCGACGCGATGGCGGGCCACGAGCCGACCTCGGACTTCCACCGCCCGGCCGCGGACGACGTCGCCGTACTGATGCTGTCCTCGGGATCGACCGGTACGCCGAAGATCGTGCAGCTGACGCATCGCGGCCTGGTCGAGTTCGCCGCCGGTACGCCGGCGATGCTGCCGGTGCGACCGGGACAGACAACGCTGAACTGGCTGCCGCTGGACCGCAGCGGCGCGTTCCTGCTGTACCACCTGCTGCCCGTGTTCACCGGGTGCACGAACATCCACGTGAACACGGACTGGGTGCTGGCCAACCCGCTGCGCTGGCTCGATCTGATGGACCAGCACCGGGTCAACCACTCGTGGTCGCCGAACTTCGGGTACCGGCTCGCCACTGCCGCGGTGGCTGGGGAGCCGGACCGGCATTGGGACCTGTCCGCGCTGCGCAGTCTGGTCAGCGGTGGAGAGCAGATCACCGTGCCGGTGATGTCGGAGTTCCTGCGGGTGACGAACCGGTTCGGCGTCGTACCGGAGACGTTCGTCGCGGCGTGGGGGATGACCGAGACGGTCACCGGGATCACGTTCGCGCGCCCCGGCCTGACGCCGAACGTGCACCGCGTCCGGATCCCACCGACCGGCGTGGTCGAGTGGGTCGACCAGCGGCCGTCGTCCGGCAAGGTCGCCGTCGCGCGGCCGGGTAAGCCGCGGACCGATGCACCCGGCGTGCTCTCGCTGGTGTCGG
Source organism: Kribbella sp. NBC_00709 (assembly GCF_036226565.1). Classification (GTDB taxonomy): domain Bacteria; phylum Actinomycetota; class Actinomycetes; order Propionibacteriales; family Kribbellaceae; genus Kribbella. The sequence goes on from NZ_CP108996.1 coordinate 5,878,402, forward strand.
TCGGAGCGCCGGCGCCCGGTACGACGGTGCGCATCGTGGCACCGAACGGCGCGGTACTGCCTGAAGGCCGGATCGGTCAGCTGCAGGTCGCGTCGGCGCGCGTGACACCGGGGTACCTGGGCAACCTGGAAGCCGATCGGACCGCGTTCCCGGTCGGGAACTGGCCGGCCCGGAAATGGCTCGCGACCGGCGACCAGGGGTTCATCACCGGCGGGCAGGTCGTCATCACCGGCCGGGACAGCGAACGCATCATCATGTCCGGCAAGCTGCACTACGCCCACGACATCGAGTCCGTCGCCACCACGGTCGTCGGCGCCGAACACGGCCTGGTCGCCGCCTGCGGTGTCGCGGACGAGGAGAGCGGGACCGACCGCCTGGTCGTCTTCTACGCGCTCACCGCCGACTCCGTCCCCGGCATGGACCAGGCCATCCGCAGCCTGATCCAGACCCGCCTCGGCCTCCCCGCCCAGGTCGTCGGCGTACCGCGCCGCGACTTCCCCACCACCCCCGGCGGCAAGATCCTCCGCCCACTGCTCAAGCAGCGCTGGATCGACGGCACCCTCCTCCAGCCCCCCGCCGCCCCCCACGTAGAACCAGCCGGCGCCACCCCCAACTCCGGCCCCACCGGCCAAGGCCCGTCCGCAACTCCGGAAACCACGCCGTACGCCGACGAGGACCCGTCAGAACGCACCACCGAACTCCCGGTGGTCCGCCTGGCCTGGAAACGCGAACTACAGCAATCCATCCCCACCCCACCCCAACGCCCCACCCTAGGCACCCCCACCCCACCACCCCCGGCCCCTGCGCTGTCCGAGCCCGCAACCTCCGCGACTCCAGAGGACTCTGCGGTGCCGGAGGCTGCGTCCACGTCAGCGTCCAACCTAGTGTCAACCGAGCCTGTGCCGAGCGAGTCTGCGCCCTCGCTAGCTTCGGATGCCGCCGCATCCGAGTCCACGCCGACTGACCCGGCCTCCGCTGCCGAGCAGACGGTGTCCGGCCCCGCCGCGTCCGACTCTGCCGACGCCTCCGAGCCTGCAACGTCGGAGCCAGACGTACCGCTCACCTCCGGGTTCGCCTCCGACCCGGCGCAGGAAGAGTCGGCGGCAGCAGCGCCCGATGCCAGCGAAGTACCTGCGGCCGACTCTGAGCCGGCTACCGAGCCTGCCGAGTCCGCAGCGCTTGCGGATGCAGCAGATGCGGCCGAGGTGGACCCAGCGCACACCGAGCCGGCGACTGCAGAAGCGCCAGGTGACAGCGCAGTACCCGAGGCTGAGCTGACTGCTGAGTCCGCCGCACCTGGAGCGACCGACTCCGGTGCGAGCGCAGTACCTGCGACCGGGGTTGAGTTGGAACCGGAGCAGACCGAGGCGGCGACAGCAGAAGAGCGGGAGTCCAGTGCCACCGCAGTACCTGCGGCAGAGCTGACCGAGGAGGCTCACGAGTCCGCCACGCCTGCACCAACTGCGTCCGATGCGCTCGAGGTACCTGCAGCTGAGTTGGACCCGGACGCAGAGTCCGGTGCCGACGCGGAAGCTGCGGCCACGGCTGAGGTGACAGCCGAGGCGGCTGGATCCGAGACGCCTGTAGTACCCACGCTTGAGGACGAGCCTGCGGTCGAGGAGACCTCGCCAGACGCGAGTACAGCTGCGGTTGAAGGCACGCCAGGCGCAGTCCAAGACCCCGAAGCACCAGCTGCCGAGACACACCCCATCGCCGTACCTGTTGTTGCCGACGACGCCGCCGACGAAGAATCCACCAACACCGCGCAGGCAGCTCCAGCTCCCATCGAGTCGCAGGAGCAGGCTGAGCGCGAGGACGCCGCAGGAGAGCAGGCTGGCGCTGAGGTAGAAGCTGATGAAGCCGGCAGCGAGTACGAGCGGTCTTCGGATGACGAGTCCGACGTAGGCGATGTCGAGTCGGGTACGGCGGCTGCGGATGTTGATGCCGTTGACGCCGAGCAGGCTGCCGACGAACCCGCTGACCATCAGCTGGACACCGATGCCGAGCTCGAGCCGGGTGCACCGACCGCCGTTGACGGAGCCGACGGTGCGGAGGCCGAGGCGACCGAGTCCGCGGGGTCCGGGGGGATTGTCGCCAACGAGTTGGACGAGGTGGGCGCCAGCGAGTCCGAGGAAGCGGACACTGACGAGTCCGGGAACGCGGACGCTGACGAGTCTGCGGAAGCCCGCGCGGACGAGTCGGAGGAAGTTGGCGACGCTCAGGGTGCGGAAGCTGACGCCGACGAGTCCGGAGAAGCTGGCGCGGCCGAGTCCGGGGAAGCGCGCGCGGGCGAGTCGGAGGAAGCCGACGACGCTGAGGTTGAGGAAGCTAGCGCCGGCGCAGGCGAGGTCCACGAGTCTGCGGCCGCGTCGGCTGAGGCTGCGGCGGGTTCAGGTGACGAGGCGGCTGAGGCCGGGGCTGACGATCTTGAGTCGGGCAATCAGGGTGCGGACGCTGCCGAAGTCGACGAGGACTTGTCTGCTGACGAGTCCACCGACGCAGCAGAAGCCGATGCAGCAGAAGCCGATCCCGTCGAAGCTGGTGCAGCGGAAGTCGATGCGAATGCCGATGCTGCGCAGGCCGATGCCGCGGATGCTAGCGGGGCGGATGTCGATGGTGCCGACGCGGATGCCGATGCCGCAGACGTTGGCGAGGCTGAGCTTGAAGCGGCAGAGTCGACGGAGTCTGGCGTCGGTGAGTCGGAGGAGTCAGGATCCGCTGAGGCTCAGGTAGTCGGCCCGATGGCTGGGCTGGCTGGGCTGGCTGAGGTTGCTGCGGCTTCGGAGGGTGCGGCTGCGGTGGCCACTGACGCGCTGGAGGCTGCGGGAACTACCGCGCCCGCTGGTGCTGCGGAGGCTGGTGCTGCGGCTCGTGCTGCGGAGGCCATGGTTGAGCCGGTGGCTGTTGTGGGGGTGGCTGGGCGGTTCCCAGGGGCTGAGGGGGTTGAGCAGTTCTGGGAGAACTTGCTGTCGGGTGTGGAGAGTGTTCGGCGGTTCTCGCCGGAGGAGGTTGGGCAGTCGGCTGACGGTGCGGTGGCGGTCAGTGGGGTGCTGGAGCACGTTGAGTCGTTCGATGCGAAGTTCTTCGGGTTGAGTGACCGCGAGGCGGAGTTGATGGATCCGGCTCAGCGGTTGTTCCTCGAGGTTTGTCATCAGGCGTTGGAGCATGGCGGGTACGCCGGTACGTCGAGCCGGGTCGGCGTCTTCGCGGGCTCGGGCATGAATCTGTACCACCGTCAGCACCAGTCGCGGGATTCGCTCGCTACCCGCGTGGCGTACCGTCTGGGTCTTACCGGCCCGGCGATCGGTGTGCAGTCGGCGTGGTCGTCCTCGCTGGTCGCCGTACATCTGGCCTGTCAGGCGTTGCGGTCGGGTGACGCGGATCTCGCGCTCGCCGGCGCCGCCGCCGTACAGGTGCCTCAGGCAACGAGTTATCACCCGACGCCGGAGTCGATCCTTTCGCCGAGCGGTCATGTCCGGGCCTTCGCCGCGGACGCCGACGGCACCGTGGGCGGCAACGGGGTCGCCGCCGTACTGCTGAAGCGCCTCGACCAGGCCCTCGCCGACGGCGACACGGTGTACGCCGTGATCCGCGGTACTGCGGTCAGCAACGAGGACGCCCCGTCGGGGAACCAGGTCGAGTTGATCGAGCGCGCGCTCGAGCGGGCCGGGTTCGAGGCGGACTCGCTCAGCTACATCGAGGCGAACGGGATCGGCAGCGCGACCGCCGACGCGGCCGAGGTGCGCTCGCTGACGACCGCGCTGCGAAGGCACACCGACAAGGTCGGGTTCTGCACGATCGGCTCGGTGAAGCCGAACATCGGCCACCTGGACAGCGCCGCGGGGATGGCCGGCCTGATCAAGACCATCCTGATGCTGCAGCACCGGATGCTGGTCCCGACGATCAACTACACCGCGCCGAACCCGGCCCTGGCCCTCGACGGCAGCCCGTTTGTGATCGGCACCGAGGCGCGCGAGTGGACGGCGCCCGATCGAGCCGGCGGTACGACGCTCCGCGCGGGCGTCAGCGCGATCGATGCCGGCGGCACCAATGCGCACGTGATCCTGGAGGAGGCGCCCCGGCAGATCCGCCGCGGCGACGACGGCCCCGTCGTACTCCCGCTGTCCGCGCCCGACCCGGACGCCCTGGCCGACCTCGTCGAGCTGTACCGCACTGACCTCGACCACGGCACCGGCCACCGCCTCATCGATCTGGCCGGTACGGCGGCACTCGGCCGACCGGCGCATCGGCACCGGATCGCGGTCGCGGGCGGCACGGAGGCCGAGCTTGTCGAGGCGCTCGGGTCCGCGCAGGCAACCGAAGTACCGCGTGGTGGACCCGGCCCGCTGGGCTACGCCTTCACCGGACAGGGCGCCGCCCGTCGTGGCATGGCCGCCGGTCTCGCCGCGCGCTTCCCGGTCTTCCGGTCGGTGCTGGACGAGTGCGACCGCGTGTACCACGAGGAGACCGGCGGCAGCCTGCTCGAGCTCCTGCTGACCCCAGCGGCCGGTACTGCGGAAGGCGTGTGGCCGACCGAGACCGCGCAGCCGGCCCTGTTCGCGTTCGAGCTCGCACTTGCGCGGCTTTGGCAGTCGTTCGGTGTGCAGCCCGCGCTTGTCGTCGGGCACAGCGTGGGGGAGTACGCCGCGCTGTGTGTCGCCGGGGCGTTGTCGCTACCGGACGGCGTCCGGCTCACCGCGAAACGTGGCGAGCTCATGCAGCGCGGAACGGTGCCCGGGGCAATGGTCTCGGTCCGTGCGGACGCTGACCGGGTCCGCGAGATCGCCCGGACCGTCGGCGTTGAGGTTGCTGCAGGCAACGGTCCGCAGTCCTTCGTGCTGACCGGGTCCGAGGTGATCGTCGGGCAGCTCGCGGCGCAGCTGGACCGGCTGGAGGTCGCGTGGCAGCGGCTGGACGTGGACCGGGCGTTCCACAGTTCGTTGGTCGACCCAATACTGGCCGACTTTGCCGAGATCGTCGGCGAGATCACGCTGAAGCCGCTGCGGACGCCGATGGTGTCGAGCTGGTCGGGTGATCTGCTCGAGTCCGGGACGGTGCTCGACGGTGACTACCTGGTCGGGCAGTTGCGGCAACCGGTGCTGTTCGGCGACGCGGTCGAGGCGGTGACGGCCGCCGGGTGCCGGCGGTTCCTGGAGCTCGGGCCGGACGCGGTCCTGAGTCCCGCCGGTCGCCGGATCGCCCCGAACAGCACGTGGATCCCGGCGCAGCGCCTCGGCCAGGACCCGGTGCTCGCAACGATGAACGGGCTGGCCGAGCTGTACGAGCAGGGCACCGAGATCGCCTGGGCGAAGGTCTACCCGGACGGCGGGCGGGTGCCGTTGCCGACGTACCCGTTCCGTCGGGTGCACCACCCGGTCGACCCGTCGGTGACGGTCGTGGTCGGACCCGGCACGGCGGTTGCCGGGGACAACAATGCGGCCGCGGCGCGGGCGAACGCGTTCGAGCGGGCCGCGCGGGCCCAGTCGCCGGTGTTCGAGCCGCCGTCGAACGCGGCGGTGAAACGGATCCCGCTGGACCCGCCGATGCAGCCGGTCGAACCCGAGCCGGCCGTGGTCGAGGAGACCGAGCGGTCGCCGTTCGCGTTGCCGGCCGAGACGCACTCGATCGACGCGGACTACCTCGCGCAGGCCGGGTCGCTGCCGGGTGACGAGGTCTCTGCCGAGCGATACCGGGACTCGCTGGACGTCGTGCTCGACCTGACCTGCGAGCAGCTCAACCTCGATCCGTACGACCTAACCGTGGACCACACGTTCGCCGAGCTGGGTGCGACGCCGGCGAAGATGGCTCCGGTGATCGACGAGATCAACAGCCGCTTCGAGGCGGAGCTGGCGCCGGACGATCTGTTCCTGACCTACACGACCCCGCACAAGCTGGCGACCGCGGTGGCGGTCCAGACAGCCGAGGCCGAGCCTGCGGCCGAGGCGGAGTCGGCCGAGGAAGCGGAGACAGCCGAGTCGACGCAGGCCGTCGGGGCAGACGTGGCGACGGTGGCTGAATCGGACGTCGAAGGCGACGCGCGCGAGGAGTCCGTTGAGCCGGCGAGCAGGCCGGATCCGCGGGCAGCATTGGCTGTGCTGGGATCGGGGCTGGCCGAGCTTGCGGCGAAAGTGGACGAGGCCGCGGCGGCGACCAGCGAGGCCGAGTTGCCGGGGAGCGGGATGGCCGCGCTGATGTCCCAGCAGCTCCGTGTCGCCGGCCAGTTGGTCGACGGAGTCACCCAACTCATGCGCGAGCAGCTGGCCCTCCTGGGCGACCAACCGGACGCAGAGCAAGCAGCCGAGAAGATCGAGGAATCCGCAACCGAGTTGCCGGTGCGCGACATACCGCTGACCGACGAGGCCGCCGAGCCCTGGGTCGACGAGGACGCGGCGGAAGCGGCCCGCAGTACGGCGGAACGGCAGGCGACCGCCGACGGCCGGCGCGCGGATCTCGCGTACTGGCACCAGGTGCTGGCCGGCGCCGAACCGTTGGTCCTCCCCGCGGATCACGTCCGTGCCGCCGGCGAGGACACCGTTGCCTCGGTCAAGCAGGAGCTGGAGGAGGAGCTCGGCGACGCGGTGTTCGCGTACAGCCGGGAGCGCAAGCTCAGCCCCGTGATGACGATGCTCGCCGCGGTTGCCGCCGTCCTCGGCCGGTTCGCGGCGCAGGACGACGTGACGATCGGTTCCGCGCCGACCCGCCCGAAGGGCGACACCTCGACGGCGGCCCGTCGCGCGCTTCCGCTGCGGATCGACCTGTCCGGCGAGCCCGACCTCGGCGAGCTGGCACAGCGGATCCGCGACATCACCGCCGGCGCGTTCGATCACGCCGGCACCGATCCCGCCGTACTCGAACGCGACCCGCTCTTCCAGATCCTCGTCGACTTCGAGGACGGCGACGACGAGCTGCCGTCGACCGTCGACCTGCGGTTCCGGCTGACCCACCACGGCGCCGGCATCACCTGTCGGGCGGACTACCGGTCCGGGCTGTTCGAGCAGGCGACGATCGAGCGCCTGCTCGCCTACCTGGCCGAAGTGTTGCATAGGGCAACGACCCGGCCGGCGCTGCGGATCCCGGAGCTGGTCGGCCCGATCGAGGCAGACCTGAAGGCGCTGCGCGAGCTGGAGGCGGACGTCGCCCCGGGCGGCCCGATCGGCCGGGTACGACGCGACGCGGTCGTGGCCGGCGAGCTCAGCGGACTGCACACCCTGTTCGAGCGGCAGGTCGCCCGGACGCCGGACGCGATCGCGCTGGTCCAGGGCGGTCGTGAGCTGACGTACGCCGAGCTGGATCGCCGCTCGAACACGGTTGCCTGGCAGCTCGTGGATCTCGGCGTGAAGCCCGGCCAGCTCGTCGCCGTACGCGTTGCCCGAGGCACCGAAATGGTCGTCGCGGTCCTCGCGGTGCTCAAGTCGGGTGCGGCGTACCTGCCGCTGGATCCCGGCGTACCGGAGTCCCGCTGGGCGTTCATGGTGCAGGACGCGAAGGCGGTCGCACTGGTCGGCGACGACGCGGCACTCGCGGACCGCCTGGGACTGCGGCTCGTCCCGGTGGCGGCTGTGGACGGCGACCCGCGAGCGCGGCAGGCGCCGCCGGTCCGGGCCGCTGCCGATGACGTCGCCTACTGCATCTACACGTCCGGCTCGACCGGGAACCCGAAGGGCGTCGTCGTCCCGCACCGCGGTCCGGTCAACCTGGTCCGGCACTACCTGCGGACCCGGCGGTCGCTGCGGACGTTGCAGTGGACGTCGTTCGGCTTCGACGTTCACGTGCAGGAGATGTTCACGACGCTGGCCTCGGGTGCGGCGCTCGTGCTGATCGGCGAGGACGACCGGTACGACCCCGACGCGGTCGTCGCGGCGCTGCGCGATCACGGCGTCGAGCGGTTGTTCATGGCGTTCAGCCCGCTGACCGCGCTGCTGGCGACGATGCGCCGGCTGCCCGAGCTGCCGGCCCTGCGGGAGATCGTCGCGGGCGGCGAGGCGATGGTGCTGACGCACAAGGTCCGCGACTTCCTCGACGCGCATCCGGACTGCCGGCTGTTCAACGAGTACGGGCCGGCCGAGGCGTCGATCGTGACCACGATCAACGAGGTCGACCCGGCCGAGGACCGGCCGTCGATCGGGCGCCCGATCGAGGGTGTCGTCGTCCGCCTCCTGGACGCGGCGCTGCGGCCGGTACCGGTCGGTGCGGTCGGGGAGATCCACCTCGGCGGCGCGGCGGTCGCGCAGGGCTACGTCGGGCGGCCGGAGGAGACCGAGGACGCGTTCGTGCCCGATCCAGGCCACCCGGGTGCGCGGCTGTACCGCAGCCGGGACCTCGGTCGCTGGCGGGCCGACGGCACGCTCGAGTACCTGGGCCGCGCCGACGACCAGGTGAAGATCCGCGGCCACCGGGTCGAGCCGGGCGAGACCGAGCACGTGCTCGCCGATCAGCCCGGTGTGGTCGACGCGGTCGTGGTGGCCCAGGCGAACCCGGGCGGCGACACCTGCCTGATCGGGTACGTCGTACTGGAGGACAGCGATCCCGCCGTCCTCGCGCGGCTGATGCTTGACCTGGGCAAGGAGCTGCCGATCTACCTGGTGCCGGCGGACCTGATCCCGATCGAGGAACTCCCGCTGGACGACAACGGCCGGCTCGATCGCACCCGCCTCCCGGAGCCGGAGTGGCTCAAGCCGTAGACGGTTGGTTCTGCACCGTGGGCGGGAGGTCAGGTTCAGTGGCAGCCCTCCCGTAGCCACCGACCGCCGTCCACGATGCAGAACCCGCGTTCGATCTCGTCCCTCCACCAGATCGATCACTCACCAGTCGGTCGGACGCCGCCCGCAGCACGGTGGTTCCCGACCTGTGGGTGACACGGTTGCGGCGGGAGAGTTTCCTCGCCCGCCGCTCACGTGTACCGGTTGACCCAAGGCCCCCCTCGATCAACCGCTCCGGCCGGTCACAGGCCCCCCTCGACCGTCCGTGGATGACGGTGCCCCCACCCCATCCATCCCTTGAATCGGGCAAAGCGGGGTGGTCGTTACAGAGATTCCTGATATTCGTAAAAATTGCGCAAAGATGCGCGAGATAGGCCTTTCCGCACGACAGAAACTGTGTGTTCAGGCGATGGCGGCCCACGCCAGGTGTGCGGCGCCCAGCAGCCCCGCGTTGTCCAGCTGGGCGGGCTCCACGGTCAGCTCCGCGACGAACGGCAGCTGTGCGAGCCGCTTCACCCAGGCCTGCACCGGGTCGAACAGCACCGGCCCGGCCTTCGCGACTCCGCCGCCGATCACGACCGTGGTCAGATCGACGGTGACCGCGGTCGCCACGATCCCGGCGGCCAGCGCCTGCGCCCCGTCGTCGAAGATGGCCAGCGCGAGCTCGTCACCGGCCGCGGCGTCAGCAGCCAGTACGGCGGCATCCACGTCCTCGTCCGTCCGCCAGCCGCGCCGCTTCGCGCGGGCGACCATCCGCGGGCCGCTCGCGTACGCCTCGACGCAGCCGTACGACCCGCAGGCGCACGACTCGCCGTCCTGGTCGACCACCACGTGGCCGATGTGCGCCGCGTTGCCGGACTGCCCGATCAGCGGCTTGCCGTCGACGACCAGACCGCCGCCGACACCGGTCGACACCACGATCCCGAGCAGCGTGTCGGCGTCCCGGCCGGCGCCGCTCCAGAACTCGCCGAGCGCGAAGCAGTGCCCGTCGAGCCCGAGGGCCACGGGTACGTCGCCGGTCAGCGCCCGGACCCGATCGACCAAGGGAAAGTTGCGCCACCCGGCGATGTTCACGGGGGAGACCAGACCGTGCTGCTGGTCGAGGGGACCGGCGGAGCCGATACCGACAGCGAGGGGAACGACGTCGCCGCGGACCCGCGCGATCAGCTCACCGAGCGCGGCGAACACCTCGTCGGCGTCGCCGGCCGGGGTGCGGATGCGGTCGCCGGTGAGAATCGTGCCGTCGGCGGACACCAAAGCGGCGGCCATCTTCGTGCCGCCGATGTCGATTCCCAGCACGGTCTCCCGCGCCATCGCTGTGTCGTCGCTCATCGTCCCCCCGGTCAGGGCGGTCAGGTCGAGAGACAACGTTATCCGTAGTCGGCTCGAACAGACAGGGGTGAATGCAAGTAATCATGGTAAACCCGCAGGAAGACGGCAGTTAACTGCCATGACAGGTCCTGACAACGATACCCCTGCAGCCCTCCGAAGCCGGCTAATGATTAGCGGCCGGCGACATCGCGGGGCCGGGGTGGCGCGCGGGGGGCGCGGCACGAGAGGGTTGGGGAATGAGTGATCAACTGGATCGGGACGCCGCCGGCTCGCTGGTCGTCGGCTTCAGTGGGACGACTGCTACCGACGAGCTCCGGCGGGCCGTCGCCGACGGGCTCGGGGCAGTCATCCTGTTCACGCGCAACGTGGCGAGTGCCGAGCAGGTGACCGCGCTGACGGCCTCGCTGCGGGCGGAGCGCCCGGATCTGATCGTGGCGATCGATCACGAGGGCGGCGAGTTCAGCCACCTCGCGCCGGCGAACCCGTGGCCGCTCGCCTCGCCGCGCCTGCTCGGCGACCTGGACGACGTCGAGCTGACCCGGGCGTCGGCGCGCGACGCCGCCGCGACCCTGGCCGGCCTCGGCATCGACCTGATGCTCGCCCCGTCGGTGGACGTGAACAGCAACCCGGCGAACCCGATCATCTCGACCCGCTCGTTCGGCCGGACCGCGGACGTCGTCTCGCGGCACGGCGTCGCGTTCGTCGAGGGCGTCCACAAGGCCGGCATCGCGGCCTGCCCCAAGCATTTCCCGGGCCACGGCGACGTGGCCGTCGACTCGCACTCCGACCTTCCCCGCGTCGACCGTTCGATCGAGGAGGTCAAGGCCGTCGAGCTGGCCCCGTTCCGGGCGACCATCGCCGCGGGCGCCGACGTCGTGATGAGCGCCCACATCGTCTTCTCGGCGTACGACGACCAGCCCGCGACCCTGTCCCACCGGCTGCTGACCGGACTGCTGCGCGAGGAACTCGGCTTCACCGGGGTCATCACCACCGACGCGCTCGAGATGCAAGCGATCACCAAGAACCGGTCGATCGAGGACGCCGCGGTCGCGTCGATCGGCGCCGGTGCCGACCTGGCGATGATCGCGGTCGGTTCCGCCGACGCGCAGGCCCTCATCGCCCGCGTGGCCGATGCCGTCCGCAGCGGCACGCTCCCTGCCGAGCGGGTCGCCGACGCGGCCGCACGGGTCCGTGCCCTCGCGGCATCACTCGGTCAGCGCACCCGCCAGCCGGGTCTCGATGGCGCCCCGATCCGCGAGGTCGCCGCCCGCGTGCTGGCCGGCCAGACGTTCCCCGCGCTCGGCCCGGCGCCGTACGTCGTCGACCTCACCCAGGGTCTGCACCCGGCCTGGAACCCGTACTTCTCGGGCCTCCCGGAGATCTTCACCCGCGTCGCTCCCGGCGCCGACGGCGTCGTACTGCGTGGCGAGCACCGCGACACCAATGCCGCCGAGCCCGGCAACGACGACATCGCCAAGGCCGCCCAAGCCGCCGCAGGCCGCCCGCTGGTGATCGCAGTCCAGGACGCCGGACGCACACCGTGGATGCGCGAGGCCCTCAGTCACCTTCTGCAGGCGCACACCGACGACGTGTTCGTGCTCTGCACCGGCATCCCCGAGGACCAGGCTCTGATCCCCGAGGGCACGCCCTCCGCGACCACGTCCGGCCGCAACCTGATCGTCCTGGAGGCAGTCGCAGCAGAGCTGACCCGCTAGCGCCCCGGATCTCCACGCCATCACAATCACCCGCGTCCGGCACACTCGAGCGTGGCGGCGTCACCGGCCGCCGATTGTGATGGCCTGGGGATCCGGGCCTCAGCTCGGGCGGCAGCCGAGCTCGAGGTCGAGGGCGTGTTGTTCGACGTAGTTCAGGGCGTGGCGGACCGCGCCGACCGAGACGATCGCGTCGCCGAGCGACGAGACGGCGACGCGGGGCGGCGTACTGGTGTAGCCGGCCAGGTGCTTCTCGAGGTCGGGGAGCAGGGCGGCGGCGGCTTCGGCGACCGCGCCGCCGAGGACGACCAGCTCGGGGTTGAACAGGATGCCGAGCGTGGCGACCACCCGCGCGGTCCGGGCGGCGATGTCCTGAAGGATGCCTAGGGCAACTTCATCGCCGTCGGCCGCGGCGCTGAACACCTGCTCGGCGGTCACCTCGCCGCCGTCGGCCAGCTTGCGCAGCGACGTCACCACGGCCGGGTCGGCAACGGCCGCCGTCCCGTCCTCGCGCGCGATCCGGGCGATGCCGTGGGTATCGCCGACGCCCTCGATCAGCTTGAGGAACACCATCTCGCCGGCGCCGCCGCGGCTGCCGTGCAGCAGCCGCCCGGAGTCCATCAGCCCGGACCCGAACCGCTCACCGGCCAGCAGTACGACGAGGTCGTCGACGTTGCGCGCCTCGCCGCGCCAGTGTTCGCCGAGGGTGGCGAGATTCGCGTCGTTCTCCAGCAGGACCGGCCAGCCGTGCAGCTCGGTCAGCCGCTTCGCCAGGTCGGCGTCGAAGCGCCGCCAGAACTCGTCGTCGACCAGGATGTTCCCGTCCCGGTCGACCGGCGCCGCGACCCCGACGCCCGCCACCAGGACCTGCGCGTTCGACACCTCGGCGGACGCGAGCGCCTCGAGCACTGTCTCGTGGACGATCTCGGTCCGCTCGGCCGGTGTCTTCACGCCCGCCGCGGACCGCCCGGCCTTGGCGACCGTCTCGCCGCGCAGGTCCGAGACCAGCACGGTCGTCTTGGCCGCGCCGATGTCGATGCCGAGCACGTACCCCGCCTGGTTGTTGTACTCGAACCGGCGCGAGGGCCGTCCGACCGAGGTCCGGCCGGGATCGAGCTCGACCACCCAGCCCATCGAGATCAGGTCGTTGCAGACCGCGTGCACGGTGGCGCGGGTCAGGCCGGTGGCCTCGATCAGGCCGGTTCCTGTCATCACCCGCGCGCGGGTGAGCACGCCCAGTACCTTGCCCGCGTTCACCCGCCGCAACATCGTCGGCGTGGCCGTGGGCGGCGTTGCCGGTGGTTTCGCCATGAAAGCCCCTTGACCTCGTCGTCGTACCGACCGCAGAATACATGCAGATTCTAAATTTAGAGCCTATATATAAACGCTGGGTTACCAACAGATTCCGAGTGAGGCGATCGTGACGAGTCCGCAGACGGCCCAAACTGCCCAAAAGACTCAGCCCGACTGGTGGCGGCAGGCCGTCGTCTACCAGATCTACCCGCGCAGCTTCGCCGATGCCAACGGTGACGGCGTCGGGGACCTGCCGGGCATCATCAGTCGAGTCCCGTACCTGGTGGCGCTGGGGATCGACGCCGTCTGGCTGAGCCCGTTCTACCCGTCCGCGCTGGCCGACGGCGGGTACGACGTGGACGACTACCGCAACGTCGACCCGCGGCTGGGCACCCTGGACGACTTCGACCAGCTGATCGAGGCGCTGCACGCCGAGGGCATCAAGCTCATCGTCGACGTCGTCCCGAACCACACCTCCAACCGGCACGAGTGGTTCGTCGAGGCGCTCGAGGCGGCCAAGGGCGAGCCGGCCCGGGAGCGGTACATCTTCCGCGACGGCGAGGGCGACCAGCCGCCGTCGGACTGGGACTCGGTGTTCGGCGGGTCCGCCTGGGCCAAGACCGAGGACGGCCAGTGGTACCTGCACATGTTCGCCGCCGAGCAGCCGGACCTGAACTGGCAGCACCCGGAGGTCCGTGCGGACTTCCTGGAGACGCTGAAGTTCTGGTCGGACCGTGGGGTCGACGGCTTCCGCGTCGATGTCGCGCACGCGCTGGTGAAGGACCTGTCCGAGCCGTTCCCGTCGAAGGCGACGCTGCCGCGGCAGTCCGAGTCGTACGGCGAGCACCCGCTCTGGGACCAGGACGGCGTGCACGAGATCTACCGCGACTGGCGCAACCTGCTGAACTCCTACGACCCGCCGCGGTCGGCCGTGGCCGAGGCGTTCGTACCGGCCGCCCGCCGGGCCCGGTACGCGAGCGCCGACGGGCTCGGGCAGGCGTTCAACTTCGACCTGCTGCAGGCCGACTTCGAGTACGACAAGTTCCGCAAGGTGATCGAGGAGAACCTCGCGCTCGCCGAGGAGAACGGCTCGTCGTCGACGTGGGTGTTCTCGAACCACGACGTCGTCCGGCACGCCACCCGCTACGGCCTGCCGAAGAACCCGAAGGGCGGCTGGCAGGACGGAAAGGACTGGCTGCTGAGCAACGGCACCGAGCCGACCGTCGACGTCGCGCTCGGCCTGCGCCGGGCCCGCGCCGCGACGCTGCTGATGCTGGCGCTGCCCGGATCGGCGTACCTGTACCAGGGGGAGGAGCTCGGTCTGCAGGAGGTCGGCGAGCTGCCGGCCGCGAACCTGCAGGACCCGGCGTACTTCCGCTCGAAGGGCGCCGAGAAGGGTCGTGACGGCTGCCGGGTCCCGATCCCGTGGACCGTCGACGGGCTGTCGTTCGGGTTCGGTCCGGGCGGGTCCCACCTGCTGCAGCCGAAGTGGTTCGGTGCGTACTCCGTGCAGGCGCAGGACGGCGACCAGGAGTCGACGCTGAGCCTGTACCGCAAGGCCCTCGCCGTTCGGCGTGGTCTGCGCACCGGCAACTCGCTGACCTGGGTCGACGCGACGGACTGGGTCCTGCACTTCACCCGGCCCGGCGGCTGGCAGTGCGTCACGAACTTCGGCCAGGCCCCGGTCGAGCTGCCGGACGCCGCCGTCGTGCTGTCCAGCGGTCCGCTCGAGGGCGACAAGCTGCCGAGCGCCACAACTGCCTGGTTGATCTAGGCAGGTTCCGAAGACTCGTTCCGGTCAAGCCGTCGGCGTCTGCCGACGGCCATCCCCCTGTGACCGGGACGACCCGCCGGAGCGGGCGACGTGGTGGATGCGGCGGGGCGGTCGCACCGCCACGCCCGTACCGGCGGAACTGGTTGTGGCGGGGGCACCGGGCGGCTGCCCCCGTCACAGTCCAGCCCTGTCACGATCCAGCGCTGCATGCAGCAAGTGTCAGGATAGGCGCCGTGACGACGCTTGCGGATGTGATCGCGGTTCTCGATCGGCTCTACAACCCTGCCTGGTCGGAGTCCTGGGACGCGGTCGGGCTGGTGACCGGAGATCCGGAGCAAGAGGTACGGCGGGTGTTGTTCGCCGTCGATCCGATGCGGGCCGTGGTCGACGAAGCTATCGAGGGCGGGTTCGATCTGCTCGTCACGCATCACCCGTTGCTGCTGCGCGGGGTGAACAGCGTCGCGACCACCACGCCGAAGGGCCGCGTGATCCACGACCTGATCCGCGCCGGAGTCGCGCTGCAGGTCTGTCACACCAACGCCGACAACGCCAACCCGGGCGTGAGTGACGCCCTCGCCGCCGCGATCGGATTGCAGGACACGCGACCGTTGAAGGCGATGGTGGCCGACCCGATGGACAAGGTGGTCGTGTTCGTTCCGGTCGAGGAGACGCAGGCGATGCTGGACGCGCTGGCGAAGGCCGGCGCCGGACAGATCGGCGACTACGAGCGGGCCGCCTGGAGCGGTGCCGGCGAGGGGACGTTCCGGCCGCTCGAAGGCGCGAACCCGACGATCGGCAGCGTCGGCGACATCGAGGTCGTCCAGGAGAACCGCGTCGAGATGATCCTGCCGCGCCGCAAGCGCCGTGCGGTCGTCGAGGCCCTGATCGCGGCGCACTCCTACGAGGAACCGGCGTACGACGTCTATGAGCTGGCCGAGCTGCCGAGTGAGCGAGGCGGCGGGCGGATCGGCGTACTCGCGGAGCCGTTGCCGCTGGCCGACTTCGGCCGGCTGGTCGCGGAGAGCCTGCCCCGGACCGAGCACGGCGTCCGGGTCTCCGGTGACCTGGACCGGGTGATCGAGACCGTCGCGGTGGTCGGGGGAGCGGGCGACTCGGAGTTCGAGCGGGTCCGGGCTGCGGGCGTGGATGCCTACCTCACCGCTGACCTCCGGCACCATCCCGCCACCGAGGCACGCGCGTACGGCGACCCTGCGCTGGTCGACGTCGCGCACTGGGCCAGTGAGTGGCCGTGGCTCGCGGATGCCGAGCGGCTCCTGCTCGCGGGTCTCGCGGCGCAAGGCAGTACCGTGGACACTCACATCTCAACACTTTGCACGGACGCATGGACCTTGCGGATCTGAGCGCCGCCACGATCTAAGGAGCCGACTCTGAACGCCGAGCCCGCCGTCCAAAGCAGGTTGCTGGACCTGCAGGATCTCGACCTGCAGCTGGACCAGGTCGCGCACAAGCGCGCGTCGTTGCCCGAGCACCAGGCGCTCAAGGACCTGGCCGCCGAGAAGTCCGTGGTCGACCGCGAGTTGGTCACCGCCGACACCGAGGTCAGCGACCTGCAGCGGGAGCAGAAGAAGGCCGACTCCGATGTCGAGCAGGTGCGCCAGCGCAAGACGCGCAACCAGCAGCGGATCGACTCCGGTCAGGTCACCTCGCCGCGCGACCTGGAGAACCTGCAGCACGAGATCGGCTCGCTCGACCGGCGGATCTCCGACCTGGAGGACTCCGAGCTCGAGGTGATGGAGAAGCTCGAGGCCGCCGAGGTGGTGCAGGCCGACCTGCGGACCCGGGCCGAGGCGTTCGCCGACCGGCAGTCCGAGCTGGAGACCACCCGCGACGCGGCCCTCAAGGAGCTCGACGAGCAGCGGGCGCAGGTGGGGGACAAGCGGACGACCGTCCTTGCCGAGCTTCCGGAGGCCCTGGTCACGCAGTACCAGCGGCTGCGTGAGCACAACGGCGGGATCGGCGCCGCCCCGCTGGTCGGCAAGCGCTGCATGGGCTGCCGGATGGAGCTCGCGCCGTCCGACCTCAAAGCGATCAACGCCGCCGCGCCGGACGCCGTACTGCGCTGCGAAGAGTGCGGCCGGATCCTCGTCCGTACGTCGGAGAGCAAGGTATGAACGAGCGGAGCGAGTTCATCATCAAGCACAGTGCGATTTGTGCCTCATCCGCGCCCGGAGCGAAGCGAGGACGTGGATGAGCTTCGCACACGTCATCGTCGAAGCTGACGGTGGATCGCGGGGCAACCCGGGACCGGCGGCGTACGGCGCCCTGGTGCGGGACCCGGCGACCGGGCAGGTGATCGCACAGCAGGGGAAGACGCTCGGGATCGCGACCAACAACGTCGCGGAGTACTCCGGGCTCGTCGCGGGACTCCAGCTCGCCGCGGAGTACGCGCCGGATGCCTCGATCGAGGTGCGGATGGACTCCAAACTGGTCATCGAGCAGATGGCCGGCCGGTGGAAGATCAAGCACCCGGACCTGAAGCCGCTGGCCATCAAGGCGCAAGGCCTGGCGCCGTTCGGGACCGAGTGGACCTGGGTGCCGCGCGCACAGAACTCGGCAGCCGACGCCCTCGCGAACAACGCGCTCGACGGCGTGCCGATCCCGCTGCAGCCCGAGGCCGCGGGACCAGGGCCGGCTGCGGTGCAGGAGCCGTCGGATCTGCAGAAGGCGTTGCAGGGCTGGGGTGCGCAGGCCGAGCCGCCGACGCAGCTGATCTTCCTGCGGCACGGCGAGACGCCGCACACGGCGGAGAAGCGATTCTCCGGCGCCGGTGGCGACGACCCGGCATTGAGCGACACCGGTCGCGCGCAGGCCGCGGCAGCGGCGGAGTACCTGGCCCGGATCGGCGGGGTCGACGCGCTGGTGACGTCGCCGATGGTGCGGGCACGGCAGACGGCCGACGCGGTGGCCACGAAGCTCGGGCTTGAGCCGATCGTCGACGAGGGCTGGATCGAGTGCTCGTTCGGCGACTGGGACGGGCACACGTACGCCGAGGTGCAGCAGAAGTGGCCGGACGCGCTGAATGCCTGGCTGGACTCGACGAGCGTCGCGCCGCCCGGCGGTGAGTCTTTCGACGCGTGTGCGCGGCGGGCGCGGTCGGCGCGGGACGGGTTGCTCGCCCGGCACCCCGGCAAGACCGTCGTCGTGGTGAGCCACGTGACGCCGATCAAGCTGATGGTCCGATCGGTGCTGCAGGCCCCGATGTCGTCGATGTTCCGGATGGAAATGCGCCCGGCGACCCTGACCGAGATCCACTGGTACGCCGACGGCCTGGCGTCGCTCCGCTCCTTCAACCTGCAGCCGTCGCTACTCTGACTCCATGCCGCTGCAGAGAGTTCACTTCGCCGAGGATGTTCCGGAGGTGTTCCGGGCGTCGTTGCAGGACATCCGTCGGGAGCAGGAGGTCCCGGCCGACTTCCCGCCGGAGGTGACTGCCGCGGCGGTGGCAGCGGCGCGGAACGTGCGGCTGCCGGAGCTCGACCGGACGGACCTCGAGTTCGTCACGATCGACCCGCCGGACTCGATGGACCTCGACCAGGCGCTGCACATCGAGCGAACCGGTGACGGCTACACGGTGTACTACGCGATCGCCGACGTCGCCGCGTTCGTCCAGGCCGGCGACTCGATCGACGTGGAAGCCCGCAAGCGCGGCGAGACGCTGTACGCGCCGGACAAGCGCACGCCGCTGCACCCGCCGGAGCTGTCCGAGGACGAGGCCTCGTTGCTGCCCGACCAGGTTCGTCCCGCGCTGCTGTGGACGATCACGGTCGACGCGACCGGCGAGGGCACGGGCGTCACGTGTGAGCGGGCGCTGGTGAAGTCGCGGGCCAAGCTCAACTACGCCGGCGTACAGAAGGATCTCGACGCGGGTACGGCGTCGGAGTCGTTGCAGCTGCTGCGCGAGGTCGGGAAGCTGCGCGAGCAGCGCGAGCTGGCCCGCGGCGGCGTGAACCTGCCGATCCCGGACCAGGAGGTCATCACCTCCAACCACGGCTGGGGCCTGGAGTTCCGCGCGCCGCTGCCGGTCGAGGGCTGGAACGCGCAGATCTCGCTGCTCACCGGGATGGCCGCCGCGGAGCTGATGATGAAGGGCAGGATCGGCATCCTGCGGACGCTGCCCGAGTCGCACGACGATCTACGCCGCAAGCTCGGCAACACCGCCAAGGCGCTGGGGATCGTCTGGGCGGAGGAGGCGACGTACGCCGAGTTCATCCACGGGCTCGACCCGAAGGTGCCGGCGCACGCGGCGATGCTCGCGGCCTGCACGGTGCTGTTCCGCGGCGCCGGGTACGTCGCGTTCGCCGGGAGCGTGCCCGCATCGCCGCAGCATGCCGCGATGAAGGCGGAGTACGCGCATGTCACCGCGCCGCTGCGGCGGCTGGTGGACCGGTGGACCAGCGAGATCTGCGTCGCGCTCTCGGCGGGTACTGAGGTGCCGGCGTGGGTGCGCGAGTCGATGGACGAGATCCCGAAGATGATGGACGACGCGGACCGGCGCGCGCACGCGTACGAGCGGTCGATCGTCAGCATGGTCGAGGCAGGCCTGGTCGCGGATCAGGTCGGATCCGAGTTCGACGGGGTCATCACCGACGTCGACGAGCGGGAGAACAGCCGCGGCATCGTCGCGCTGACGACGGTCGCGATCGAAGGCCGGGTCACCGGGACGGCGCTGCCGCTCGGCAAGCAGGTCCGCGTCAAGCTCGTCGAGGCCGACATCGCCAAGCGCACGGTGTCCTTCGAGCTAGTCGGCTAGGTAATCCTCGAGGGCGGCAGTCGTTCGCTCCAGGTCGCCGGTCGCGAGCAGGTCGATCAGCGCGCCACGGAGCATCGCCAGCACCCCGGTACGCCGCGCCGCGTCCGGCTCCGGCTGCGTTGCCTTGAGCAACTCGAGCCAGTCGTCGACCGTCGAGCGGGCGAAGTCCGCCCACGGACCCTCGGGCGCGACCAGCGACCGCCCGTACGCCTCGACCCAGAACGTCATCAACGGCCGCCGCTCCGGAGCGGACATCCAGGTCCACAGCTCCCGCGCGATCACGGTCAGCTCAGGCGGCACGTCGTGCCGCTGCTGGATCCGGCGAAGGAGCTCGAGCTCGTCGGCGCGGGCCCGGGCGAGCAGCGCCCGGATCAGGCCGTCCTTGCTGTCGAACAGGAACAGCAGCACCCGCGGGCTGGACCCGATCGCGGTCGCCAGCGGGCGCAGCGACAGGTCGGCCAGCCCGTGCGTCAGCGAGTACGCGTACGCGCGCTCCAGCAGTTCTTGCTGGCGTGCGGACGGCCCCGCTTTCGAAATTGGCACTGTCTTTGTGGTTGGCACCCGGCTAGTATCTCTTACTGAAACAGTCGTGTCAGTAGATCGGGTGGACGAATGATCAGAAAGCTGGGGCAGCCGGGCGATCTCGGCTGGGTAGTGCAATTACACGCGGAGATCTATGCGGCCGAGTACGGCTGGAGTTCGTCGTACGAGACGCTCATCGCGCAGATCGTGGCGGCGTACGCGACCGACCACGACGACGAGCGTGAGGCGGCGTGGATCGCCGAGGTGGACGGGGAACGGGCGGGCAGCATCTTCTGCGTGCGCGGTCCGGACGAGACCACGGCGCAGCTACGGCTGCTGCTGGTGACGCCGGCGGCGCGCGGGCTGAAGCTCGGCGCCCAGCTGGTCGACATGTGCTTGGCGTTCGCACGCACGGCCGGTTACAAGCGGATGGTGCTGTGGACCAACGATCCGTTGGTCGCTGCGCGGCACATCTACCTGTCTCGCGGCTTCCGTCTCACAGCCACCGAGCCGCACGACATGTGGGGCGACAAACTGGTTGGCCAGACCTACGAGCTCGACCTTTAGGTCCGGCAGGCAGGAGCGCCGGGCGACGGCGTCTTGTAGATCGCGTGCGACAGGAAGGTGTTGATGTAGCCGTTCGTGACGGTGAGGGCGTGGCGCGGGCCGACGCTGCCGAGTGGCAGGAACCTCCGCAGCGGGTAGGCCAGGTAGTAGACGCCGTAGTCGGTGAAGTTGAAATGCCTGCTGCCGGGAACGGTGGCGCACCACGACGCGCCATTGCTTGCCTTCAGCAACGACAGTGCGCGGTTGCGGTCCGTGTCGTTCTTGGCGTCCGGACCGCACACGCTGGTGATGCACGAGTCGTCCGCGCCGAGCAGCATGAACGGCGCCTTGACGCCCTTCGTCACCACGTCGCCGAACTGACTGCCGTCCAGGTCGACCGCGGCCGCGCACCGTTGATCCTGCCGGCACGCCTCGAGCGACGCGGCGCCGCCGAACGAGTGGCCGACGTACGACGGTCCGATCGTGGGCTCGACGGAGTTCGGGAGCTCCTTCGTGACCATGCCGGCGGCGAAGCGCGCGTCGGCCGCCCAGACGGTGACGAGGTGGTCGCCGACCTGTTGGGAGCCCTCGGTGCTGTCGCCGAGGTTCGGCGGGTTCGCTTCCGGTTTGCTCTCGATGGTCTGCCCGCCGAGGACGGTGAGGTTCGCGCTGTACGTCGGCGTGACGCCCGCGACGAGGTACCCGTGACTTGCGAGATCCTCGGCGAGGGTGGCGTACATCGGAGCGGACAGGCCCATGCCGGGCATCAGCACGACGACCGGGAACCGGCCCGGCGCGACGGCGACCCGGTCGAGGGCGCGGTCCTGGAGGGTGTCGAACGGTCCTTGGAAGAGCGAGACCGGTGACTTGAGGTGCAGCCCGCTCCACTGACCCGGTGCGTACTGCACGCGGCGGCCGGTGGTGTCCTTGGCGACCGGGTACCAGAGCCAGACCGCGAGCTTCCGCGGACCGTTCGTGTACGGGTCGCGGCGCGGCGTGTCGGTCCATTCGAACGTCCGCCGGCCGACCTGGTAGGTCCCGGTCGGCTCCGGCAGCGATACCGGTTCGGACCGCTGTACCAGCACCCAGCCGACGTACCCGGCTCCACCGAGCAGGACGATCAGCAGCAGGATCACGATCCCGGTCCGCACCCGTCTGCGCATGCGTTCAGTTTCTCATCGCCTGCGGGTCGAACCGGGCTCCGACCCACGCGTACCGCAGCACGCGTGGGCCGGTGGCCGGATTGCTCAGCTGACGGACTGGATGATCACGTCCCCTTGACCGATGAGAACGTTCGCATCCGTCCGGGCCTCCACGTTGCCGTACAGGACCCGTCCTGCAGCGGGCACCGCGCCCGGGGTCACCAACGCCGGGACGGTCCACTGCGCGCCTGTGGCCCGCAACGCGTTGGCGTCCGTCACGGCGATCGAGCCGTACGCCGCATTACTGATCACGTCGCGGTAGTTGTACGTCGTCGTACCCGACGGCACGGCGAACCCGTCGACGAGCACGACCCACACGCCCACCGCAGGGTTGTTCACCGTGAGCGCCTCCTCGGCGGTACTGCCCGCACTCTGCGCAGCCAGCACACAGGTGCCGGTCGTGCAGTTGTATGCGAACAGGTCGAGGTCCGCCTTGATGTCACTCGCGCCGCCGATCGCGGCCCGGAGCGACGTCGTACCGGGCGTGACGCTCACCTGGAACTGCTGCTGTGCGGCGTCGGCAATCGTCGGAGTGGACAGCTTGGCGCTGCCCAGCGCAGTGCCTACGGCCTTTCCGGTGAAGGCACCTTGCTGGTTCGTCAGCGTGTACGAACGAGCAATCGGCTGTCCGAGGGTGCCGCTGGCGATCACGTCCGGGTTCGGCGAGATCGCGACACCGAGCAGCGATGCCGACAGCGTGTACGGCGTGTTGAGGAGGTCCGACGTACGCCTGGCCTCGACCGTGATCTCCCAGACGCCCGGCTGCGGGTTGCTGACCGTGCGGCTGAGTGGATCTCCGCCACAGGTCCCGCCGGCAACCGGTGGGCTGTAGCAGTACAGGCTGTTGGTCTCGGCGCTCTCGCTCGGTACGCCGTACGGGCTGAACCGGAGGAATCGCGCCTGGCCGGTGCCGGGTGTGCTGTTCGGACCCGACAGATCGACCTTGAACGCCGCCACGCCCGCCGGTACCTGGAAGAAGTAGCTCGTCGTCTGGTTGCGGCCGATCTTGCCGCTGACCGTCTTCGACGGCGTCGCCTGTGTCAGGCCGTACGGCACCACGATCGTGTTCAGGGTCTGGAACTCGATCCCCGGCGAACTGGTGTCGTCGAACTGCAGCAGCGCCGAATGTGCGCCGACGGACTTGGCCTTGACCAGGACCGGTAGCGACACGTCGGTGTTGAGCGGCAGCTTGACGTTGCCGGCGGTGACGAAGGTGCCGTCCCCGCTGAGCCACGACAGGTTGTACTTCACGGTGCCGGCCGGTCCCGAGGTACGCCGCAACGTGTACGTGCGGGTGTACTGGGTGCCGAGGACCACGCCCTCGCGGTCGTTGATGCCGGTGCCGATACCCGGTGTCTTGAGGAAGGCGGACAGCGCTGTGCTGACCGGGACCGCGGCGGTGATCGTGTCCGTCCGCGGGCTCTTCTTCAGCAGGTTCCACGCGGCGCCGACGTTGGCGAGGCCGTTGCCCTGCTCGTAGGCGCTGTAGTCGGTCAGGAACCGTGCCGACGAGAACAGCGACTTGCGCAGTTGCGCCGGCGTGACCGACGTCCCGTTGGCCTGTGCGGCGCTGAGCAGCAACGCAGCTGCTCCGGCCATCTGCGGCGAGGCCATCGACGTGCCCTGGAACATGCCGTAGCCCGGCGGCAGGGTGTACGTGCCGACGACCGGCTGCCCTGGTTGCCAGGTCGGGACGGCCGAGATGGCCGAGCCCGGTGCGACGATCTCCGGCTTGAGAGCGCCGTCCTCGGCCGGACCGCGGGACGAGAACGGGTGCAGGTTCTCGGCCGGACCGGTCTTCGAGCCGTAGTTCGCCAGCCAGCTGGCGCTGGTGATGTACGAACCGACGCTCACGACCTTCGACGCCACCGCGGGGTCGCCGATCGTGTTCATACCCGGTCCGCTGTTACCGGCGGAGAAGAACATCTGGACGCCGTACGTCTCGATCAACGAGTTGTACAGCTCGGCGCGGGCGTTGTTGCCGTCGTTCAGCGCCGGCAGGCCGCCGATCGACATGTTGATCACGTTCACGTGTGCCTGGGTGACCGCGTAGATCATGCCCTCGAGCAGTGCGTGGTTCGTGCACCCGGCGATGAACAGGCAGACCCGGACCGACACCAGCT
Organism: Kribbella sp. NBC_00709; assembly: GCF_036226565.1. Classification (GTDB taxonomy): domain Bacteria; phylum Actinomycetota; class Actinomycetes; order Propionibacteriales; family Kribbellaceae; genus Kribbella. Next base: position 5,902,376 of record NZ_CP108996.1, read on the forward strand.
TGGCGCCCGGTGCGGCACCGCTCATCTTTCCGCCCAGGAGCTGGTTACCGGCCACGATGCCCGCGACGTGCGAACCGTGCGCGCCGGAGACGATGCCGATGTTCACGACATTGTCGGCCGGATCGGTCTGTACGACGAACGGCATCGATTCCTTGATCGGCGTGGCCGGGTTGTCCGTCCCGAACGTCCCGACGTCGTAGTTGACCTTGTAGTCGGTCATCGCCGGGTTGTCGGCGAACGTGCCGTTCTGGTTCGTGTCGACCCAGACCCTGCCGGTGGTCTTGTTCCAGGCGACGCCGAACGTCCCGCTCGAGCCGGCCGGGTTGCCGTCGCGGTTGACGTCGTTGCCGAGCTCGCCACCGAGGCGCGGGTCGCGTTCGTTGAAGGTGCCGGTCTGGACGGGGCCCTCGCCGGGCAGGCCGACCGTGCTGCCGTCGACCGTGGTGTTCATCTGGATCCACGTCGGGTCGTTGTCGGCGTTCGTGTTGCCGACGAACGTCGGGTCGGTGTAGGTGACCCAGTCGACGATCTTCCGCTCACCGGTCGACGTCGTGTTCAGCGCCGGGTGGCTCAGGTCGACGCCGGTGTCGAGGATGCCGACCGTCGTACCGCGCCCGTCCCAGGTCGGGTGGGCGTTGACGAACTGCGCCGAACCGATGTCACCCGTCGGCATGTACGGGTTGACCCGCGGAGTCGTTGCCTTCGGCGGCTGCTGCGGCGTCGGGTCGACGGTGCCCTCGGGGCGCGGATTCTCGAGCGGAATCACCTCGTCGACGTCGGCGGCCTTGACGCCCAGGACGTTCGCCACGTCCTCCGCCTTGTCGATGTTGATCTTGACGCGCAGGTAGCCGATCGAGTCGGTGCGCTTCTCGACGGTGCCGCCGAGCTTGGCGACCCGCTGGGCGACGTCGTTGCTCTGCCCCTTCTCGGCGGCCACGAGCAGGGTGACCGTCTTCTGGCCCTTGGCCCGCGCCTTCTGCAAGAGTTGTTTGTCGCTGTAGCCGAGATCCTTCTTCGTTGTCGGCGCTGCGGCGGCCGGTGTTATCCCGACCATCGCCCCCACCAGCAGCGCGGCGAGCGCCACTACCCCAAACTTCCTGGTTCGAGACAGCATCGTGCGAATCCCCTCCCGTGACCACGTGCCCCTGATTCGTAACAGTTCGTGGACCCCCAGGAGGCACAGTCGCACCAAATCTCGTCCATCGCCAGACCTCGACCGCACTGAACCTGCGGCCCGATGTCGAACTCGCGGGTTCGGCTCCGACGTCGCGGGTGTCCTGGTCGTTTGCTGGAGGAGAGAGTGATGAACCTGCCCGAGATCGTGTCGCGGGACGAGTGGCTGGCGGCGCGGGAAGCGCTGCTGGAGGCGGAGAAGGCGTTCACCAAGGAGCGGGATGCGCTGAACACCCGGCGCCGGGAGCTGCCGATGGTGCTCGTCGACAAGCCGTACGCGTTCACCGGCGCCGACGGACCGGCCGGTCTGCTGGACCTGTTCGAGGGGCGCAACCAGTTGGTCGTCTACCACATCATGTATCCGCCCGAGTGGGACGCCGCCTGCCCGAGCTGCACCGGCTTCGTGGACGAGATCGGGTCACTGGAACACCTCCACGGCGCGAGCACGACGTTCGCGCTGGTGTCCCGGGCGCCGTACGAGAAGCTGGCCGCGTATCAGGCCGAGCGCGGGTGGGCGTTCCCGTGGTACTCGTCGTACGGGAGCGACTTCAACTACGACTACCAGGTCACGCTGGACGAGTCCGTCGTGCCGTTCGTGTACAACTACCGCACCAAGGCGGACTGGGACCTCCGTACCGGCAACGACTTCATCCAGCAGGATCAGCCCTTCGACCTCCACGGCCTGAGCTGCTTCCTCCGCGTCGGCGACGCCGTCCACCACACCTACTCCACCTACGGCCGCGGCCCCGACTCCATGACCTTCACCCCCACCGCCCTCGACCTGACCGCCCTAGGCCGCCAAGAACCCTGGGAAAAGCCCGCAGGCCGAAGCCTCGACCCTACGGACGACCACTGCCACTGACCGCTCGCACGATCGCGGCGGCCCGATCGACCTGCGGGGGAGGGGTCGCCGGTGCGGGAACGGGCCGGTCTGTAAGCCGGATTCTGTGGTGGCGATCATCCATCTACGGTGACCGTTGCCGGGCACCTCCAGCAGCCTACCCGCGAGCTCGGGCGGGCCGCCCTCGAACGCTCGCGCGGGTGGTGGTTGCCCACCGCCCTTCTTGGCCTTGCTCCACGTGGGGTTTACCGAGCCTCCGCAGTCACCTGCGGAGCTGGTGGTCTCTTACACCACCGTTTCACCCTCACCCGCACTCCCATGAACCACGGGGTTCATCGGAGCCGCTGGCGGTCTGTTCTCTGTGGCACTGTCCCGCGGGTTACCCCGGGTGGGCGTTACCCACCACGCTGCCCTGTGGAGTCCGGACTTTCCTCGGCGCCCGCTTGCGCGGACGACGCGATCGCCCGACCGACCCGTTCCGTCCCCTCAGGATACGGCTTGCGGCGAGACCGCGGGCCATCGGCCGTCGGAGCCGCGCTCGTACGGGCGTACATCGACGACCGCGTCGAGGTTCAGCGGCCCGTAGATGTGCGGGAACAACTGCTCGCCCACGGGCTCCTCGCACAGGGCGGACACCAGCCGCCCGGTGTCGATCACCAGCAGGCACAGCGGCTCGTCCACGTCGTCGTACACGAAGTTGGCCACCAGCGCGACCTGCTCGGGCCGGGATGCGTGGATGAACGTGGCGCCGTCGTCGAGGCTCTTGCCGCGGGTCGACCACCGGTAGCATCCGGCCTCGACCGCGGCCTCCCACTGCTCCACGAACGCGATGTGCAGAATCGTCGCCATAAACCCAAGGCTAGCGATTGCCGCCGTGGATTAGGGTGCTCGACATGGCGAACGAGGAGCAGACCGAGACCGAATCCAAGCCCGCCACCCCGGTCGACGACCTGGTGACATCGCAGCACACGGTCACGGTCGACGGGCAGGAGTTGCGGTACACCGCGACGACCGGGCGGATCGTGCTCCGGGAGGAGGTGTACACCGACGGCAAGTTCGACGGGCTGAAGCCGAAGGCCGAGGTGTTCCTCACCGCGTACACGCTGGACGACGCCGACGCCGCGGATCGACCGGTGACGTTCGCGTTCAACGGCGGCCCCGGTTCGTCGAGCATCTGGCTGCACCTCGGGCTGCTCGGCCCGCGGCGCGTGGTCTCCGGCGACGTGGGTGAGCTCGCGCCCCCGCCGTACTCGATCGTCGACAACGCCGAGACGCTGCTCAAGTACAGCGACGTCGTGTTCATCGACCCGGTGTCGACGGGGTTCTCGCGGGCGGTCGAGGGGGAGAAGCCGGGGGACTACCACGGGTTCACCCGTGATCTGGAGTCGGTCGGTGAGGTGATCCGGCTGTGGACCTCGCGGAACGGGCGCTGGATGTCACCGAAGTTCCTGGCCGGCGAGTCGTACGGTACGACGCGCGCCGCCGGACTGGCCGCACACCTGCAGCAGCGGTACGGGATGTACCTGAACGGCGTCATGCTGATCTCGGTCGTGCTGGAGTTCGGCACGCTCGACTTCACGCCGGGCAACGACCTGCCGTACACGCTCTTCCTGCCGACGTACGCCGCGATCGCGCACTACCACGGGGTGATCGAGGACCAGTCGCTCGAGGACCTGCTCGCCGAGGCGGAGCGGTTCGCGGCCGGGCGGTACCCGAATGCGCTTGCCCAGGGCAACCGGATCCCGGCGGACTACCGCGCGGAGGTCGTCACCCGCCTGGCCGCGCTGACCGGACTCAGCGAGGACTACATCGACCGGGTGAACCTGCGGATCGAGCACATGCGCTTCTTCGGTGAACTGCTCCGCTCCCGGCGGCAGACCGTCGGCCGTATCGACGGCCGCTTCACCGGCTGGAACGCCGACTACGGCTCGGAGACACCGGACCGCGACCCGTCGATGAACGCGATCACCGGTCCGTACGCCGCGGCGCTCAACCACTACGTCCGCGTCGAGCTCGGATACGAGAACGACCTGCCGTACGAGGTGCTGAACATGGACGCCGCCAAGAACTGGTCGTACAAGGAGTTCGAGGGCCAGCAGATCACGGTCGCGGAGAAGCTCGCCGAGGCGATGCGCGTCAACCCGCACCTGAAGGTGTACGTCGCGTCCGGGCACTACGACGGTGCGACGCCGTACTTCGCCACCGAGCACACGCTGGCGCGCCTGCAGATCCCAGCCGAGCTGACCGGCAACATCGAGACGAAGTACTACCCGGCCGGCCACATGATGTACGTCCACGAGGAGTCCCGCGTCCAGCAGTCCGCGGACCTCGGCGCCTTCATCGGGACCGCATCCAACCGATGATCCTGATCCGCCACCCCGGCGCGACGCAGCCGATCGCCGTACCAGGCGTCGTACTGCGCCCGCCGGTGGCCGCGGATGCGGTCGACCTCGGTCGCCTGTACTTCGACGCGTACGAGCCGGGCGTCGCCGCGGAGACTGAACAGGACGCCCTCGACGACATCACCCTCAGCTTCGAAGGCGGCTACGGCGTACTCGACCCGACCCTCAGCCGACTCGCCTGGTCAGGCGAGCAGCTGGTAGGCGCCCTCCTCGTCGTAGAACGCGCCCCCTGGCCGGACACGCCGGACTGCCCGTTCATCATCGAACTCTTCACCGCCCGCTCCCACCGCCGCCTCGGCATCGCGCGACTGCTACTGAGCGTCTGCGCGAACGTATCTGTCGCCCTACGAGTCGAGGACAACAACGCAGCGGCCCTCGCGCTCTATCACAGCGTCGGGTTCCGGGGTGTTGCTGATGGCAACTAATTGTCACCCTCCCGCGTTCATCATCGCGGCGCAGGCCACGAGCGCCGTCGCGAGCATCAACCCTGCGACGAGGTACGCAAGCACTATCGCCGAGAGCGCCAGCACACGTCCCGGGGTCTGGCCATGCACCTCACGGAGTCCCGTCCGAGCACAGCGCACTGCTGCGGCACTGACGAGTGCCGCAGGAAGAACCTGAAGCACAAGGCCCCACGCATCGAACGACGGATCTGAGTACGACAGCGTCGTCATCAGTCCGGCCGCCGCCCACAACACCACCGGTGCAACCAAGGCCAACACAATGGCCGCAACAGCAGGTGCCCATGACCGCTGACGACCACCGTTAGCCGATGGACCCACCGAGTGCCCGCCACGCAGACGGCCCGCTGCGAACCACACCGCGACACCCAGAACGACCAACCCGATGAAGGACCACAGAGACGAGTTGTCGCTCCACGCCATGGGAGCCTCCTCGCGTCTCTCGTCAGTAAAAGACGGGAGAGCGCAGCTGTACAGGCGCAGACAGCTCCTATCACGATCTGGGCCTCCGCGACGGATGATCTTTCTGCTTGTGGATAGCTGAATCGCCTTGAAAATAAGGGGATTCTGGTTTGAGAACTGTCGGTGGGTGTGTCTATCGTTGTGGGCATGGAACTTCTGGGTGAGCGGCCGGTCTGGTCGATGAGCGACAGCGAGCTGCTGCCGACTCTCGACCAGGTAGACGCTGCCGTCGCCCGGTTGCTCACCTACCGCCTGCAGCTGATCGCCCGCGTCGACGAGACCGGTCTGGCCGAAGAGCTCGGTGCCCGCGACACCGCCGAGCTGCTGGCCATGCGCCACCGCATCGAGCGCCGTGACGCCCACCGCGACCTCAAACTGGCCCGCAGTTTGCCTAAGTACGACGCCGTGTCGACAGCCCTGACCGACGAGACCCGGCCGCTGCGTCCAGCACAGGCGAGCGCGATCGTGACGGCGCTGGAGCGGGTGCGGTCCAGGGTTCAGGTAGAGGACCTCGATGTCGCGGAGGAACAGTTGGTCAACCTGGCCGGGCACTTGTCCGCTGGAGAGCTGTCGAAGGCTGCCAGGCAGATCTGCGAGCTGCTGGACTCCGACGGCCCCGAGCCCGACGAGAACGCCGCGTACGCCCGCGAATCGCTGACCCTGATCGAGGCGGAGAATGGTGTGAAGTTCCGCGGCTACCTCGCCAATGAGAACGCCGAGCTACTCCGATCCCGCATCCACGCCGCCGCCCGCCCGCACAAGACCATCGACGGCGAGCTCGACCCACGATCCCGCGAGAAGCGCCAAGCCGACGCCCTCACGTCCACCTTGGCGATCGCCGCGTCCGCCGCCGACAGCGGCTTCAAACCGCCCACCACGAACACCGGCCCGAAACAGCCCACCAAGGACACCGGCTCGAGGCCGCCCACCAAGGACACCGGCTCGAAGCCGCCCACCACCGGTGCTGCTCCCACGGATGAGGGCGCTGACCTCGCCGCCGGCGGCGGCTTCAGGCCATCCGCCGCCGGTGCCGGTCCCTTAGACGCGGGCGCCGAGGTGCCTCCCTTCGACGGTGCGGTCGAGGACGCGGCCGGCCCGGGCAGCTGGGTCCCCGGATTCGGCGCGAAGGCGAACATCACCGTCACTATCGACTTCGAAGACCTGAGGTCGGCCGCCGCCGACGCGACCGGCGACCTCGTGTACGGCGATGGTCTCTCAGCCGCGGCGATCCGCCGGCTGGCCTGCGACGCGAAGATCATCCCGCTGGTGCTCGGCTCGAACTCCGAACCTCTCGACGTCGGACGCGCCGAGCGCCTGGTGACGCGAGCGATGCGCCGAGCCTTGAACGTCCGTGACAAGGGCTGCGTGGTCTGCGGCGCCCCACCCATCCACTGCGACGCCCATCATCTCCAGTCCTGGATCGACGGCGGCGATACCGCGATCCACAACCTGGTCCTCCTCTGCCGAGCCCACCACAGAGCCCTCCACGACGGCCACTGGCTCATCACCATCACAGACGGAGCCGTCCAGGTCTCCCGCCCAACCTGGGCAGACCCACCACCCCAACCAAGACGAAACGCGTCACCTCTCATTTCGCCAAACACGGCCCTGCGACTGACCCCTTGCACCACCGAAGACCCAGCCGCGCCCGGGCCACGCACCACTCCGCACACGACCGCGAGCACGGCTCCGGGCACGGCTCCGGGCACGACTCCGAGCACGGCTCCGAGCACGACTCCGCGTACCAGTGGGCGTACCGGTCCGCGCTCGAGTCGGCGTCCGGGGCGGCGTCCGAGTCGATGGTCCGCCGACGAAGCGTCGATGCAAGAGGCCGCCCGCTTCGCCGTCCGCGGCGATCCCCCGACAGATCCAACACCCACAGCACCCGAGAGCCACCTCGCACCCGAGAGCCCCCTCGCGCCCGAGGACCGAGTTGTACCTGAGGACCGCGTCGCACCCGAGGAACGTCTTGCGCCCGAGGACCACCTCATGCCCGAGGACCACCTCATGCCCGAGGACCGCGTCGTACCTGAGGACCATCTCGTTCCCGAGAGACGTCCGCGACGGTGAGGGGAGTTGGGGTCGAGCGGCTGCGGGAGAGGCGGTCGGCCGCGGCGGAACTGCGCGCGACCGGTCGGTCGACGGCAGCGGTGGAACACGCCGCACGCGTCGTGGTGTGGATGCGTCCCGACACCGGGCTTCCGGTGGCGTGCCTGTGTGTCGGTGCCTGGCGTCGCAGGTTGCCGATGGCAACGGTTGGGAGATGCAACCGCGGAAGCTCCTGCGGCACAGGTTGGTGCGAAGAGCGCGGTAGCCGTCGTACGGCGAGTGGGTGAAGGCCGCGCCGCCCTTCACGTCCCCCATCGCAGAGACGCCGGGGGTGGAGGTTTCCAGGTAGTCGTCGACCTCGATGAAGCCGCGATCGTCGACCTGAATACCGGCCGCCTCGGGGTGTGGTTCGTCCAGCTCCGTGATCGTCGTTGATCCCGTGCAGTGGGCTCGCCTTTGATCAGGTCCAGACCGTTGTGCGCCAAGCGGCTACGGGTAGATGCGGAAGCCTGAGAACGTCCGGTGCTCGAACGATGCGTAGAAGTCGTCAGCGGTGTCTGTCACCAGGTCTACTCGCTGGGCGCCGGTCAGGGGCGTGGCGTGCTCGATGAGTTCGCGGCCGATGCCTCGGCGGCGGTGGTTGTGGTGGACCGCCATCATCGAGAGGTACGCCACGATGTGTCCGTCGCTGAGCAGGTAGGCGAAGCCGATCACCTCGTCTCCGTCGACGGCGACCACGCTCGTCACACCAGGGGCGGTGAGTACCGCGTGCGCACGGTCGAGGTCGGCGCCGAAGCTCGGCCAGCCTTCGGCTTCGCACAGGGCCACGATGCCCGCGAGATGCACGGGCTCGTACTGCGTGATCGTCACGGCAGAGTGAGTACTTCGGCGCCCGTGTCGGTGACTACCAGGGTGTGTTCGAACTGGGCTGTGCGGGACTTGTCCTTGGTGGTGGCGGTCCAGCCGTCGTCCCACAGGTCGTACTCGTAGGTGCCCAGCGTCAGCATCGGCTCGATGGTGAATGTCATGCCGGGCTCGATCACGTCGTCGAAGCGTTCGTCGTCGTAGTGCGGGATGATCAGGCCGGAGTGGAACGACGTCGAGATGCCGTGGCCGGTGAAGTCGCGGACGACGCCGTACCCGAAGCGTTTGGCGTAGGACTCGATCACGCGGCCGATGATGCTCACCTGCCGGCCGGGCTTGACCGCCTTGATGCCGCGGTTCAGCGCCTCCAGCGTGCGCTCGACCAGCAGCCGGCTCTCCTCGGCGACGTCGCCGACCAGGAACGTCGCGTTGGTGTCGCCGTGCACACCGTCGAGGTACGCCGTGATGTCGACGTTGACGATGTCGCCGTTCTCGAGCGGGCGGTCGTCGGGGATGCCGTGGCAGATGACCTCGTTGACCGACGTGCACAGCGACTTCGGGTAGCCGCGGTAGCCGAGCGTCGACGGGTACGCGTCGCGCTCGATCAGGTACTCGTGGCCGACCGCGTCCAGCTCGTCCGTCGTCACGCCTGGCTTGGCCGCCGCGCCGACGGCCTGCAACGCCCGCGCGGCGAGTTTGCTCGCGACCCGCATCTTCTCGAGCAGTTCGGGCGCCGTCACGTAGGAACCGTCGAACGGTGTCGGCGCCGGCTTGTCGACGTACTCCGGGCGCGGGATGGAGGCGGGGACGGCGCGGCGCGGCGAGATGTGGCCGGGGGTGAGGATCGACATGGTGAGATCATTCTATTCAGCTGCGACAAGACTCCCAGGAGGTGGTCATCCAGATGAGCGACGATCACAGCAACGAGTGGTACTACAACACCAAGACCGGCAAGGTCGAGCCGTACTCCGGTGCGAAGTCGGGCGACCGGCTGGGCCCGTACAGCTCCCCGGAGGAAGCCGCCCGCGCGCTGGAGAAGGCCCAGGAACGCAACGAAGCCTGGGAGAACGACCCGAAGTGGGACGACGACTGACAGGTCGCACCGACCACATGCCGAGGGGCACCACCGACGCCGGTGGTGCCCCTCAGGTTTGTCGTGACGGACGTCGCGCGAGCGCGGACGTCCGGATCAGCGGGCTACCCGCCGAGCCGCGGTCTTACGGGCCGGGGCCTTCTTCGCGGCGGTCTTCCGGACCGCCGTCTTCTTCGCCGCGACGCGCTTCGCGGGTGCCTTCTTGGCAGCGGCCTTCACCGGTGCCTTCTTGGCGGCAACCTTCTTGGCGGCGGTCTTGCGGGCCGGAGCCTTCTTCGCAACCGTCTTGCGCGCGACGGTCTTCTTCGCCGTCGTCTTCTTGGCGGCGGTCGTGCGCTTGGCCGTCGTCTTCTTCGCGGCCGTTGTCTTCTTGGCAGCGGTCGCCCGCTTCGCCGGCGCCTTCTTCGCAACGGTCTTGCGGGCCGTGACCTTCTTCGCCGGGGCCTTCTTCGCTACGGCCTTCTTGGCGGTGGTCTTCTTGGCCGGGGCCTTCTTCGCCACCGTCTTCTTAGCGGCGGTCTTCTTGGCCGCACTCACCTTCTTCGTCGCTGTCTTCTTTACTGCGCTGACCTTGCGCGCGGTTGTCGTCCGCTTCGCCGGGGCCTTCTTCGCGACAGTCTTCTTGGCGGGAGAAGCCTTTTTGGCTGTCGCCTTCCCTGCGGCTGCCTTCTTGGCTGGCACTCTGCCTCCTTGGTGCGGCTGAGGAAAACCACGGTGGATTCCTCGTCGTCATGATGATGACAACACTTGTGCGCCACGTAAAGCACCCGAAACGTCTACAGGTTAAGGCGAACTGGCGGCAAAGAGCGGCGCAAATGCCGAAAATCCTTGTGCAGAAGGGATTCCGCCGTGACCGGAGCATGCCGGATACGCTCAAGAATTTCTTGGCGACACGCGGCAGAATCTGCCCTGAAGTGCCCCGATCGGCGAGTGTTGTCCTCGGCAACGTCCTGCGAAGGTGAGGTGCAACGGGTCGATGAACAGCGTGTACGACGACGTCGGCAACGTGATCGAACTGCCTGCCGAAGTACGTCGTGTGGTCAGCATCGTGCCGTCGTTGACGGAGTCGATCGCGGTCACGCATCCGTCGTTGATCGTTGGTGCGACCGACTGGTGTACGCATCCCGCGGACCTCGACGTCGTACGTGTTCGCGGTACCAAGAATCCTGACGTCGACCGCATCGGCGAACTCGCACCGGACGTCGTCGTAGCGAACGCGGAGGAGAATCGCGCGGCCGATCTCGACGCGTTGCGCGACCGCGGAATCGCGGTGTGGGTGACGGCGCCGGCAACGGTCCCCGAATCACTCGACTCACTCGACCGCATGCTGTCGGCGATCGTCGGCGACGTGCCCGCGTGGTTGGTGCGAGCGCGCGAAGTGTGGAGTTCGCCGTACGACGGAATGCGCCGGCGGGCCGTGATACCGATCTGGCGGCGGCCGTGGATGGCGTTGGGGCGGGACACGTTCGCGGGTGATCTGCTCGCGCGGATCGGCATCGACAACATCCTGAGAGATTCCGGCGAGCGTTATCCACGGTTCGATCCGGACGCGTTACCGGAGTACGACATCGTCGTGCTCCCGGACGAGCCTTATGCCTTTTCCCGCACCGATGGTCCGGAGGCGTTCGCCAAACCCGCACGCTGCATCTCGGGCCGCCATCTCACCTGGTACGGCCCGTCGCTGGTCGAGGCGCGCGACGTGCTGAGCGGACAGCTGGCGTGACGTCCGCCACGATAGCTCGGCTGTCACCTAGACGGTTAGGTATGCCTCACCTACACTCGCCGGGTGCCGTCGATGACCGCGAAGAAGAAATGCTGCAAGGACAAGCCGAGGTGCAAGAAGTGCCCGGTGGTCCTGCTGCGCCTGTCGAAGGCAGGCTGCGCGGAGCGGATCGACAAGGTCCACTACAAGGTCGACAAGAAGGTTCCGAAGAAGGTCCTCAAAGAGGCGCGGACCCGCTAGGACGCGCGCCGCAGCGTGATCGCGTCGGCGGCCTGCCGGAGCAGACCGGGGATCGTCACGTGCGCGGCCTGACCGGTCGCCTCGAGGTCGTCGCCGTACCACCAGCCGTGTTTGCTGATGGTCTGCAGCTCGAGCTCCTCCTGGTTCGCGAACGTCACGTCGACGCGGTCCACCGCGACCGCGAAGAAGGTCTGGTGCTGGATGATCTGGCACCCGCCCCACTCGAACTCGATCGTGTTCGTCGCCACCGGCGTGCCGAGCGCGTCGGCCGGCAGCACGATGCCGACCTCTTCGCGCAGTTCACGGCTGGCCGCGTCGCCGACAGTCTCGCCGGCCTCGACGCCACCGCCGATCGTGAACCAGTACGGCGTCTGCGGCTTCAGCGGATCCCATCCGTGCAGCAGCAGCACCTTGCCGTCCGGACGCACCGGCAGCACGCGGGCCGTCGTACGGCGTCGGACCGTTCCTGGTGGTGGCAGCTGAGATTCGCTCACACCACAAAACGGTAAGGGACCTGAGCCGCCCCACGTCGAGTGTTGCGGCGAGTCTCACATAGTTGCCGGAGACATCTACGATCGATGGCATGGCGAGTATCGGTCTTGGGCTGGCGGCGTTGGGGCGTCCGGGGTACATCAACCTCGGGCACGACGAGGATCTCCCGCCGGGGCGTGCGGTCGAGGACCTGCGGGCCCGCACGCACGAGTTGCTGGAGCAGGCTTGGCAGGCCGGTGTTCGGTACTTCGACGCCGCCCGTTCGTACGGTCTTGCCGAGAAGTTCCTCGGGGAGTGGCTGACGCCGGAGCGGCGCGCTCAGCTCACCATCGGCTCGAAGTGGGGCTACACGTACGTCGGCGAGTGGCGGCAGGACGCGGCGACGCACGAGGTGAAGGACCACGGCCTCGCCACCTTCGAACGGCAGTGGCCGGAGACCCTTCAAGCGCTTGGTGGGCCGCCGGACTTCTACCTGGTCCACAGCCTGACGGCCGACAGTCCCGCGCTCGACGACAAGCGTTTGCTCGACCGTCTCGGCGAGCTCGCCGACTCAGGGGTGCGCGTCGGCCTCTCCACCAGCGGACCACGCCAGGCCGAGACTCTCCGCAAGGCAGTCGACCTGGGTACGCCGTTCTCGGCCGTCCAGGCGACCTGGAACGTCCTGGAGCCCTCCGTAGGCCCCGCCCTCGCCGAGGCGCACGAAGCCGGCTGGTTCGTCGTCGTCAAGGAGGCAGTCGCGAACGGGCGCCTCACCAGCCACGCCGGTGAGACGCCCTTCAACGCATTCGCGCACCAGCACGGAGTCGCTCCCGACGCGCTGGCGATCGGCGCAGCTGTGGCTCAACCTTGGGCCGACATAGTCCTCAGTGGAGCCACGACTGCTTCCCAACTGGCGAGCAACCTCGCCTATCGACTTGACGGACCCCTGACCGAGTTCACCCAGCAGCCCGAGGAATACTGGACCGAACGCTCGGCCCTACCGTGGATCTGAGCTCCTGACGAAGCGCGCTAGCGCCTGAACTGGCCTTGGCGGCCGATGCGAGCGCGGTGTCCGGCTGCGGTGCCGGGACCGGTGGGCATTTCACGTCGGAGTGGTTGCCTGGCTGACGAGCCGGAAGTGCGCCGGTCTGCAGGTACGCCACGATGAGGTCGTCGGTGCAGGTCACGCCGGACAGCGAGCCCGCGTGCGTGGTACCGCCGACACCTTCGATGAGGACCGAGTTCGGGAACGTCTTGCGCGTCTGCAAGGCGCCCGAGTACGGCGTAGCCGCGTCCAGCGTCTCGTTGATGAGCAGGGCGCCCTGAACGTGACGGCCGTCGACCTTCACCGGGTTGCCGGCCTTCGCGGGCCAGAAGGCACACGGGGCGTTGAACCAGGCGTTGTTCCAGGTCAGGAACGGCGCCTTGGCGTAGATGCTCCAGTTGTCACGGCGCCAGGTGTTCCAGTTGGTCGGCCACTTCGCGTCGGTGCAGGACACTCCGAGGTAGACGGCGTACCCGTTGTCGTCGAACGGCGGGCCGCCGTACAGGTCGACCAGGGGAGCGGCGTCACCGTCGTGGACCCACGATGCGAAGGCGTTCGCCACGTCCACCCAGCCGTACACGTAGTACGCGGCCTGGGTGAAGATGTCGTTCCACTCGTCCGGCCCGATCTTGCCGTCGGCGGGATGGCCGACGAGTTTGCGCAGTTCGGCGTAGTACCGGGCCTCGACCACACGCTCGGTGGTGCCGAGATGCCAGGTGGAGTTGTGCGCGGCGACGTACGCGAAGAACACCTTGACGCTCTTGTTGAACGCGATGTCCTGGTCGAGGTTGGCCTGGTACCAGACGCGGGTCGCGTCGACGACGCCGTCGAAGATGACGCGGCGGAAGCGGTTCGGGTACAGCGTGCCGTACACCTGGCCGAGGTACGTGCCGTAGGAGAACCCGTAGTAGTTGATCTGCGGTGCGTCGAGCGCCTTGCGGATGCTCTCCATGTCGCGGACCGAGTCGAGCGTGGTGAGATGGCCGAGCAGCGCGTGCTGTGCACTGTTGCAGGCCTTCGCGTACGCCTTGGACCGCTGGATCCAGATCTGCTCGAGCTTCGGTGTGACCGGGACGTACAGCGGACGGTTGTAGCCGGCGTAGTCCGGGATGCAGCTCAACGCGGGCTTGCTCGAACCGACACCGCGCGGATCGAAACCGATCCAGTCGTACGCGTCGCCGGCGCCGTTCGGCACGAACTCACCGAAGATCGCGTAGATCAATCCGGAACCGCCCGGTCCGCCCGGGTTCACCAGCATCGGACCCTGCGCCTGCGCGTCGGGTGTCTTGTGTTTGACCCTGGACACCGCGAGCTGGATCTTCGTCCCGCTCGGATGGTCGTAGTCGAGTGGTACGACGACGTACCCGCATTCCGCGCCCCGGCTGACCAGAGTCGGATTTGTGCAGGCACCCCATTGCACCGGCGGTGGCGTGTAGCTCGCCGGCTTCGAAGTGGACGGGCTGGATGTTCCGGACGGTACGGCGCTCGCGGCCGGAATGGAGCTGATTACTCCACCAACCAGCGCGAACGAGACGCCTGCGGCAACAATCAATCGACGAATTCTCATCGGGCCTCCCCTTTTGCCGCAAACATCCTGAACCCGCGAAACCTGGGGAACAAGAGTTCGCCGGGGTATCCGGAGAGCTACCCGGACACCACGAGGAGTGGCCTAGAAGGTGTGTTCGTCTCCTGGGAAGGCGCCGGAGGCGACCTCGGCTGCGTAGGTTGCGGCTGCGGTCGTGAGGATGCCCCGAAGGTCGGCGTACTGCTTGACGAAGCGGGGCATGGTGCCGGCGCGGAGCCCGGCCATGTCCTGCCAGACGAGCACCTGCGCGTCGGTGTCCCGGCCGGCGCCGATGCCGATGGTCGGGATCGGGACGCGTTTGGTGATCTCGGCGGCGACATCGCCGGGAACCATCTCCAGGACGACCGAGAACGCACCGGCCTCGGCCAGCGCGACGGCGTCGTCGATCAGACCGGCGGCCTGATCGCCGCGACCCTGGACGCGGTACCCGCCGATGCTGTGCTCGCTCTGCGGCGTGAAGCCGATATGCGCCATCACCGGGATGCCGGACTGCGTCAGCTTCTCGACCATCGGCACCATGTTCCGGCCGCCCTCGAGCTTGACCGCGTGCACACCGGCTTCCTTCATGAACCGTACGGCGGTGTGGAACGCCTGCTCCGGCGACGCCTGGTACGAACCGAACGGCAGGTCGGCGACGACGAGCGCCCGCTCGACCGCACCGGCGACCGCACGTGCCAACGGGATCAGTTCGTCGACGGTGACCCGCAGGGTCGTGTCGTACCCGAAGACGTTGTTCGCGGCGGAGTCGCCGACGAGCAGTACCGGAATGCCTGCCTGGTCGAAGATCTCGGCGGTGTACTGGTCGTACGCCGTCAGCATCGCCCACTTCTCGCCGCGGTTCTTGAAGTCGCGCAGATGGTGGACGCGGTACCGCCGCGGGCGCTTGGCCGGGTCGCTCGAGCCGCCTTGAGGCGGTTGGTCGCCGCTCGTCGCGGACGGACCGTCGGGCCCGGCCGCGGTGCTCGCGGACACCTGCGCGCGACGCGCCGCACGATGCGACGAGACCGGCTCGGCCTCGATCTGACTCGGCGCATCCTGCTGGACGTTCGCCCGTCGACGCGCTCCGGCCGGACGCTGCCCGTCCGGCTCTTCACTGACCGGCGCGTTGCTCTCGTACTCCGCGCTCGGGTCCGACAGATACCCGTTGTCCCGCGCCTGGTCCTGCGGATACCCCTCGATCATCTCCGGCATGTACGCCGTGATCGTCTGTGTGTCCATGGGCGTCGCAGGCGCAGGCGCAGGTGCCGGGCGCGGAGCCTGCTCCTGCCTCGCAGCGTCCTCGCGCCTCGGCGCCTGACTCTGCCGCGGAGTTTCGTCTCGTCGAGCGGCCTGCTCCGGCCGAGCGGCCTGCTCCGGCCGAGCGGCCTGCTCCGGCCGAGCGGCCTGCTCCGGCCGAGCGGCCTGCTCCGGTCGAGCCGCCTGCTCCGGCCGCGGTGCGGGCTCCTGCTCGTGTCGCGAGGCCTGCTCCCTGTCCTGACGCGCCAGCTGCTCTTGCAACGCGGCGAGCTCTCGCCGAGCCCTCTGCTCGTGTGGCGACTGCTCCTGCCGTGCCGCCGGCTCCGGACGTGGTGACTGCTCTTGGCGTGGCTCCTGTAGTTGTGCAGCTTCCGGTGCGCGCGCCGGCTCCTGGGGCTGGGCAGGTGGCGCCTGCCGCGGTTGCTGCTGCGGCCCGAGGCCGTTGCTCAACCCATTGCTCGGGGTGACGCCATTGCTGATCCCGTTACTGTGCCCGTTGCTCAATCCGTTGCTCTGGGCCGGTGAGTGCGGCTGCGGTGTGGGGGAGGGCTGCGGTGCCTGTCCACTCCAGTTGGCACTGCCGTTCGACGCGTGCGGCGGCCGCTGACTCACTCCGTTGCTCGACTGCGGCAGAGCCGGCGGACGCGGTGCCTGCCCACCGGGCTGACCCGGTGCACCGGGCTGCGGTGCTCGGCCGTTGCTCCCCGGACCGAACGGACTAGGCCGCCCTTGCTGCGGCGGCTGCGGTGCTTGCGGGGTCTGCTGCGCCGGCGGCTGCTGCGGCCGGAACGGACTCTGCTCCTGGTACCCGGGCCGCTCGTACGACTCCTCGCGCGCATCGCCGTAGTACTCCGGCCGTTGCGGCGGCTGCTGCGGCGGTTGCTGCCGCGGCTGGTGCTGTGACGGCGGCGGAGCGGTCGGCAGGTACGGCGGCTTCGGCACGTACGGCTGCTGCGGCACCGGGCCGCGCTCGTACGTCCGTGGTGCGTTCGGCAAGGACGGCGACGGGTCGAGACCTGAGCCACGGTCCCGCCAGGTGTCGTTGTCGTAGTCCGAGCGGCGCTGCTCCTCGGTTGTCCGATTCTTCGGTCCGGTCCCGTACGGCGACGGCAACTCCTCGTCGTCGTCTGAGGTACCGGCCGACAGGAAGTTGTCAACCATGCTTCCATCGTCCCACCGTTGCGGAGGGTGAGCGCCACCGGCTGACGGTGAGCGATCGCTCACATCGTCCGGGTAGGTGTCACGGGGCAGGCCGGAGCGATCGTGCAGGTCGTCGGACGAGCCCCACGGGTTGTCTGCTGATGGGCGGTACCGCCAGGAGTCGCTCAGTGCTCGGCTGCCTTTCGTGCGTCCTCACGCCATGCATTCGTGATCGGCAACCGGCGGTCCCGGCCGAAGGCCTTGTGCGTGATCTTCGGGCCCGGTGGGTACTGCCGGCGCTTGTACTCCGCGCGGTCGACGAGCTGGATCACCTTCGTGACCAGTTCGGTGTCGAACCCGGCAGCGACGAGTTCCGCACTGCCACGGTCCTGTTCGACGTAGTCGTCCAGCATGTCGTCGAGCAGATCGTACGGCGGCAGCGAGTCGGTGTCCTGCTGCCCCGGGCGAAGCTCGGCCGACGGGGGTTTGACGATCGAGTTCTCCGGGATCGGGGGCTGCTGCCCCTTCTCCTTGGCGTCCGCGTTCCGCCACTTCGCGAGCCGCCAGACCAGCGTCTTCGGGACGTCCTTCAACGGTGCGTACCCGCCGACCGCGTCGCCGTAGATGGTGGAGTAGCCGACGGACAGCTCGGACTTGTTGCCGCAGGCAAGCACCAGGTGGCCGTCGGCATTCGACAGGCCCATCCAGATCACCGCGCGGACGCGGGCCTGCAGGTTCTCCTCGGCCAGTCCGGTCAGGCCGAGCGTGTCGAGGAACGGCTGCACCATCGGCTGGATCGGCACCACCCGGTAGTTCAGGCCGGTCCGTGCGGCGAGCTCGGCGGCGTCGTCCTTGGAGTGGTCGCTGGAGTAGACGCTCGGGTTGGAGATCCCGAAGACGTGCTCGGCGCCGATCGCGTCGCAGGCGATCGCGGCGACCAGCGACGAGTCGATGCCGCCGGACAGCCCGAGCAGGACCGACTTGAAGCCGTTCTTCAGCACGTAGTCGCGCAGGCCGGTCACGATCGCGCCGTACATCTCGGCCTCGTCGGACAGGTGCGGCGCGACCACCGGCTCCATCGCGTCGTACGGCGGCACCGGGTCTTCCTGCAGCACGGTATGGACGATCTCGATGCCTTCGTGGGTGCCTTCCGGCGTACCCGAGGCGGCCGGGAGGTCCAGGTCGACGATCATGCTGCCCTGCTCGAACTGCGGCGCGCGGGCGAACACCTTGCCGTCGGCATCGGCCACCAGCGAGTCGCCGTCGAAGACGAGCTCGTCCTGACCGCCGACCAGGTTGACGTACGCGAGCGCGCAGCCGGCCTCGCGGGCGCGGCGGCGTACCAGGTCGCCGCGGGTGTCGTCCTTGTTCGCCTCGTACGGCGAGCTGTTGATGACGAGCAGGAGGCCCGCACCGGCTTCGTGGGTGGCGGCGACCGGGCCGCCGTCCTGCCAGAGGTCCTCGCAGATCACCAGCGCGACGTCGATGCCGTGGATCCGGATCACCTGGAGCGTGTTGCCGGGGACGAAGTGCCGGAACTCGTCGAAGACGCCGTAGTTCGGCAGATGGTGCTTCACCGCGCTGGTGACGACCCGGCCTTGGTGGATCACCGCGGCGGAGTTGGTGGGGGAGCCCTTCGGGCGGCCGAGGCGGTCGACGCCCATCGCCGTACCGCTCGCTCGGTCGAGGTACCCGCAGACCACGACGACGTCGCCGAGCCCTTCGTCGGCGAGCCGCTGGGCGAGGTCGTTGATCCCGCTCTGCGACGCGTCCACGAACGACGCGCGGAGCGCCAGATCCTCCACCGGGTACCCGGTCAGCCCGAGCTCCGGAAAGGCCACCACGTGCGCGCCTAACTCGACCGCGTTCCGGGTCCACGCGACGATCCTGTCCGCGTTGCCGGCGATATCACCCACGGTCACGTTGAGCTGAGCAAGAGCCACTCGGAGTTGAGGCACGGGAGCACATTACTGGGTCCGGCCCATCATCCCCACCGCCCTCTCCAACCTCTTACGTACGCCGAATGTACGTACCGACCCGAAGAAGGTTCCCGGTCAACGATTCCATCGCGTCCAGGGTCAGCCGCTCGCGGTCCAACTGCGGATACTCACTCAGCATCCGCTCGACGTGATCCCACCCCACTTCGTGCCACCCGGGTATCCCACGCCGGCGCCCTTCCAGCCGGCGCCGGCGCCGGTTTCGGTGGCGAGTGCCTCGGCCAGCGTGGACTTGCCGGTGCCCGGCAGCCCGGTGAACGCGATGATCTGTTTCACGTCGGAGTTCCTGCCGTCCGGGCGACGAGGAGGGGAGTGACTGTGGTCCAGCCTAGGGACTCGTAGAGGGCGCGGCCGGTGGGGGAGGCGGATAGGTGGGCGGTGGTGGTTGGGTGGGAGCGGGCGGCGTGGGCAAGGGCGGTCATGACGGCTCGGGCCAGGCCGCGGCGGCGATGGGCCGGCTCGGTGGTGATCAGGTCGGCGACTGCGCCGGTGTGGAGTACGGCCATCCGGCCGCTGGCGGCGACCTCGCCGTACCCGCAGATCTGTACGTCGATCACGGAAGGCGTCGCGGACACCTCGAGGATGTACGGCGGCGGCACCGGGTACGACGCCTGGTCGGCCAGGCTGATCGTCATCAGCCACTCCGTGCGGACCGGCTCGAGCGGTTTGAGGCCGGCGGCGAGGCGATCCGGGTCGTCGGTGGCGATCGCCAGCCAGGACGTGCCGGGCGGATGGCAGTCGGTCAGCGCGAGATGGGCGGCCGCGGTCGCGTTCTCCTCGCTGGCGACGTACTGGACCCGCCGCTCCGGTTCGTCGACGCGGACGACGGTGACGTCGTCGACCTGCTGGTAATCGGTCCAACCGCGCGACGCGGACCACCCGCGTTGCCAGCGCGTCAAGGCTTCGTCGTGCATCGTTCTATGGAACAGCGACCAAGGTTCACGCCCGGAGGGACTTTGGATGGATGTGACCCCGGTCCTGCGCCGATTGACTGGATGCCATGAGCACCCAAGCAGGTCCGACCGGACTGACCGAGCGGGCGCTGGGACCGGATCTCGCGCGCGGGTTCATGCTGCTGTTCATCGCCCTCGCGAACTCGCACTACTTCGTCTCCAGCGACCGCGTCTTCGGCGGTTTCCCGACCGGCGGCCCGGCGGTCGATCGCGTGGTCGGCCTGCTGATGTCGACCTTCGTCGACGGCCGCGCCTTCCCGATGTTCGGCGTGCTGTTCGGGTACGGCGTCGCACAGATCGTCCGGCGTCAACGCGAAGCGGGCCAGGACTGGTGGCCGATCCGCAAGCTGCTCTGGCGGCGCAGCCTCGTCCTGGTCGTCCTCGGTTTCCTGCACGCGATGCTGCTCTACATCGGCGACATCCTCGCGGCGTACGGCGTGCTCCTGTTCCTCGGCGTGTGGGCCCTGCGCTGGAAGGACCGCTGGCTGTTCATCGTCGCCGCGTTCGTCCTGGTCCTGACCGCGCTGCCGAGCAACGACTCGCTCGCGACCTCCTCCGACGCGGCCGATCCGGCGATGCTCCCGCCGGCCTTCCTCGGCCAGTTCGCCGATCGGATCGTCGTCCAGCCGTTCATCGCGGGTCTCGGCTGGATCGGCTTCGTGACGCCGTTCCTGATCGGCCTGTGGGCCGGCCGCCGCCGCGTCCTCGAACGCCCGGAGCAGCACCTCACCCTGCTCCGTACGACGGCACTCCTGGGCCTCACGACCGCGATCGCCGGCGCGCTCCCGGTCTCGCTGGTGGTCGGCGGCGTACTCCCCGAACCGGGCGACCATGCGCTGTCCATCCTCGGACCGTTGCACGACGCAAGCGGTGTCCTCGGCGGTTTCGGGTACGCCGCGCTGATCGTCCTGATCGCGCGCAGGCTCAGCAAGGACGACGGCGGTCGCCAGGGCCCGGTCTGCCTGGCGATCGCCGCCGTCGGACAACGCTCCCTGACGTGCTACCTCTCCCAGTCAGTGGTGTGGGCTGTCGTGTTCACGCCGTACCTGCTCGATCTCTCGCACACGCTCACCATTACGACGACAGCCCTGCTCGCCGTCGCGACCTGGCTGGCGACCGTACTGCTCGCCGACCGGATGCGGCGCGCCAACTACCGCGGCCCGTTCGAGCTGCTGATCCGCAAGATCACGTATCAGCCGAGGAGAACCGCGGCGACCCTGTCGCGCAGCTCCGGCAAGCGCGCGTAGAACACATCACCCGGACACTGCGTCGTGTTGTAGTCCCGGTGCCCGACGATCGCGACATGCGGATCGAGACCGTACTTCGTGCACAACCACGCACACGTCAGCACGGACATGTCGAACAGCGCGACCGTCACGTTCTCGGTGACGTAGATGCCTTCGTGCTCGATGCCGATCGTGTGACTGTTCTCGTTCGCGGTCTGGGCGCCGAGGACGTTCTGGCCGTTGTTGATCGCCGACAACGACTTGCTGCGGCCCTCCATCAGGAACCCGCCGCGGCTGATCGTGAGCTGGTTGCCCATGTCGATCCAGCCGTTGGTGTCCATGTGCAGGTCCTGGATCCAGTGCTGGACCGAGTACGCGGCCGCGAGCGAGTAGTCGGTGACGTTCGGGCTCGCGGTGTGGTGGATGACGATGTGGTCGGGCTTGCCGATCACCTGGGTCGCCGACTTGGGCGGGCGCGCCGACCACTCGGTGCGCGTGTAGCAGCGCGGCGCGGGGGCGGCGAGCGCTGCTGTGGGCGAGGCTGCGGCGAGGGCGCCGCCGAGCAGTACGCCGCCGGCGGTCGCGCCGAGCAGGGTACGCCGGGACAGCAGTGCCGACCTCTGGGCATGTTGGATATTTTCTGGGGCGGTCATGCTTTAGAAAATTCCCTACCGTCAAGGGGTCCAAACCGGAATGATCTAATGACGTCGTGACACTGAGTCAGGAGGGGCGGCAGGACCAGCACGAGGTCGTGCGACTGGGGCCCCGCGGCAAGGTCCTGCGGGTCGTCGTCGCGGTCGTCGGCATCGGTCTGCTGATCAACGGATCGGTGCGCGCATCCGACGACGCCTGGCCGTTCGGGCCGATGTCGCAGTACGCGATGTCCGTGCCGGACGACGCAAAGATCGACTACACCCGGGTCAGCGCGGTCACGGACGCCGGTACGACGGTCGACGTACCGCTGAACATCGAGGGCGCCGGAGTGGCACGTGCCGAGATCGAGGCGCGGACCGGGGAGATCGTGGCGAACCCGTCGCTGCTGCAGCAGGTCGCGGACGGTTGGGCGCGCAAGCACCCGGACAAGCCGCAGTACGTGAAGCTCGAACTGATCCGCGACACCACCCAGCTGGTCAAGGGCCGGGTCGAAGGACCGCCGACGTCCCAGGTCCTGGCGACGTGGGAGGTGCGCAAGTGAGGGCCGTCAACTGGTTCACACCGGCGATCGCTTTGGCGCGGATCGCGTGGCTGCGGACGGTCCTGTACCTGTTCGTCATCCTCGACATGCACGCGTTCGTCCGCGACACCCGCGACAAGGGCGAGCACCCCGGGCTCTACCAACCACTCCTGCTCGCGCGCCTGCTCGACCTGCCGAAGCCGTCAGTCGCGAACACGACCGCCCTGTACTTCGTGCTGATCGCGGCCTGCCTGGTCGGAGCGTCGAACTACTTCCCGCGGGTTGCGGGCTGGATCGTGGCGCCGGCGTTCACGTGGTGGGTGCTGATCGGGATGAGCGACGGCAAGGTCGACCACGACCACCTCGCGCTGGTGATCGCGCTGTGGGTGCTGCCGACCGTCGGCGGTGCGCGGCGGGGGCGGGCGTCGTACGGCGATCAGACCCGGTCGGAGGCGGCCGGGTGGGCGATCCGGTGCATCCAGATCTGCGTGATTGCGACGTACTTCCTGTCCTCGATCGCGAAACTGCGCAGTGCTGGATGGGTGCTGACCTGGCCCGGGAGTGCAGTGTTGACGTGGGCGATCGTGCGGCGGCCGCACCCGGTCGGCGAGTGGTTGCTCCACCACCCATGGATGCTGCATGTGATGCAGTGGGTCGGGATCATCGGGGAGTTCTGTTCGCCGGTGATCCTGTGGCTCAAGGGGCGGTGGCAGTTGCTCGGGGCCCTGTTCTTCCTCGGGTTCCACGCGGCGAACACGGCGATCCTGCTGATCCACTTCCTGCCGACAGTGGTCTGCTGGCTGGCGTTCGCGCCGCTCGAGCGGATCGTGCCGTGGTACAAGGCTCGACGGTCAGACGACGCCGGAGAGACCGAACACCAGCCCGAACAGGGCCGGGAGGCCCAGCAGCAGGCCGGCACGTAGCCGGAACCGGCGTCCACCCGGGCCCGGAGTACGCACGATCCGGGACAGCACGGCCCCGGCGTACCCGAAGACCAGAGCGGCGAGCAGGATCTGCTTGGTCGGCAGGTTGTCCGCGTCGTGGTGGGTCAGACCGAGTGTCACCAGCCCGGGGCAGCAGAACGCGCACATGCCGAACCCGAGCTCCGGGATCGGCAGCCAGCGGCGGCCGAGGACGTCCCGTTCGGCCGGTCGTTTCCGGCGCAGCGACTGCGCGAAGCGCGCCGTACCCAGGATCAGGTCGCTGAGGCAGAGGATCGCGGCGACCAGGAGCGCCGCATGAAAGATCGTCTGCACGGGAACACGCTAGGCCCCTGAGCATGCCTGTGTCCGCCTGGGCACGTAACGTCTGCTTAACAGAGGCGGGGCACACTGTGAGAAGTTCCGGAATTGGGCGAGAGGTGGACTGATGGACAAGCAGCAGGAGTTCGTGCTGCGCGCGCTGGAGGAGCGCGACGTACGCTTCGTGCGGCTCTGGTTCACCGACGTGCTCGGGTTCCTGAAGTCGGTCGCCGTGGCGCCGGCGGAGCTGGAGAGCGCGTTCGCCGAGGGGCTCGGGTTCGACGGGTCGGCAATCGAGGGGTTCGCCCGGGTGACCGAGGCCGACATGCTGGCCAAGCCGGACCCGTCGACGTTCCAGATCCTGCCCTGGCGCGGCGAGACGATGGGCACCGCCCGGATGTTCTGCGACATCAACATGCCGGACGGCTCCGCGTCGTTCGCCGACCCGCGGCATGTCCTGAAGCGGACGCTCTCGAAGGCGGCCGACCTCGGGTTCACGTTCTACACGCACCCGGAGATCGAGTTCTACCTGTTCAAGTCGCTCACCGGCGCGCCCGGTACGACGCCGGAGCCGGTCGACTCGTCCGGGTACTTCGACCACACGCCCCAGGGCATCGGCAACGACTTCCGCCGCGAGGCGATCACGATGCTGGAGTCGATGGGCATCTCCGTCGAGTTCAGCCACCATGAGGGCGGCCCCGGCCAGCAGGAGATCGACCTGCGGTACGCCGACGCGCTGTCGACCGCGGACAACATCATGACGTTCCGTGTCGTGGTGAAGGAGGTCGCGCTTTCGCAGGGCATCTACGCGTCGTTCATGCCGAAGCCGCTGTCGGACCACCCCGGCTCCGGGATGCACACGCACATGTCGCTGTTCGAGGGGGACCGGAACGCGTTCTTCGAAGGCGGCGCGCAGTACCAGCTGTCGAAGACCGGACGCGCGTTCATCGCCGGGCTGCTGCACCACGCCGGCGAGATCACCGCGGTCACGAACCAGTGGGTGAACTCGTACAAGCGTCTCGCGGTCGGGGACGAAGCGCCGTCGTTCATCTCCTGGGGTCACAACAACCGCTCCGCGCTGGTCCGCGTGCCGATGTACAAACCGCACAAGGGGCAGTCGTCGCGGGTCGAGTTCCGGTCGCTGGACTCGGCGGCTAACCCGTACCTGGCCTTCGCGTTGATGCTTGCTGCTGGTCTGAAGGGAATCGAGGAGGGCTACGAGCTGCCCGCTGAGGTCGAGGACGACATCTGGTCGTTGACCTCTCGCGAGCGCAAGGCCCTCGGCATCAAGCCTCTGCCGGGCAGCCTGGCTGAGGCGATCAGCGCGATGGAAGACAGCGAACTGGTCGCCGAAACCCTCGGCGAACACGTCTTCGACTTCTTCCTCCGCAACAAACGCGCCGAATGGCAGGACTACCGCCGCCAGGTAACCCCCTTCGAACTCAACAAACTCCTGCCTGTCCTGTAGCCGACGCGGTTGCCCGCTTATCGCGCGGTGAATGCGCTGGCTGGTTGTCCTTCGGGCAGGTGACTGGGGTGACGGGGAATCCGTGGCATCGGTGACCCCAGACCGCTCAGTTGTCGACTCTGAAGGGGTCGTGTTCGGTGAGGAGTTTGTCGAGGCGGGCCTGGTCTACCCGGTTGGTTACGTCGGAGAGTTCTTGGCGGTCGCGAACGACCTTGCACAGGACGACGGTTGACGTGACGACGTACAGGAGGCCGAGGGCGAGGAACGCTCGGACCCAGGGCTGGGCCGGTAGGTAGGCCAGGGCGAGGATCATCGCCGAGACCGAGATCCCGAACGACGCGACGGCTTGGGCGTAGAACGCTGCGGTCTGTTGCGGCTGAATCTTCTTTGTCATGCCGGAATCGTGGGCCCTCCAGGCCCACCTTCACATGAGCAGAACCACTCAGCCGATGAGGACTTCGAGGATTCTGGCCGGCTGGTCGGGGTCGGCGGTCAGGCGGTCCAGGACTGCCAG
Source organism: Kribbella sp. NBC_00709 (assembly GCF_036226565.1). Lineage (GTDB taxonomy): Bacteria > Actinomycetota > Actinomycetes > Propionibacteriales > Kribbellaceae > Kribbella. The sequence goes on from NZ_CP108996.1 coordinate 5,927,734, forward strand.
GCCGGCGGTGAGTTTGCCGATGGTGGTCGATGTCCGGGGGAGGGTGGCGTCGAGCGGGAGGATGACGAAGGCGCTGGTGTTGCCGACGCCGGGGGTGTCGCTGAGGGCAACGGTTCCGCGGGGGTAGGTTTCGTGGCCGGTGAGTTCGGGGGAGAAGTGGTAGCCAGGCCGGCCCACGCCGCACTCGAGGATCGCCCGGGTGTGGCGTGGGCACGGGGTCTGGTTGTAGAACCGCTTCAGCGCCAGGTACGTGAAGCTGTGGACCGCGCAAGGAGCAGCGCTGCGGTCCAGGGTGAGGACGAGGTCGCCGCGGTTGGTGCGGACGGTGACCTTGACCAGGCCGAGGGTGGGCGCGAGCGAGTACGGCGGCCGGCCGCTCTCACCCGGCGTCCGCACGTACGCGCAGTTCTTGAACAACGTCTGCGCGGCCTGGGCGCGAGCTGCCCAGCCCTCGACGACCAGCGCGACGGCGGCGACCAGCAGGACAGCGACAACCCGTTTCCAGTGACGCATGATTCCGAAGGTAACACTGGGTATGCGGATTGCAACAGAGTGTGTTCAGACTCCGGCGGTCTGGGGTGGTGCGTCGTCGGAGGCGTGCTTCGAGGTCCACCGCGACGCCGCCGTCGAGTGCCGGTACGGTGGCTCAGTCGCGGGCGCGGGGTCATCGACGGCCGGTTCACGCGCCGCCTCGTACACCGGCGCCGCCGTCAGGATCGGCGTACCGTCCGGAGCCAGCACATGCACCTCTTCGACGGTGAGCAGCCCCACCGGGCGGACGCCTTCGGTGATCACCACGATGCAGCCGGGGATCACCTGTTGAGCCCGATTCCCCTTGGCGGGAACGAGAATCCCCTCAGCCGGCGTACGCCAGGCGCTGGGCGCGAACCGGCGTAGCGCGATCCCGGCCTGACCGTCGTCCGGTGTGCGCGGAGGCAGGTACGCCGTCGCGGTGTAGTCGTAGTCGTAGTCCGGCGCCGGCGGACCGGACACTCGCCCGCCCTGCTGAGGTGTCAGCCAGAGCACCGTCCCGCGCACGGCGAGCGACCCCGTCATCATGACCATGAAGAGCCATCATGCCGATTACTGAGCGAATCCGCTACACGACACCGTGTATTCTCCGCGATCTGTCCGCGATCCAGCTGAGACTTTGTGAACACACCCACCATTGTGCGCCCGGAAGCGGTTGATCGGCGCTCGCAGCGGGTTGGGTAGCCTCTGGGGGTGGCTGAGGGTCGGAGAGGGTCGTGGGAGGGACGCCTGGTTCGGCTCGGGTTCGAGGACCCGCACCGGGCGGCGGGGTTGCTGGAAGACCTGGACGCGCTCGACTCGCACAGCCCGATGGCCACCGAGCAGCTGATCACCACGCTGTCGGAGTCGGCCGACCCTGACCTCGCGCTCTACGGGCTCTGCGGGATGGCGGAGGCGCTGCACCGGCACGGGTACGACGTGGCCGCGTTCGCGCGCACGCTCGAGGTGGACGACGGCTTCCGGCGCCGGCTCGTGTACGTGCTCGGTGCGAGCGAGGCGCTCGGCCGGCATCTGTCCGTGCATCCGCGGCACTGGTACGACCTCGCCGACCCGACGCTGGCCGGCGCCCGCCCGTCGGTGGAGGACGTCGCCGCCAAGCTGGCCACCGCGGTCGACGCGGACAACCCGGTCGACGCGCTGCGGGTCGAGTACCGTCGCCTGCTGCTGCGGCTGGCCGCGCGTGATCTCGCCGAGGGCCTGCTCGTCGACGAGGTCGCCGCCGTACTCGCGGATCTCGCCGGCGGCGCACTCGACACCGCACTGCACATCGCCCGCAACGAGTACTTCGCCGCGCACCCCGGCGCGGCCGACTGCCGCCTCGCGATCATTGCCATGGGCAAGTGTGGTGGCCGGGAGCTCAACTATGTCAGCGATGTCGACGTCCTGTTCGTCGCGGAGCCGCTCGAAGGCGAGCCCGAACTGCCCGCACTGAAGACCGCGACCCAGCTTGCCGCCGCCACGATGCGGATCTGCTCGGCGCACACCGGCGAGGGCACGCTCTGGCCGGTCGACGCCGCGCTCCGCCCGGAGGGCAAGTCCGGCCCGCTCGTCCGTACCCTCGACAGCCACCTCGCGTACTACCAGCGCTGGGCCAAGACGTGGGAGTTCCAGGCGTTGCTCAAGGCCCGTCCGGTGGCGGGCGACGCGGAGCTCGGACGGGAGTACTCCGAGAAGGTCGGGCTGCTCGCATGGTCGGCGGCCGACCGCGAAGGGTTCGTCGACGACGTGCAGGCGATGCGGCGGCGCGTCATCGACCACATCCCGGCCGCGGATGTCGATCGCCAACTGAAGCTCGGTCCCGGTGGGCTGCGGGATGTCGAGTTCGCCGTACAGCTCCTGCAGCTCGTCCACGGCCGTAGCGACGAGTCGGTCCGCAGCGGTACGACGCTGGTCGCGCTCGAGTGCCTGACCACCAGCGGGTACGTCGGGCGTACCGATGGCGCCGTACTCGCGGACGCGTACCGCTTCCTGCGGTCGATGGAGCACCGCATCCAGCTGTATCGGTTGCGCCGTACCCATCAGGTCCCCGACGACGAGGCGGACCTGCGCCGGCTCGGGCGGTCGCTCGGCTTCACGAAGAATCCGGTCGCCGATCTCACCGCGGCGTGGAAGAAGCACGCGCTTGAGGTACGGCGCCTGCACGAGAAGCTGTTCTACCGGCCGCTGCTCGCGGCGGTCGCGCGCATCCCCGGCGACGAGGTGCGGCTGACGCCGGAGGCGGCGAAGCAGCGGCTGACGGCGCTCGGGTACGCCGATCCCGCGTCGGCGCTGCGGCACATCGAGGCATTGTCCGAGGGGGTTTCACGGCGCTCGTCGATCCAGAGGGCGTTGCTGCCCGCGATGCTCGGGTGGTTCGCCGAGTCGCCGGACCCGGACGCCGGATTGCTCGCGTTCCGCACGATCTCCGACGCCCTGGGCTCGACACCGTGGTACTTGCGCCAGTTGCGCGACGAAGGCGCATCCGCGGAACGCCTCGCGCACCTGCTGGCCAGCGGCCGGTACGCCGTCGACCTGCTGCAACGCGCGCCGGAGGCGACCGCGATGTTCGCCGACGAGCGGGAACTGACGCCACGAACCCAGGAGTCACTGCTCGCCGAGATGTCGGCCGCTGCCCGTCGGCAGGATGCGCCGGAGGCCGCGGTCGCAGCGATCCGCGCGGTACGGCGACGTGAACTGTTCCGGATCGCGGCCGCCGACCTGTCGGGATTGCTCGACGTGGAGGCGGTAGGTCAGGCGCTGACCATCATCGCGGTCGGGACGCTGACGACCGCGCTGAAGGTCGCGCGGCGAGCGGTCGCCCAGCGTCTGCTTCCTGAGGGCGAGCCGGAGCCGACGCGGATGTCCATCGTCGCGATGGGCCGGTTCGGCGGGCACGAGCTCAGCTACGGCAGCGACGCCGACGTGATGTTCGTGCACGACCCGATGCCGGGCGCGGACGAGAAGACGGCGACGGACTTCGCGACCCAGGCGGCGACCGAGCTCCGCCGCCTGCTGGCGTTGCCGGGGACCGATCCGGCGCTCGTGATCGACGCGGACCTGCGGCCGGAGGGTCGGCAAGGGCCGTTGGTGCGGACGTTGGCGTCGTACGCGTCGTACTACGCCAGATGGTCTGCGGTGTGGGAAGCGCAGGCCTTGCTGCGGGCCGACCCGCTGTGTGGCGACGCCGACCTGTGTCAGTCGTTCCGTGACCTGATCGATCCACTGCGCTACCCGGAGAACGGGATCAGCGAGCGGGACGTGATGGAGATCCGGCGGATCAAGGCGCGTGTCGACGCGGAGCGGCTTCCGCGCGGCGCTGACCCGGCCACGCACACCAAGTTGGGTCGGGGAGGCCTCGCAGACATCGAGTGGACCGTCCAGCTGCTGCAGCTCCGCGAGGCGCATCGTGTCCCGACTCTGCGAACGACGCGCACCCTCGGGGCGCTGTACGCCGGTGTGGACGCCAACCTGGTCGACGCGACCGAGGCGGACACGCTGCGCGCGGCGTGGGAGATGGCGACCCGCATCCGCAACGCGATCATGCTCGTCCGCGCCCGCCCCGGCGACTCGTTGCCACGCGATCCCCGCGACCTCGCCGCCGTGGCCCAGATCTGCGGCTACCCGCCGGGCGAGTCCAGCCGCTTCTCCGACGACTACCTCCGCACGACCCGCCGGGCCCACAACACCGTTGCCCATCTGTTCTGGGACGACTAATAGACTCGTGGTGGTGGAAGCAGTGGAACAAGTCAGGCAAGTGGGTGTCTTCAGCACCGTCCGGCGGAGTGTCCGGATGACGGCTGGGCAGAAGCGGGTCTGGGAGACGCAGTGGTCCGAGCTCGGCCGGACGCAGGAGGAACTGCCGCCCGGTGAGCTGGATCTCGCCAAGTGGTTCGGCCGGGAAGCGCCTACCGTGCTGGAGATCGGCTCCGGGATGGGCGAGGCGACCGCGCAGCTCGCCGTTGCCGCGCCGGAAGTCAACCACCTCGCCGCCGAGGTGTACCCGGCCGGTCTGGGCCAGCTGATGCTCTGGGTCGAGAAGTACGACCTCGAGAACGTCCGCCTGCTGCAGGGCGACGCGCTCGACTTCCTCCGCGATCACGTTGCGCCCGGCACGCTCGCCGGCGTACGCATCTACTTCCCGGACCCGTGGCCGAAGAAGCGGCACCACAAGCGTCGCCTGGTCAGCCCGCCGTTCGTCGCGCTGGTTGCCTCCCGCCTGCAGCCGGGCGGGACGTTGCACCTGGCAACGGACTGGGCGGACTACGCCGACCGCATGCTCGAGGTCTGCGAAGCCGAGCCGTCGCTGCGCAACCGGTACGACGGCTGGGCCCCGCGGCCGGAGTGGCGCCCGGTCACCAAGTTCGAGTCCCGCGCGCAGGCCGAGGGCCGCGAGGTCCGCGACCTCATCTACACCAAAGTCAGGCCGAGCGACTAGTGAAGTGCCACTGCCCGGCCGGCACCGTGTAGATCGTGTACCCATCGGCGTACGTCGCCTCGCCCGCGAACGACTGCGGTACGGCGGCAACGTCCGAGGTGGCCGCGGACGGTACGTGCACAGCCGCCGTCGTACCGATCGGCACCTGGACCTCCAACGACAGCACCCGCGCGGTCCTCTTCCAGGACACCGCGACCCGCCCGCGGATGGTCTCGGTCCGGATGCTCGCCGAATCCACCTCGCTGCGCGCATCGGGCCGGACCACGATCCGCTCGCAACCCGCATCGACCACGCGCAGCCCGGCGACGTTCTCGAAGATCCACTGCACGACCGTGCCCTGGAAGTAGTGGTTGCGCGACCGTGAGTCGTCCTCCCACTTCTCCCACATGGTGTCGGCGCCGAGGTCGAACCAGTAACCCCAGCTCGGATAGCTGCGTTGCAGCGCGACCTTCGTTGCCACGTCGCCGTACCCGTGCGCGGTCAGCACCGGCAGCAGTACGCCGACGCCCAGGCAGCCCGTGTTGAGGTGGAAGCCACGCGCCTCGACGTCCGCGGCCAGCCCGGCCGCCACCTGCGCGACCATGTCGTCCGGCACGATCCCGAACGCCAGCGGCACGGCGTTCGACGTCTGCCGGTAGTCCGGATCCTCAGCGGATCGATACCGCCCCGCCGAGCGGTCCAGGAAGGTCCGGTTCAACCCGTCCGCGAGCTCGGCCGCCGCCTTCCGATAATCGTTGGGCTGCCCAATCACCTCACCGATCTCGGCTGCGACCACGACCGCGCGGTACAGGTACGCCGTACCTGTCAGCCGCCGGTCCTCCGGTGCCGGACCGTTGCCGAATCCGGGCGGCAGCCAGTCGCCAAGCACGCTCACCGACAGTCCGTCCTCGACCCGGTCGAGTTCCCAGGCCAGGTACCGGGTGAGCGACTCCCAGTGCTCCCGCAGCAGCCGCTCGTCGCCGTACCAGCGGTACATCTCGCGCAGCAGGAACGGGTACACCGTCGGCCACTCGGTCGCGGGGGAGAGGTCGGTGAAACCCCAGCCGCTCGACGGCACGATCACCGGCAGCTGCCCGGTGTCCGCTTGGCTGTCCCGGATGTCACCGAGCCACTTCGTGAAGAACCGAGCCAGGTCGAGCGTTGCCAGCATCGTCGGCGCGCCCACCTGCGCGTCGCCGGTCCAGCCGTTCTTCTCGAAGTACGGCGTGTCCGTCGGGATCCCGTGCAGGTTGCTCAGGATCGTCCGTCGCATCGCGTGCTCGAACTGCTCGTACGGCGGCTGCGACGAGGTGAACCGGGTCACGCCGGGCACGTCGGAGTTCACCACCCGCATCTGCACGTCCGCCGGCGCGCCCTCGATCTGCACGTACCGGAAACCCTTGTACGAGAATCGCGGCTCCCACGTCTCCGTACCATTGCCGGCCGCAACGTACTCGTCGCGCTGGATCCGGTCGCCGTCGACGTGCACGTTCCACGCCTCCACGTTGCCGTCGGCAACGGTCTCGCCGTGGGTCAGGCTGATCGTCGTCCCGGCCGGCGCCGTCACGGACAGCTTCGTCCAGCCCGCGCCGGTCCGCCCGAAGTCCGCGATCCACACGCCCGGCCGGACCTCGGTCACCTCGACCGGATCGACGGTCTCGGTCACCCGGATGGGCTCGTGCGCCTGGGCGGTCAGCTTCCCCTTCGGCGCCTCGACGACCGCGGCCGCCGACCAGGACGAGTCGTCGTACCCGGCCGTGTCCCACCCGGGCAGCGCGCGCCGGGCGTCGTACGTCTCGCCCGTGTAGAGCGAGTCGGAGAGCGTCGGTCCGCCGGTGATGCGCCACGTCTCGTCCGTGACGACCTCGTCCACGCGTCCGTCGTCGTACTCGACGACCAGCCGGGCGAGCAACCGCGGGTCGGCGGTCCACGGCGCGTCGTGCCAGCGCCAGACGTTCACCGAGGTCAGGCCGAAGAACCCGCGCCCGAGCTCAGCGCCGACCACGTTGTCGCCCGACTGCAGGAGCTCGGTGACGTCGTGCGTCGTATAGAGCACGGTGCGGTCGTAGGCCGTGAAGCCAGGATCGAGCACGGCGTCACTCACCGATCGACCGTTGAGCCGGAGATCGGCGTACCCGAGGCCGCTCGCATACAGCCGTGCTCGCCGTACGGTGCCGTCGATCGCAAACCCACGACGCAGCAGGGGAGCGCTGTCGGTCGCGCCGCCGATCCAGTGCGCCGCCCCGAAGCCTTCGTCGAGGAGACCGGTCTCGAACCATTCCGGTGCAGCCCACTTACCGACCTGGTCGTCCCACAGCCTGACAGTCCAGTGGTACCGCGTCCGCGCCGCCGCCGGTCCGTCGTACTCGACGCCGAACGTCCGCGCGGAGTCGACCTTGCCCGAGTCCCAGACGTCCGCGCTCTCCGGTGTCAGCAGCTCCGGCGCGGAGGCCACGAGGATCTGGTACGCCGTCTGCGCCGCGCCGTACCCGGGCGCGGTGGCGACCCAGCTGAACCGCGGCCGGTTCACGTCGACGCCCAGCGGTCGGACGGCGTACTCGGTCTTCAATGAGCGGGGAGTCAGCACGCACAGGACCGTAGGCAGCACCGAAGCCCGGCTTCAACCATCTGACCAGAACCGGCCGATGATCGTTTGTGATCGTTTGTCTCGGTTAGTGATTCGTCGTCCCAGATGCTGAAACCTGAGCATCTTGCTCGACTTTGTCCGCTTTCATGGAGACATGCAGGTCATCTCGAACGCTCCCGGCGACGCGCTCACGCGGCGCCGGCACGTCGATCTGCTGCGCGTGAACTCCTCGGGTTGTTGACCTTCGGCGTACCACTCCGCCCGTCAGCCCGTCACCGACCCGTGGGAGTAGTTCCGTGCGTCGTCTCATCCTGATCGCCTTGCTGGGCTCGATCGCCCAGCTCGTCGACGGCACGCTCGGCATGGCGTACGGCGTCACCGCCAGTACGGCCCTGCTGATCACCGGGATCTCCCCGGCCGTCGCGTCCGCCTCGGTGCACCTGTCCGAAGTCGGCACCACGCTGGCCTCCGGCCTGTCGCACTGGCGCTTCGGCAACGTCGACTGGCGCGTGGTCGCGCTGATCGGCGCTCCCGGCGCGGTCGGTGCGTTCGCCGGAGCGACGTTCCTGTCCAGTCTGTCGACCGAGTCGGCGTCGCTGTGGGTCGCCGGTCTGCTGCTCCTGCTCGGTGTCTACATCCTGGTCCGGTTCGGCACCGGGAAGGTCCGGGCCGTGATCGAGGGCCGTCCGGCCGGGAAGTTCCTCGGTCCGCTCGGTCTGGTGGCCGGCTTCATCGACGCCACCGGCGGTGGCGGCTGGGGACCGGTCGCGAACTCCGCGCTGCTGTCCAGTGGCAAGCTGGCGCCGCGGCGAGCGGTCGGTTCGGTGAACGCGGCCGAGTTCCTGGTCTCGGTCGCCGCCAGCATCGGCTTCCTGTTCGGGCTCGGTCGCGACAACCTGCCGTACGGCATCGTCGCCGCACTACTGATCGGCGGCGTCGTCGCGGCCCCACTGGCCGCGTGGCTGGTGTCCCGGTTGGCGACCCGCTGGCTCGGTGTCGCGGTCGGCCTGGTGTTGATCCTGACCAACGCCCGCACCCTGCTGAACGGCCTCGACGTCTCCACCGGCCCGCGGTACGCCGTCTACGCCGCCCTCGTGGCCGGCTGGGCTGCTCTGGTCCTCTACGGCATCCGGATGGCCGCCCGCCGGCCGGTCCCCGGAGCCGACGCCGAAGCGGTCGTCGACGAGCGCGAGCTCGAACCCGTCTCCTGAGCTCCATCTTCCTTCAAGACAAAGGTCTTCTCGTGAGCATCTCCGCCATCCGTCCGTTCCGCCTGCTCGCTGCAACCCTTGCCCTGACCGCCACCGTCGCCGCTGCCGCGGGCTGCTCGCGCGCCGGCGGCACTGACGACACGCCCGCCGCATCGAGCGACAAGGGTCCGGCCACCGAGCTGCGGCTCGGCTACTTCCCGAACGTCACCCATGCCGCCGCGCTGGTCGGCGTCGGCAAGGGCCTGTTCGCCAAGGAGCTGGGCAGCACCAAGCTGGTGCCGACCAAGTTCAACGCCGGCCCCGAGGAGGTCGGAGCGCTGCTCGGCGGCTCGCTGGACGCCGGCTTCATCGGCTCCGGTCCCGCCATCAACGCCTTCGCGAAGTCGAACGGCGAAGCGGTCCGCCTGATCGCCGGCGCGACCTCCGGCGGCGCGCAGCTCGTGGTGAAGCCGACGATCACCAAGCCGGAGGACCTGGTCGGCAAGACCGTGGTCACTCCGCAGCTCGGCAACACCCAGGACGTGTCGCTGAAGAAGTGGCTCGCCCAGAAGAACCTGACCGGCAAGGTCAAGGTGACCAACCTGGAGAACGCGCAGACGCTGGACGCGTTCAAGAAGGGCGACGTGGACGCGGCCTGGCTGCCCGAGCCGTGGTCGTCGCGGCTGGTCCTGGACGCGGGCGCGAAGGTGCTGCTCGACGAGGCGTCGTTGTGGCCGGACGGGAAGTTCCCGACCACCGTGCTGATCGTGCGGACCCAGTTCCTGCAGGAGCACCCGGCGACGGTCAAGGCGTTGCTGTCCGGCCTCGTCTCCGCGATCGACTACAGCGCCGCGAACCCGGCCGACGCGAAGACCGTGGTGAACGACCAGTTGAAGGAAGCGACCGGTAAGGCCCTGAAGCCGGCCGTGATCGACCGGGCCTTCAAGAACATCCAGATCACCGCGGACCCGATCGCGAGCACGTTCCCGCAGCTGGCCAAGGACCAGGTCACGGCCGGGATCGCCAAGCAGGCGCCGGCGGTGGCCGGATTCGCGGACCTGGGGCCGCTGAACGACGTACTCGGCAAGGCGGGCAAGCCGACGGTCGACGCCGCCGGCCTGGACTCCAAGTAAGCCTGCGACGTAGGACAGGGAGGCGACATGACCGCGACAGTCGAGGCCGATCGAGCCGTGCAGGACGGGACCAGCACGGTGCGTTTTCACCAAGTGGGCAAGACGTTCGGGACCGGCCGGAAGGCGGTGACCGCACTGGACGGTGTCGATCTCGAGGTCGCTGCGGGGGAGTTCGTCTGCCTGCTCGGCGCGTCCGGCTGCGGGAAGACCACGCTGCTGAACCTGGTCGCGGGCCTGGACCAGCCGACGGCCGGCCGGATCGAGATCAACTCCTCGCGCCCGGCGGTCGTCTTCCAGGAGCCGGCGCTGATGCCGTGGCTGACGGCGGCCGGAAACGTCGAGCTGCCGTTGCGGATGGCCGGCGTACCGAAGGCGCAGCGGCGGACGAAGGCAGCCGAGCTGCTCGGGCTCGTGCGCCTCGCCGGCCTGGGCGACAAGCGTCCGCACGAGCTGTCCGGCGGCATGCGCCAACGCGTCGCGCTGGCACGGGCGCTCGCGTCCACGACGGACAACACCGACGGGAAGCCGTCGTTGCTGCTGATGGACGAGCCGTTCTCCGCGCTCGACGCGATCACCCGCGACGTCCTGCAGGGCGAGCTGCTGCGGATCTGGCGAGCCACCGGTACGGCGATCCTGTTCGTCACCCATGACGTCCGCGAGGCCGTGCGGCTCGGCCAGCGCGTCGTACTGCTGTCGTCGCGGCCCGGGCGCGTCGTGCAGCAATGGGACGTGAACGACGCTCCCGATGCGGTCGACGAGATCAACACCGCTCTGCGCAAGGTGATCAGCAGTCATGCCGCTTGACGTCCAGGAAGGATCCGTCGAGGCCGGCCTGGACGCCCTCGACACACCCGTCAACGCGCCCGAGGGTTCGCGGGTACGGCGGCTCGCCGCGCGAGTGCTGCCACCGGTCGGGGCGATCGTCGTACTGGTGGCGATCTGGCAGGCGTTGTGGGCGGCTGCGTTCTGGCCCGAGTTCAAGCTGCCCTCGCCGGCGGCGGTCTGGAGTCAGATCTGGCAGCTGGTGTCCAGCGGCGACATCGCCGAGCTGTTCTGGGTTTCGGTGCACCGGGCCGTGATCGGCTTCGCGATCTCGCTGCTGATCGCCGTACCGCTGGGCCTCGCGATCGCGAACATCACCGTTGTACGGCGGGGGATCGGGCCGCTGGTCTCCGGTCTGCAGAGCCTGCCGTCGGTGGCCTGGGTGCCGGCGGCGATCCTGTGGTTCGGGCTGAACGATCGCGCCATCTACTGGGTCGTGCTGCTCGGTGCGGTCCCGTCCATCGCGAACGGTCTGGTGTCCGGCCTCGACCAGGTCCCGCCGATCCTGCCGCGGGTCGGCAAGGCCCTCGGAGCCGGCCGGTTCGGCGGCATCCGGTACATCTTGCTGCCCGCCGCACTGCCCGGATTCCTCGGCGGCCTCAAACAAGGCTGGGCGTTCTCGTGGCGGTCGCTGATGGCGGCCGAACTGATCGCGACCTCGCCGGAGCTGGGCGAAGGCCTCGGCCAGTACCTGCACAACGGTATGTCGCTGTCCGATATCTCGATGGTGTTCGCCGGCATCGTGCTGATCTTCGTGGTCGGCGTCGGCATCGAACTACTGGTGTTCCGCCCGCTCGAGAACAGCGTGCTGCGAGCGCGCGGACTCACCGCCTCCGCCCGCTGAGCGGGTCAGCGCCGTACTGTTGGGAACGTGGTTCGATTTCTGCCGTTCCTGATCAGTCTGGCGCTGAGCGTGTATGCGCTGTTCTCCTGCATCCAGACACCCGACGAGGACGTACCGCACCTGCCCAAGCTGGCGTGGATCGTCCTGATCGTGTTCGTCCCGTTTGTGGGGCCGATCGTCTGGCTGCTGATGTCGCGCACGCAAGGCGGCGGTGGCGGCCGCGAGGCCGTCGTACGACCGTCGCGGCCGGTCAGCCGCCCACTCGCGCCCGATGACGATCCCGACTTCCTCAAGTCGCTGGACCGCTACCGGGACCCGCGCACGACGATCAAGCCGCCGCCGGAGCCCGAGGATCCGGCGGACGAGGACCGCCCCCAGGACAAGCCGAAGAAGACGTCCGACGACACCCCGTCCGAAACCGACGACGGGAACGCCTGACACCTTCAGTCCGGTTTGCTCCTACGCAGCCAACGCCTATGCAGACCGTCGGTGCTCGGGGAGGACGTTGTTGTCGCGCTCGGACTCCGTGGTGCCGCCCCACACGCCGTACGGCTCTCCCACGGAGAGGGCGTGCTGCCGGCACTCGGGCTGGACCGGGCAGGTCCCGCACAGCGACTTGGCGACCATCTCGCGGGCGCGTTTGCGAACGCCGCGCTCCGATTCGGGTGAGAAGAAGAGCTCCGGGTTGACGTCCCGGCATGCGGCTTGCGACTGCCAGTCCCACAGATCCATGAGCGGGCGGGGCAGACGAGGCATCCCTCTCGACATGGCAACCTCCTATGACTCACCGTAAGCGCGGACGGGCGCTCGGTGAAAACTATGCTCATCTCTTACGTAGTTCAACCCTTGTTGTCTCGAAGTTCGGGCCATTCGTTATCACCGCGTGCCGTTGCGGCCCGTGATCGGGGCTTTTCAGGCGGCACAGGTGTTCACGTCATCACCTCGTGTGACATGAGTCACTTCGGGGTGCAAGATCGTCTGCACGTGCAGATGCTTCAGCCGTCGTTCGCGGGGTCGTAGCGGTAGTACTCGTGGCCTCCGTGGACCGTTGCCTTCTCACCCGTCAGCGCCCGGATCACCGTTGCGTGGGTGATCGCGAGGACCGGTCCGTCGGTGCTGGCGGTGTGCCTGGCGAGGGCCGCGCGGGCCCGCTCGCGGACCTGGGACAGCGGCTCCCACGGTCGCTCCACACCTTCGGGCCACTCGCCGTCGTACGCCTCGAACTCGGCCTGGGCGGCGTGGACGTCGGTGATGCTGCGCCAGCGGCCGGTCTTGTCCGGCAGCCAGTCGCGCAGGTCGTAGTCGACCTTGACGCCGAGGGCGAGCCGGTGGCCGATGATCGCGGCGCTGTGCAGGGCGCGGGTGAACGGCGAGCTGACCAGGTACGTCGCGCGGATGCCGCCGAGCAGGTCGGCGAGCTCCTCGGCCTGCTTCATCCCGACCGCACTGAGGGGGGCGGAATCGGCCGCCGTCCCGGGCAGGCCCCGGGAATCGATCGGCTCGTAGTCCGGCTCACCGTGCCGGACCAGGTAGATCTGCGTCACGGCCACGTTCTACCTCAGATGCCTGGCCCCTGCCCATCCACGCGTGTGGCCGGGCGGCGGCGGGAGCGGATCGGTGAGCGACGACGGCGGCCGGACCTGGTGCAGCTCGTCGAACAGGTTGTCGAGGCCGGCCCGCGGCCCGGACGGGCTCTGCCCGTCGACCCAGCGGACCTCCGTCGCGCCTTGGTGACCGTGCACCGCGAGCACCGAATCCAGGTCCGGCCAGACGGCGGTGGCCGGGTTGTCGCCCCGCCATCGCAACGCCACCGAGCCGTCGCTGAACTCACAGCCCTCAGCTACCACTCCGGTGCCCGAAACCCCACTCGGATCCCGATACCGAACCAACTCGAAGGTCCGCGGCCTCACCACCTGCTGCACTCCCCGTCGTCTAGCCGGTCTTGCAGCCCTCAACGAGCCCGCACCGCTTCCGGTTACTGACCGGCAACCGGCCGCCGCATGACGATGCGGTCCGCGGGGTCCAGTCCCAGCGCCGTTTCCGTCGCCCGGATCTCCACCAATCCAGGCGTCAGCTCCGCTTCCGCGACCTCCGAAAACCCGAGTCGCGCGTAGTACGGCCCGTTCCACGGCACGCTGCGAAACGTGGTGAGGGTCAGGGCCGGGATCCCCTGCCCGGCCGCCCATCGGTCGACGTGCTCGATCAGTTGCCGCCCGATTCCGCGGCCTTGGTGCTCAGGATGCACGCTGATCTGCTCGATGTGCACCGCGCCGTCCACGAGCTCGACGAAGACGAAGCCGGTCGGCTTGTCGGCGTCGTCGACCGACACCCACAGCCGACCCGCCTGGCGGCATCGGTCGAAGATCTCCAGGGCGGGCGGCGGGTGTTCGGCGACGTCGGTCAGACCGATCTGGCGGAAGAGCACGCCGGCGGCGGTCTCGAGGTCCTGGAGGCCGGGCAGTTCGTCTCGATGGGCGGTACGAATGTTCACGGGTGCTATTGTCGTCGACGTGAAGCGCAGCTATTGGCGATTTTTTGAGTGGCCGGCTCTGGTGCCGGGCAGCTCAGCCGATCGCTGACGCCCGACCACACACACCACAGCCGGCCCGAAGCCAAGGACATCCGTCCTTGGCTTTTCTCGTTCTCAGCCGGCTGCTGCGCTGCAACGCGAGCGGACCGGCAGAAAGGTCCCCACGATGAACACCCTTCCCAAGCCGACCGAACAGACCCGTCAGCAGGCCCGAGTCGTCGATCGCCGGATCGAGAAGACGGTCCCGCTCGTCACGCCGCAGGCGTTGCACGACGAGTTCCCGTTGAGCGACGAGCTGGCCCGGACCGTGGCCGACGGGCGGCAGGCAGTGGCCGACGTACTCAACGGTGTCGACGACCGGCTGCTCGTTGTCGTCGGCCCCTGTTCGGTGCACGACGCCAAGGCAGCCCTCGAGTACGCCGAACGACTCCGGCCGGTCGCCGAGCGTCTCTCCGACGGACTCTTGATCGCGATGCGCGTGTACTTCGAGAAGCCGCGCTCCACGCTCGGCTGGAAGGGCCTGATCAACGACCCGGGCCTCGACGGCTCCGGCGACGTGAACCGCGGTCTCCGGATCGCCCGTCAGCTCCTGGTCCAGGTCACCGAGCTCGGTCTTCCGGCCGGCTGCGAGTTCCTCGACCCGATCACCCCGCAGTACATCGCGGACACCGTCGGCTGGGGTGCGATCGGCGCCCGGACCGTCGAGAGCCAGGTGCACCGCCAACTGTCGTCCGGGCTGTCGATGCCGATCGGGATGAAGAACCGCCCGGACGGCTCGATCGCCACCGCGGTCGACGCGATCAAGGCCGCCGCCGTACCGCATGTCTTCACCGGTATCGACCACGACGGCGCGCCCGCGATCCTGCACACCCGCGGCAACCCGGACTGCCACCTGGTACTGCGTGGCTCGGACAGCGGACCGAACTACGACGCGGACTCCGTCGCCGGCGCGGTCGAACTCCTGCGCAAGGCCGGCCTGCCCGAGCGGGTCGTCATCGACGCCAGCCACGGCAACAGCCGCAAGGACCACCGCCGCCAGCCGGTCGTGGCGGAGGACATCGGCGCGCAGGTCGCGGCGGGCAACCAGGCGATCGTCGGCGTCATGCTCGAGTCGTTCCTGCAGGAGGGCCGTCAGGACCTCGACCCGACCCGGGAGCTGACCTACGGCCAGTCGATCACCGACGCCTGCATGGGCTGGGAGACGACCGTGAGCACCCTCGAGAAGTTGCGCGACGCAGCAATCGTTCGCCACGGATAGCTGTTCATGCGGAGGTCTCACAGCGGCTACGGACCGAACCTGACCGGCTGACGCAGCCGCACGACTCCCGGTGCATGATCTCCGCAGGCAGCCGGACTGCCTGCGGAGGTGCACCGGGATCGTTCATCCGGCGCAGCAGCAACTGCACCGCGCGGGCTCCGATCGCCGCCGACGGTTGGGCGACCGTGGTCAGTCCTGGACTGAACAGATCAGCCCACGCGAAGTCGTCGAACACGGTGACGGCGAGGTCGCGCGGTACCTTCACGCCGGCCGCCCGGAGCGCGGCGAGGGCGCCGATGGTCATGTTGTTGTTGGCGGCAAACACCGCGGTCGGGCGCGAGCGGAGTTCGAGCAACTCCAGCGTGGCCCGGCGGCCGCCGTCACCGGTCGAGGAGCCGTCGACCACGAGCGCCGGATCGACCGGTACGCCGGCCCGCTGGTGGGCGAGGTGGTACCCGCGGAGTCGTTCGCTGCTCGTCGACAGTCCCTGGATGCCGGCCAGCATCCCGATCCGGGTGTGGCCGAGCGAGATCAGGTGGTCGCTCACCGCCGCGGTCGCTGCCTCGTTCTCGACGCCGACCTGGTCGACCCGGAGTTCGGGGTCGATCCGGTCCACGACGACGTACGGGATCGGATGGTCCCGCAGCAGCGGCAGGGTGACGTCGCGCCAGCCGACCGCCGGCGCGATCACCAGGCCTTCGATGTGGTGGGCGATCAGGTTCGCGACCGCGGCCGACTCGTGCCGTGCGTCGTCGCGTGTGTCGACGATGATCAGGTTGAGGCCGGCCCGGGTCGCCTCGCCGTCGATGCCCTGGATCAGTTCGACCCAGTACGGGTTGGAGGCCGCGGTGATCGCCAGGCCGATGGTCTGGTTCGAGCCGGCGGCCAGCGAGCGCGCGGTGGGGTGGTGCTGGTAGCCGAGGATCCGCATCGCATGGTGCACCCGTTCGCGGGTCTTCGGCGCGACCAGGCGGGTGCCGTTCACGACATGCGAGACCGTGCTCACCGACACTCCGGCGGCGCGGGCGACCTCGGTCATCGTGACCATCCGTCGTATGGTCATCGCTCTGCGTGCTTTGCGCAAGGCTTTGCGCAAACCCGGCGGGCGGCTCCGGAAGCGGTCTAGCTTCGCTGCCCAGACCTTCGCCCGGGTCTGCGGCCCGGGCCTACCCATCCCCGGGAGGGCAGCCCCGTGAGAAGAACCGTCCCCGTGATCCTGCTGGCGGCGTCGCTGGCATGTACGACGGCGTGCACGAAGACCAAGTCCGGCGGCGACAGTGCGGGAAGCAGCGGCCCGATCAAGATCGGGCTGGTCACCAAGACCGACACCAACCCGTACTTCGTCAAGCTCCGCGAATCCGCCAAGGCACACGCGCAGGACAAGGGCGCCGAGCTGATCGCGGTCGCCGGGAAGTTCGACGGCGACAACGAGGGCCAGGTCGCCGCGATCGAGAACCTGGTCCAGCAAGGCGTGAAGGGCATCATGATCACGCCGAGCAACTCGACCGGCATCCTCGGCGCGCTCAAACAGGCCAAGGAGAAGGGCGTTCTGGTGATCGCCCTCGACACCGAGACCGATCCGAAGGACGCCGTCGACGCGACGTACGCGACCAACAACACGACCGCGGGCGAGCTGCAGGGCAAGTACATCAAGGCCACGCTCGGCTCGACGCCGCCGAAGCTGCTGATGATGGACGGTACGCCGGGTGGAACCGTGGACGAGCAACGCCATCGTGGATTCCTGCAGGGGATGGGATTGAAGGACGGCGATCCGGCGATCCTCAGCGCGGCGCCGACGAACGGCGACCAGAACAAGGCGCAGGCCGCGATGGAGAACCTGCTGCAGCGCGACTCGACCGTGAACGCCGTCTACACGCTGAACGAACCGGCGGCCCGCGGCGCCGTCGCGGCGCTGTCCGCAAAGGGCCTGACGGGGAAGGTTGCCGTCGGCTCCATCGACGGCGGGTGCCAGGGCGTGGCGGATGTGAAGGCCGGCAAGTACCTCGCGACCGTCATGCAGTTCCCCAAGAAGATGGCCGAGCAAGGTGTCGACGCGGTCGTCGACTTCGCCAAGAACGGGAAGAAGCCGACGGGCTTCATCGACACCGGAGCCCGGCTCATCACCGACAAGCCGCTGCCGGGCCTCGACGCCAAGGACACCGCCTGGGGCGCCCAGAACTGCTGGGGCTGAGCGATGAGCCTGGCGCAAACCTCGTCACTGCGGAACCGTTCCGCGGAAGCGTTCCTGCACAATCCCGCACTCGGCCCGTTGGGTGCGTTGATCGTCGCGATCATCGTGTTCTCGGCAACGACCAGCACCTTCCTGACCGTCGACAACCTGTCTTTGGTGATGCAGCAGTCGTTGGTCGTCGCGACGCTGGCGCTGGGACAGACGTTGATCGTCCTCACCGGCGGCATCGACCTGGCCAACGCCGCGATCATGGTGCTCGGGACGATGGTGCTCGCTCGACTGGTGACCGAGGGCGGCCCGTCCGGGGTCGCCTTGCTGATCGGCTTCCTGGTGTGCGCGGCGCTCGGTGCGATCTCCGGCGGTCTGGTGACGATGCTCAACCTGCCGCCGTTCATCGTGACGCTCGGCATGCTGACCGTCGTACTCGCGGCCGGCCGGTTGTACTCCGAGGGCAACTCGTTTCCGGTGACCAACGACGTGCTCGGGGTACTCGGTGAAGGCGGCTATCTGTTCGGCCAGCTCAAGGTCACCCACGGGATGACGCTGGCCGTGGTGATGTTCGCGGTCACCTGGTACGCCCTCACCCGGACCGCCTGGGGTCGCCATGTGTATGCCCTCGGCAACGATCCCGAGGCGGCCCGGCTGACCGGCATCCACGTCGGCCGGACCCGCTTCAGCGTCTACCTGATCGCCGGCGTGATCTACGCCTTCGCCGCCTGGCAGGCACTCGGCCGGATCCCGAACGCGGACCCGAACGCCTTCCAGACCGGCAACCTGGACAGCATCACCGCGGTCGTCATCGGCGGCACCAGCCTGTTCGGCGGTCGAGGCAGCGTGCTCGGAACGGTCGTCGGCGCACTGATCGTCGCCGTACTGCGCAGCGGGCTGACGCAGGCCGGCATCGACAGCCTGTACCAGGACGTGGCGACCGGCGTCCTGGTGATCGCCGCCGTCGCGTTCGACCAGGTCGTCCGAAGGAGGTCGCGATGACTGCACCAGCTCTCGAAGCGCGCGGTCTCGTCAAACGCTACGGCCGGGTGACGGCGATCGACGGCGCCGACTTCGACCTGTACGCCGGGGAAGTGCTGGCCGTGGTCGGCGACAACGGCGCCGGCAAATCCAGCCTGATCAAGGCGCTGTCCGGCGCACTGATCCCGGACGCCGGCACGATCCTGCTCGACGGTGAGCCGACCCATTTCCACTCGCCGCTCGATGCGCGCCATGCCGGCATCGAGACAGTCCACCAGACCCTCGCGCTGGCCCCCGCGATGGACATCGCGACCAACCTGTTCCTCGGCCGCGAAGTACGCCGTACCGGACCGCTGGGCACCGTGTTCCGGGTGCTCGACCGGACCGCGATGCGGCACCAGGCGCAGCAGCAACTAGATGCCCTCGGCATCGAAACCGTGCAGCACATCGGCCAGCTGGTCGAGACCTTGTCCGGCGGTCAGCGCCAGGCGGTCGCGGTCGCGCGGGCCGCGATGTTCGGCAGCCGGCTGGTGATCATGGACGAGCCGACCGCGGCACTCGGCGTGAAGGAGTCCCGGCAGGTGCTCGACCTGATCCGCCGGATCCGCGATCGGGGCCTGCCGGTGGTGCTGATCAGTCACGACATGCCGCAGGTGTTCGAGATCGCCGACCGCATCCACGTGCATCGCCTCGGCCGCCGGGCCGCGGTCGTCAGCCCGGCGGATGCGTCGATGAGTCAGGTGGTCTCGCTGATGACCGGAGCGCTGCGCCCCGGCGACCCGGATGCGCCGCAGGACCTGGTGGACCGATGATGATCAAGGCACTGGTGGCGACACTGACACTGATAGGGGTTCTCGGAGTGCGAGCCGACGTACCGAAGGACTATCCGGACTTTCCGTATCCAGCGACGAACTACCAGGAGGACAACCGCGGGCAGTTCCACTTCAGCACCCGCGGCGGCTGGATGAACGACGTGAACGCGCCGCTGTACTACCGCGGCGTGTATCACCTCTACTACCAGCACAACCCGTTCAGCTTGGTCTGGGACACCATGCACTGGGGTCACGCGACCAGCACCGACCTCGTGCACTGGACGCAGCGACCGATCGCGCTCGACCCGCACGTCCATCCCGGCGACCTGTGGTCCGGCGGCGGTGTGGTCGACACCGGGAACACGAGCGGTCTGAAGGCCGGCGATGACGACCCGATCATCGTCTACTCCGGCACCAACGGCGTGACCGTCTTCTACAGCCTGGACGGCGGCAACACCTTCAAGACGTACGCCGACGGCAAGAAGGTGGCCACGCCCGGGGGCACGAGTCGCGACCCGAAGGTGTTCTGGGATCCGGAGTCGAAGCACTGGGGCATGGTCGTGTGGTCCGACGAGGGCGGCAACGGCCTCGACTTCTACACGTCCACCAACCTGCTCGACTGGACGTTCGCCTCGCGGTACCAGGCGGACTGGGCGTTCGAGTGCCCGAACATGATCCGGATGCCGATCGACGGCGGGTACCGCTGGGTCCTGCACGACGGCAGCGGCGAGTACCAGGTCGGCGACTGGGACGGTACGGCGTTCCACACCGACTGGACCGGGCCGCAGAAGATCAACCAGACCAACACGTATGCCGGCAGCGGGTACTACGCCGCGCTCAACTTCTCGAACCTGCCCAACGACCGTGTCGTGTCGATGGCCTGGCAAGGCGAGAACCAGGGCTCGAGCTGGACCGGCAACGCATCCTTCCCGGTCGACCTGAAGCTGAAGCACACCAGTGATGGCCTGCGCGTGGTCAGCAACCCGATCCCGGAGCTCGCGTCGCTCCGCGAGAACACGCAGACCCTGAAGAACCTCACCGTGGCGGACGAGCGCCACGCACTTCCCGGCGGTGACACCTACGAACTGGAGACCACGCTCGATGTCCGCAAAGCCTCGAAGGTCAGTCTCCGGCTGCACGCGAGCCCGGACGGCTGGTTCGATGGGCAGATCGTGTACGACGCGAAGGCGCAGACGCTCGACGGGACGCCGCTGCGGCCGGTCGACGGGAAGATCAAGCTGCACCTGCTGGTCGACCGCGGTCAACTCGACGTGTTCGGGAACGACGGTGAGGTGTACCAGAGCTACAACGTCAACTTCGACAGCCTCCCGGGCGGCAACGGGATCGACCTGGTCGCCGACGGCCGGGTGCAGGTGGAGTCGCTGACCGTCACCCAGCTCGCGTCGATCTGGAAGCACCGGGCCGAGTCGACGCTGACGACGAACGTCGAGGGCGAGTGGTACCCGGCCCGCGGCACCTGGTCGGATGTTGCCGGAGGCAAGCAAGGACAGTCGTCCGGTGACGGGTTCTACCTGAGCAAGGCGAGCGGCTCCGACTTCACGCTGGACGGCGACGTCAAGCTCGTCGACGGGATCGCCGCGGCGCTCACCTTCCGCGCCGACAAGGACGCGTCCCAGCACTACACGGTGAACGTCGACGCCGGTGCGAATGTCGTGAAGCTGTGGCGGCCCGGCCGGGACATCGCCACCGTCCCGTTCCAGGTCGAGCGCGGGCGGACGTACCACTTCAAGGTGGTTGCCAATGGCCCCAGTCTGAAGGTGTGGGTCGACGGCAACCAGGTGATCGACGCGACCGACGACACGATCACATCCGGTCAGTTCGGGATGAACGTCTACAACGGTACGGCGGTGGTGCAGAACCTCACCGTGCGATAGCCGCCGTGCGGGCCTTGGTCACCGTGATCAGGTCCGCGGGGGACAGGCCGATGTCGAGACCGCGCCGGCCGCCCGACACGTAGACCCTCGGGTGGTCGGTGGCGGTGCTGTCGACCACGGTGGGCAGGGCGCGCTTCTGGCCGATCGGGCTGATCCCGCCGACGACGTACCCGGTGGTGCGCTCGGCGGCGGCCGGGTCGGCCATCACCGCCTTCTTCCCGCCGGCCGCGGCCGCGATCGCCTTCAGGTCGAGCTGCTTGCCGACCGGTACGACGCCGACCGCGAGCTTCCCGTCGACCTCGACGAGCAGCGTCTTGAACACCTGCTCCGGCGCCAGCCCGAGCGCCTCGGCGGCCTCCAGCCCGTACGACTTCGCCGCCGGGTCGTGCTCGTACGCGTGCGTCGTGAACTCGATCTTCGCCTTCGTCAGCGCAACCGTCGCCGGGGTGCCCTGACTCGTCTTACCCGTCGCCTGTTTACTCCGTGCCACTCGGCGAGCTTAGTCCGGCCGGCACGAGGCGAACGCAGCAGTGGCCGGAGGACGGGGCGAGGGTGGCCTCGTACGGGAGGTCGAGGGCGCTGACGATTCCTGCGAGCAGATGCAGGTTCATCCCGCAGACCAGCTTCGGTTGTTCCTGGGCGATGCGCTGGAACGGGCAGTTGACCAGCGCGATGCCGTCCTTGTCCGCACGCGGTTCGAAGCCGTGCGACGCCAGGATCTCGATCACCGGGGATTCGCCCGCCGCGCGGCCGATCGCCTCGCCGTACTCCCGGGCCCGCCGGTTGACCGCTTCGCGCGGCGACGTACCGGCGGCTTCGGCGTCTTCGACGGCGGCGGCGAGCAGGCGGCCGGCGACGGCGTACTGGCGCTCGGGGAGGGTGATCTCGATCTCGCGGTCGGAGCGGTGATACAGCTTGGCGGGCCGGCCGGCGCCCGGACCGGTGCGTCCGCTGCGGCGCTCGTAGCAGGTGTCGAGCAGGCCCTCTTCGGTGAGCCGGTCGAGGTGGAACGCGGCCGTCGTCCGCGGGATGCCGAGCTCGGTCGCGGCCTCGTCCCGGCTCACCGGGCCCGGCGATGCCACGACGTACTCGTAGAGCCGGCGCCGCGTCGGCTCGTCGAGTACGGCGACCGCCTGAACCTCTGCGTCCCACGAGGTGTCCACGGGATGATTCTATCGACAACTTGCGTTGATGTAACAGTTATAGTGGCTCTTCGTTGACACTTCAGGGAGTGAGCAGATGGCGATCTCGGCCGACCTCGAGTCCGTCCCCCTCCATATCGTCGCCCGGCGGGAGGAGATCGATCTTCCGGCCGCGCAGCGCGCCGTCGCCGACCTGCTGACGGCGCTCGGGCGCGACCCGCAGAGCGCGCATCTGGCGGACACCCCGCGCCGGGTCGCGAACGCCTACGCGGAGATGCTCACGCCGCGCGAGTTCGAGCTGACCACGTTCCCGAACGACGAGGGGTACGACGAGCTCGTGCTGGCCAAGGACATCCCGGTGCAGTCGCTGTGCGAGCACCACCTGCTGCCGTTCCAGGGCGTCGCGCACGTCGGGTACCTGCCCGGTGACCGCATCCTCGGGCTGTCGAAGCTGGCCCGGGTGGTGGAGCTGTTCGCCCGCGACTTCCAGGTGCAGGAGCGGCTGACCAAGCAGGTCGCCGACTGGCTCCAGGACCACCTCGACCCGAAGGGGGTCGGTGTGGTGATCGAGGCCGAGCATCAGTGCATGTCGCTGCGCGGAGTCCGCGCGACCGGCTCGCGGACGGTCACGTCGTCGCTGCAGGGGATCCTGCGCGACAACCCCAGCTCGCGGCAGGAGTTCTTCGCGCTGACCGGCCTCACCCCGTAGGCCGGGCGGTCAGTCCGAAGGTTCGATCCGGTGGTTCGATGCGGAGGTGCGGTCAGGCCGACGCGACCGCCGGCGGGTGGTGACGGGTGCGGCGTCCGGTGGCCAGGATATGGGTGAGCTCGCCCGGCAGGAGGTCGGTGCCCGGCACCGGCTCCATCTCGGAGACGTCCAGCCAGCGCACCACGGTGGCGCCGCAGTGGCCGTGGACGGCGAGGATCGAATCCAGATCCGGCCAGACGGCCGTGGAGGGGTTCGGGCCGTGCCAGCGGAGCGCGACCGAGCCGTCGGTGAAGACACATCCTTCGGCGACGACGCCGGTGCCGGAAACCCCGCTGATGTCGGTGTAACGGACGAGTTCGAATGTCTGGGGTTTCACTGGCTACACCCCGGGAGGCGACAAAATGGTGCCATGATCCTTTCCCCGTAGTCACGTGCTTGGGCTCTCGCCACAAACCGGGGACATGTACCGACTGTCAGCGGGGAAGGACGGTCTGTAGCGACTCATCTTCTCAACACAAGCTAGATCCAAAGGCGCGAACACGCCAGTCCTGAATCCGCGTGTCTCAATCCGCGACCCATGATCGAATACAGCGGTGTTCCTGACCCTTGGTACCGACCTGACCGGACTAGACGCACCTGCGAGTGATTTCGGGTTCCTCTTGCACAAGAACCCGGCCCGACCGCAGGCGATCGAGGTCACCGGCGGATGGGCCCATGTCTTCTACCCGGAGGCGACCGACGAGCGCTGTACGGCGGCGGTGCTGCTGGAGATCGATCCGATCGGGCTCGTCCGCTCCGGCCGTGGCAAGGCAGCGGAAGGGTTCACGCTCGGGCAGTACGTGAACGACCGCCCGTACGCCGCCTCCAGCCTGCTCGCGGTCGCGCTGGCGAAGCTGTTCCGGACCGCGATGAACGGTCGCTGCGACGCACGTCCTGAGCTGGCCGCCCGCGCGATCCCGCTCGAGATCCACGTCCCGGCGCTCCCGTGCCGGGGCGGCTCCGACCTGGCCGGGCGCTTGTTCGCCCCGCTCGGCTGGTCCGTCGACGCTCGTCCCGTGCCGCTCGATCCGGAGGTCCCCACGTGGGGCGATTCGCGGTACGTCGACCTGCGGCTGACCGGCGTACTGCGGCTCGCCGATGCACTCAATCACCTGTACGTGATGTTGCCCGTGCTGGACGACGCCAAGCACTACTGGGTCGGATCCGACGAGGTCGACAAACTGGTGCGAGCGGGCGAGGGCTGGCTCGCTGCCCATCCCGAGAAGGACCTGATCTCGCGGCGCTACCTCGCCCACCGGCGGTACCTGGCCGACGCGGCTCTCGAGCGGCTCGCCGAGGTCGATGGCGAGGAGTTGGCCGACGAGTCGTCCGACGAGGGCTCGGTCTCGCTCGCTGTCGAGCGCCGTACGACGGTGGCCGCGGTACTGCGTGAGCTGGGCGCGCGGCGGATCGCGGACATCGGCTGTGGCGAGGGCGCGCTCGTCGGTGAGCTGCTGAAGGACCCGATGATCGGCGAACTGATCGCGACGGACGTGTCGGCGCGGGCGCTGATCCGAGCGAAACGACGGCTGCACTACGACGACCTGCCCGACCGGCAGCGCGACCGGCTCCGGTTCCTGCAGTCGTCGGTCACGTACTCCGACGACCGGCTGGCCGGGCTGGACGCGGTTGTGCTGATGGAGGTCGTGGAGCACGTCGACCCGCCACGACTGCCTGCGCTGGCCCATTCGATCTTCCGCACTGCCCGTCCGGCAGCCGTCGTGATGACCACCCCGAACAGCGAGTACAACGTGCGCTTCCCGTCCCTCCCGGCCGGCAACTTCCGCCACCCCGACCACCGCTTCGAGTGGACCCGGCCAGAGTTCGAAACCTGGTCCCGCGACGTGGCCGACCGCTACGGCTACGCGGTCGAGTTCCGCGCCGTCGGACCGGTCGACCCCGACGTCGGCCCACCGACTCAGCTCGCCTTGTTCCGGCGGGAGGAGGCGTGATGAAGATCGACGTACCAGCGCTCTCCCTCGTGGTCCTGGTCGGAGCGAGTGGCTCCGGCAAGTCGACCTTTGCGCGGAAGCACTTCCTGTCGACCGAGGTGATCTCCAGCGACTTCTGCCGTGGGCTGGTGTCCGACGACGAGAACGATCAGGCCGCGACCAAGGACGCCTTCGAGGTCCTGAACTTCATCGCCGGCAAGCGCCTCGCGGCCGGCCGGCTGACCGTCATCGACGCGACCAACGTGCAGCCCGACGCACGCAAGGAGCTCGTGAACCTGGCCCGCGAGTACGACGTACTCCCGGTGGCGATCGTCTTGGACCCGCCGGAGCGGGTCTGCGTCGAGCGCACCGAGCAGCGCGCCGACCGGCAGTTCGGCGCGAAGGTCATCACCCGGCAGCGCTCGCAACTGAAGCGCGGCCTGCGGAGTCTCAAGCGTGAAGGCTTCCGGACCGTGCACGTGCTGACGAGCGTCGACGAGATCGATGCCGTCAGCATCGAACGCACCCGGCTGTTCAACGACCTCAAGGATCGGACCGGACCGTTCGACGTCATCGGCGACGTCCACGGCTGCCGTCCCGAGCTCGAGCAGCTGCTCACGGACCTCGGCTACACGCTGACCCGCGACGACGCCGGCCGCCCGATCGACGCCGTACACCCGGACCGCCGTGCCGTGTTCGTCGGCGACCTGGTCGACCGCGGCCCCGACTCACCCGGCGTACTGCGCCTGGTGATGGGGATGGTTGCCGGAGGCCACGCGTACTGCGTCCCGGGCAACCACGAGGACAAGCTGCTGCGGGCGCTGCGTGGCAAGAACGTGAAGATCAGCCACGGCCTCGAGACCACCCTCGAACAGCTCGCCGCGGAGCCTGCGGAGTTCCGCGACGCAGTGGCCGAGTTCATCGACGGGCTGATCTCGCACTATGTGTTCGACGGCGGCAAGCTCGTCGTCTCGCACGCCGGCCTGGTCGAGCGGATGCACGGCCGGGCGTCCGGCCGGGTCCGTTCGTTCTGCCTGTACGGCGAGACGACGGGGGAGACCGACGAGTTCGGGCTGCCGGTGCGCTACCCGTGGGCGAACGACTACCGCGGCCGCGCGACGGTCGTCTACGGCCACACGCCGACGCCGGAGCCGGAGTGGATCAACAACACGATCTGCCTCGACACGGGCTGCGTCTTCGGTGGATCCCTGACCGCGTTGCGTTACCCGGAGCGCGAACTCGTGTCGATCCCAGCAGCCAAGGAGTACTACGCGCCGGCCAAACCGTTGCACGTGGCAACGGCGCCGACCCGCGAGCCCGATGTACTCGAGCTGGCCGACGTGACCGGCCGGCGGGTGATCGAGACCGCGACGCATGGGCGACTGAGCATCCGGGCCGAGCAGGCCGGCGCGGCACTGGAGGTGATGAGCCGGTTCGCGATCGATCCGCGGTTCCTGCTGTACCTGCCGCCGACGATGAGCCCGGTCGCGACATCACCGGAGCCGGGACTGCTCGAGCACCCGCGGCAGGCGTTCGAGACGTACCGGGCGCAGGGCGTCACCGAGCTGGTGTGCGAGGAGAAGCACATGGGCTCGCGAGCGGTCGTGCTGCTGACCCGGGACGACGACGTTGCGGAGAAACGGTTCGGTCTCGCCGGCCGAGGTGCGATCCACACGCGGACCGGGCGTTCGTTCTTCGATGCGGAGCTGACGGACGAGCTCCTGCTCCGGTTGCGGGCGGTCGCCGCGCGGACAGGCCTGTTCGAGGACACGTCCTGGATCCTGCTCGACGCCGAGCTGCTGCCGTGGAGTGCGAAGGCCGAAGACCTGCTCCGCAACCAGTACGCCGCCGTCGGCGCGGCCGCCCGTACGTCGTTGCCCGCAGCAACTGCAGCGCTACGGTCGGCTGTCGCAGCTGGGCTGGAGGTGGGTGAGTTGCTGTCGACGATGGAGCGCCGTACGGCGAACGCTGCCAAGTTCACCGACGCGTACCGGCGGTACTGCTGGCCGACCGACGGACTCGACGGAGTGCGGTTGGCGCCGTTCCAGGTGCTCGCGTCCGAAGGGGCGACGTACCAGGACCGGCCGCACGCATGGCATCTCGACGTCGCGGACCGGATGGGTGCCGAGGGCCCGGAGTTGATCACGCCGACCCGACGGCTGTTCGTCGACGCCGGCAACTGGGAGGCCGGGATCACTTGGTGGGAGGAGCTGACCGGCGCCGGTGGCGAGGGCATGGTGGTGAAGCCGGCCGCGAACCTGACCCGGACCGGGAAGGGCCTCGCGCAACCCGGCCTGAAGGTGCGCGGCCAGGAGTACCTGCGCCTCATCTACGGCCCCGACTACACCGACCCGGCCAACTTCACCCGCCTCCGCGACCGCAACCTCGGCCACAAGCGCTCCCTGGCGCTCCGCGAGTACGCCTTGGGCATCGAGGCGCTGGATCGCGCAGCCCGAGGTGAGCCCCTGTGGCGCATCCACGAATGCGTCTTCGCAGTACTCGCCCTGGAGTCCGAGCCGGTCGACCCGCGTCTCTGACTCACTGCCGTTGCCGAAGGCGCACGACGACGACGGTCCCGATCGCGACAACGAGCATGACGGCCGGCAGTGCGGCGATCAGAAAATCCAGGGCGACATAGGCGTTGCAGGCGGCGGTGGGGGCGAGACCGATCGCGACCGGAATCACCGCCCGCCGGTCGGCGCGGTGGACGCGGTACAGGACCAGAGGTGTGAACAGCCAGAAGGCGAACAGCAGGATGCCGATCCCGGCGGACCCGACGAGCTCGGTGCCCTCGGCCACCAGCAGCCAGGCGAACCCACCGACGGCGAGGACCACGATCGCGACCGCGGTCGGGAGTCCGTGCAGGCGGGCGCGCAGCCCGAGCCCTCGATGCGAGGCCGCCACCGCGAGGTAGCAGCCGATCACCGCGAGTTCGACGCACGCTGCCGCGACGATCAGGTACAGGCCGTCGATGGAGTTGGTGCTCCCGTCGTCAGGCGCAACGCACGCGTTGCCGTCCTGGCACCAATCCCCGTCGTCCCCACCGGCGAACAGTCCCGGCAGCCACAGGAAGGCCGCCCAGATCAGCGGCAGACTCAGGAAGCTGACCACAGCGGTGACGCGGAACAGGTTGCCGGCCGGTCTCGGGACCGGGCGGCGCAGATCGAGACGGGGGTCGGTCACGCGAACACGATGGCAAGCGAAGGGGCCATCGGGGCGTGGCTGGTTTCCGGCGTGTAAACGTCTGCCGTTATCCCTTGGCAAGGTGTGACATTGCACTTAAGGTCAGTGCAATGTCACACGGTACTGAGGTTGAGTTGACCGGTGGGCTGCTGTCGAGCTGGCAGCAGCGGAACCGGGACGCGACGATTCCGCATGTCATCGCGGAGCTGCGGAAGGCCGGGAACCTGGAGAACCTCCGGCGGCTGGCCGACCCGTCGATCGGTCCGTATCGCGGGCGGTACCCGTTCCTCGACACGGATCTGTACAAGACGCTGGAAGGGCTCGCCTACGAGGCGGGCCGTGCGCCCGGCGCCCGGGAGTTCTTCGACGAGGTCGCCGGACTGCTCGAGCAGGCGCAGGCCGAGGACGGCTACCTGAACTCGTACTTCCAGGACCCGGACCAGCCCAAGCAGCCGTGGTCGGACCTCGGCTGGGGGCACGAGCTGTACAACCTCGGCCACCTGATCCAGGCCGCCGTCGCCGCGAAACGCCGGCTGGACGACGACCGGCTGCTGACCGTCGCCCGCAAGTTCGCGGACCTGGTCGTCCGCAGGTACGGCGAGCACGGCGAGGAAGTCGTCGACGGGCATCCCGAGGTCGAGATGGCGCTCGTCGAGCTTTATCGAGAAACCGGCGACGAGGACTACCTGACCCAGGCGCGGCTGTTCGTCGATCGTCGCGGCCAGGGCAAGCTCAAGCACACGATCTTCCCGGGGGAGTACTTCCAGGACCACATGCCGTTCCGCGAGCTGCCGTCGGTCACCGGGCACGCCGTCCGGATGGCCTACCTCGCCGCCGGCGCGACCGACGTGTACCTGGAGACCGGCGACGCGACGCTGCTGGCAGCGCTCGAGCGGCTGTGGGACGACATGGTCGCGACCAAGCTCTACCTCACCGGCGGCCTCGGCAGCCGGCACTCCGACGAGGCGATCGGCGACCGGTACGAGCTGCCGTCCGAGCGTGCGTACGCCGAGACGTGCGCGGCGATCGCGACGATGCAGTGGGCCTGGCGAATGTTCGTTGCTACCGGCAAGGCGTCGTACCTCGATGTCTACGAGACCGTGCTCTACAACGCTTACGCCGTTGGGCTTTCGGCGGACGGTACGGCGTTCTTCTACGACAACCCGCTGCAGCGCCGGCCCGACCACGAGCAGCGCTCCGGCGCCGAGGACGGCGGTGAACTGCTCCGGCGCGCGTGGTTCGGCTGCCCGTGCTGCCCGCCGAACATCGTCCGCTGGATGTCCGAGCTCCAGGACCACGTAGCAATTGCCCGCGACAACATCCTGTACATCGGGGTGTACGCCGACGCCCGCATCACCGCGGGGGACCTCGCGCTCACGGTCTCCACCGACTACCCGTGGGACGGCGAGATCACGCTCAAGATCGAGAAGGCATCGGGCGAGGAACGCGCGATCGCGCTGCGGATTCCCGGATGGGCGAGTGACGCGACCCTCGCCCGGCCCGGACCCGGCAGCTTGCCGGTCACGTCGATGTCGGCGGGCATGGACGGGGCCCCAGTGGTCGGGGACGACGGATGGGTTGTTGTGCGCGGCTCCTTCGTGCCTGGCGACATCGTCCGGCTGACGTTGCCGATGGCACCTAGAGCGCACGGCTCGCACCCATACCTGGACGCGACGCGAGGCGCGATCGCAGTAGCTCGCGGGCCGTTGGTCTATTGCGTCGAGCAACAAGATGTGGACGCGCCGGTCGACGACCTGCTGGTCACGCCGAGCGCTGTCAGCACAGCGATCGCGCGAGAGCGTGACGACCATCTCGTGCTCGAGCTGACCGCCGGTGTCGCGGCGGCTCCGGCGCCCGAGCTCTATCCCGTGATCACCGAACAGACCCAGCAATCCGCCGTCCGCGAGGTGCCGGTGACGTTGTCGCCGTACTTCCTCTGGGGAAACCGTCAGGCCTTGGCCATGCGTGTGTGGCTGCGAACCGAAAGAGAAGGCTCATGAAGAGAACGTCAATACTTGTGGGGCTGGTGGCCTCGGCCGCACTCACACTCAGCGCATGTGGTGGCGGCACGTCCGGAACCAGCGGTCAGTCGGACGGTCCAGGAGCCAAGGCAGCACAGGGTGGCACCTTGCAGGTGCTCGCGAACGCGGCGTTCTCGCACCTCGACCCGGCCCGCGGTTTCGACGGCGGCGTCAACAACTTCTACCGGCTGATCTACCGGACGCTGACCACCCAGGGCGCCGCACCGGGGGCCGAGGGCACCAAGATCGTGCCGGACCTGGCCACCGACACCGGCAAGCCGACGGACGGCGGCAAGACCTGGACGTTCACGCTGAAGGACGGACTGTTCTTCGAGACCGGTGCGCCGATCACCAGCGCGGACGTGAAGTGGGGTGTCGAGCGCGCGTGGGATCCCGAGATCGGCATCGGCTCGCCGTACGCGAAGCAGTTGATCGAGGCACCCGCGTCGTACCAGGGTCCGTACAAGTCGGGTGATCTGTCGACGATCGCGACGCCGGACGCGAAGACGATCGTGTTCCACCTGAAGAAGCCGTTCGCGGACTTCGGCAGCGTGGTCGCGCAGAACACGTTCACGCCGGTGCCGAAGGGCCAGGGCGCGGGCAACCAGCTGGACAGCAAGCCGATCGCCTCCGGTCCGTACAAGCTCGCCGACAACAAGCCGGGGGCCTCGCTCAAGCTCGTCCGCAACGACAAGTGGGACAAGAAGACCGACAGCGTCCGGACGGCGAACCCCGATGTCTTCCAGTGGACGTTCGGCCTCGACCCGGCCACCATCGACGAGCGGATGCTCGCCGGTCAGGGCACCGACGCCGACGCGATCGCCGGTACGGTCCAGGCCGCGACCGTGGCCCGGATGCAGACCCCGCAGCTGAAGCAGCGGACGATGACCGGCATCAACGGCTGCACGACGTACATGGGCCTGAACACCACGAAGAAGCCGCTCGACAACGTCAAGGTCCGGCAGGCGATCAACCTGGCGGTGAACAAGCAGACGGTCCGGGACGCGGACGGCGGATCGGCGCTCGCCGAGATCGGGAACACGATCCAGCCGCCGACGATCACCGGCCGGGTCGACTACGACCCGTACCCGAGCCAGGACAACAAGGGCGACATCGACGGCGCTCGCAAGCTGCTGACCGAGGCCGGTCTCGCGAACGGTTTCACGATGACGCTCGACACCCGCGCGCAACCGAAGATGCAGGCGATGTCGGTCGCGGTCCAGCAGGCGCTCGCGCCGCTGAAGATCACCGTCAAGATCAACACGATCGACACCGCGACGTACTACGAGGTGATCGGTACGACGTCGCAGCAGCACGACGCGGCGATCACCGGCTGGTGCCCGGACTGGCCGTCCGGCGCGACCTTCCTGCCGCCGCTGTTCGACGGCCGCAACATCACCTCGAAGGGCAACACGAACCTGTCGCAGCTGAACGACCCGGGGGTCAACGCGAAGATCGACGAGATCTCCAAGCTCACCGATGTCAACGCGGCGAACGCGGCGTACGGCGAGCTGGACAAGCAGATCATGGCGCTCGCGCCGGTCGTGCCGCTGCTGTACGAGAAGGTGCTGATGCTTGTCGGGAGCAACATCGGTGGCGCCTACCTGCACGACGGTTTCTCGGGCGGCATCGACCTGGTGTCGGTCGGTCTCAAGGACAGCGGGAAGTGACAACGACCCCGGCACTGCTCGAAGTCGAGGAGGTGGGGACCCCGGCCGCGGCCGGTGGTCCGCCCACCTCGGGCCGGCGGATCCTGACCGCGATCACCCGGGACAAGGGCGCGCTGGCCTGCCTGGTGTTCCTGGCGATCGTGGTCCTGATGGCGGTCGCCGCCCCGCTGATCACGAAGCTCAGCGGCTGGGGGCCGTACCAGTTCGACTCGGCCGCGATCAACTCCGACCTGGGCGGCCTGCCGCGCGGGACGCTCGGTGGCATCAGCGGCTCGCACTGGTTCGGCGTCGAGCCGCAGAACGGCCGTGACCTGTTCGCCCGGATCGTGTACGGCGCGCGCGTGTCGATCACGATCTCGCTGTCGGCCACGCTGCTGACCGGGGTTCTCGGCGTGGTGCTCGGCATGCTGGCCGGGTTCTACCGCGGCTGGGTCGACCAGGTGATCTCGCGGCTGATGGACTTCCTGATGGCGTTCCCGGCGCTGATCTTCATGATCGCGATCCTGTCGTCGCTGCCGTCGGGCAACCGGCCGGTGCTGCTGGTCGTGGTGATCAGCGTGTTCGGCTGGCCGTACCTGGCCCGGGTGATCCGCGGCCAGACGATGACGCTGGCCAACCGTGAGTTCGTCGAGGCGGCGCGGGCGTCCGGCGCGAAGGACACCCAGGTGGTGTTCCGGGAGATCCTGCCGAACCTGCGCGGCTCGATCGTGGTGATGACGACGCTGGCGATCCCCGGCTTCATCGGCACCGAGGCCGGTCTGTCGTTCCTCGGCGTCGGTGTGTCGCCGCCGACCGCGTCCTGGGGCCAGATGATCGCGAGCTCGGTCAGCTGGTACTCCGTCGACCCGATGTTCTTCGTGATCCCCGGCGCGTTCCTGTTCCTCACGGTGCTCTCGCTGACCGTGCTCGGCGACAAGATCCGCACGCTGATCGACCAGGGGGAGGCGGCATGACGCGCTACGTTCTGGGCCGGCTCGGCAGCGTCGTGCTGATCCTGCTGGCCGTCTGCCTGTTCACGTACCTGATCTTCTTCAAGCTGTCGCCGGATCCCGCGGTGATGATCTGCGGCAAGACGTGTACGCCGGACCGGATCAACTCGATCCGCGACGTGCTCGGGCTGAACCAGCCGATCCTGACCCAGTTCTGGGAGTTCCTGCGCGGCATCTTCG
Source organism: Kribbella sp. NBC_00709 (assembly GCF_036226565.1). GTDB lineage: Bacteria > Actinomycetota > Actinomycetes > Propionibacteriales > Kribbellaceae > Kribbella. Next base: position 5,960,753 of record NZ_CP108996.1, read on the forward strand.
CGGGCCGTCAGTACGGCTCGGTGCACTGCTCGGCGCCGTGTCTCGGGTACAGCTTCCAGACCAACGAGTCGGTCTGGAGCATGATCACCGCCCGGCTGCCCGTCAGCGTCACGGTCGCGGTCGGCGCCGCCGTACTGTGGTTGCTCGCCGGTGTGATCGGCGGTCTCGTCAGCGCCGTGAAGCAGGGCACGTGGTGGGACCGTACGGCGATGGCGCTCGCGCTCGGCGGGGTGAGTGTGCCGAACTACGTGCTCGCGTTGCTGCTCCAGTACGTGCTCGTGGTGAAGCTGCAGGTGCTGCCGTTTCCGTCGGCGGTGCCGTTCGCGGACAACCCGGTGCTGTGGTTCGAGTCGTACCTGATGCCGTGGGTCGTGCTGGCCGTCGGCTACGCCTGCCTGTACGCACGGTTGACCCGGAGCAATGTGATCGACACGTTGTCGGAGAACTACTTCCGGACGGCGCGCGCCAAGGGACTGAGCGGTGCGCTGATCATGCGCCGGCACGCGCTCCGGCCGGCGCTGACGCCGATCACCACGATCTTCGGGATGGACTTCGCCGGACTGCTCGGCGGCGCCTTGATCACCGAGACCGTGTTCGGGCTGAACGGGATCGGCAAGATGGCCGCCGACTCGATCGCCAAGAACGACCAGCCGGTGATCATGGCGGTGACGCTGCTGGCCGCGTTCTTCGTTGTCATCGGCAACGTTGTGGTGGACCTGCTGTACACCGCGCTGGATCCGCGCGTGCGGGTGGTGTCGTCATGAGCGACGAACTGTTCGTGGTGGAGGACCTGACCGTCACGCTGCCGACCGGTCGCGGTCCGGTGGACGTGGTGAACAACGTGTCGTTCACGGTCGGCCGGGACGACACGCTCGGCATCGTCGGTGAGTCCGGGTCGGGCAAATCGATGACGGCCCTCGCCGTACTGGGCCTGCTGCCGCGCGGAGCGCGGACGTCCGGGAGCGTCCGGCTGGACGGCACGGAGCTGATCGGACGCTCCGAACGAGACCTGCGGTCGGTCCGCGGCAAGGCGATCTCGATGGTGTTCCAGGATCCGCTGTCGTCGCTGAATCCTTACTACACCGTGGGTCTGCAGATCTCCGAGATGTACCAGACACACCTCGGTGGCTCACGCCGTGCCGCCAGGCAGGTCGCGATCGACGCGCTCGAGCGAGTCGGGATCCCCGATCCCGCGCGGCGGGTCGACCACTACCCGCACCAGTTCTCCGGTGGCCAGCGGCAACGAGTGATGATCGCGATGGCGCTGTGCTGCTCGCCGTCGTTGCTGATCGCGGACGAGCCGACGACCGCGCTGGACGTGACCGTCCAGGCGCAGATCCTGGAGCTGCTCGCCGAACTGCAGTCGACGACCGGTACCGGGATGATCTTCATCACCCATGACCTGGCCGTGATCAGTTCCATCGCACGACGGGTGCTGGTGATGCGCTCCGGTGATCCCGTCGAGTACGGGACGGCCGAGCAGGTGTTCTCGGATCCGCGGCACGAGTACACGCGGATGCTGCTGGACGCCGTACCCAGGATCGACGACGAGGTGACGACATGACGTTGCTCGAAGTACGGGGTGTCACGAAGGAGTTCGTCACCCGCGGCGAAGGTGCGCGGGCGCGGAAGTCCACGTTCACCGCCGTCGACGACGTGAGCTTCGAGGTCGAGCTCGGCGAGACGCTGGCGATCGTGGGGGAGTCCGGCAGCGGCAAGTCGACCACCGCGCGGATCGCGGCCCGGTTGCTGGAGCCGACCGACGGGTCCGTCGTGTTCGACGGCCAGGACGTGACGCGGGCCAGGGGCAAGGAGCTGGCGAGCTTCCGGAACAACGTGCAGGTCGTGTTCCAGGACCCGTTCTCGTCGCTGAACCCGCGCTACACCGTGGAGCGGATCATCACCGCGCCGCTCACGTACCAGGGGATCACGCCGGACGGCGGTCGACGGGCGTTCACCCAGGACCTGATGGAGCGGGTCGGGCTGAACCCGGATCACTACCGGCGCTACCCGGCGCAGTTCTCCGGCGGGCAGGCGCAGCGGATCGGGATCGCCCGCGCGCTCGCGGTGAACCCGAAGCTGGTGATCTGCGACGAGGCGGTGTCCGCGCTCGACGTCTCGATCCAGGCGCAGGTGCTGGAGCTGCTGATGCGGCTGCAGCGGGAGAGCGGCTTCAGCTACATCTTCATCGCGCACGACCTGGCCGTGGTCCGGCAGATCTCGCAGCGCGTGGCCGTGATGAACAGAGGCAGAATCGTGGAGCTGGGGTCGCGCGATCAGGTGTTCGGCGATCCTCAGGACGAGTACACCAAGACGCTGCTGGCCGCCGTACCGCGGATCAACCCGGAGTGGGATGCCAGACGCAGGCAGAAAGAGGCCTCATGATCAGCTACACGATTCCCGGCATGCATGTCCGCGAGCACACCGTCGAGGTGCCGCTCGATTGGTCCGACCCGGGCGAGACGATCACGGTCTTCGCCCGCGAGCTCGTCGACCCGACCCGCAAGAACGAGGACCTGCCGTGCCTGCTGTTCCTGCAGGGCGGTCCGGGCGGGCGGGGGCCGCGGCCGATCGGTGTGACCGGGTGGATCGGGCAGGCCCTGAAGAACTATCGGGTCGTCCTGATGGACCAGCGGGGCACAGGCCGGAGTACGCCGGTCACCCGTCGGCGGATCGCGACGATGTCGGCCGAGGACGGCGCCGACTATCTTGCGTGCTTCCGCGCGGACTCGATCATCGCCGACGCGGAGCACCTGCGGAAGACGGTCTTCGGCGACAAGCCGTGGTCGACGCTCGGTCAGAGCTACGGGGGATTCCTGACGCTCACCTATCTGTCCAAGGCGCCTGAGGGTCTGACTGCGTGCTACGTGACCGGTGGGCTTGCCTCGATCGATCCGTCGGCGGCCGAGGTGTACCGGCGTACCTATCCGCGGGTCGAGGCCAAGAACCGCGAGTTCTACCAGCGCTACCCGCACAACGTGGAGCGGGTCTCCGCGATCGCGGACAAGCTGGCCGCTGACGACGTACGGCTGCCGGACGGCGATCGGCTGACGGTACGCCGGTTCCAGTCGCTCGGGATCGCCTTCGGGATGAAGCCTGGGTACGAGCGGATCCACTGGCTGATCGACGAAGCATTGGACGGTGACGAGCTCTCGGACACCTTCCTGGGGCAGGCGCTCGACCTGTCGTCGTACCTCTCGGAGCCGTTGTTCGCTGCTCTGCAGGAGAGCATCTACGGATCCGGGGAGGGGGCGACCGGATGGGCGGCCGACGCGGAGCGGGTGCGGCGGCCGGAGTTCGCCGAGGACGCGCGGCCGCTGCTGTTCACCGGCGAGATGATGTACCCCTGGATGTTTTCCGAGATCCGTGGCCTGCGGCCGTTCCAGGGCGCGGTCGAGGCGATGGCGCAGCGGCCGCGGTGGCCGGAGCTGTACGACCTCGAGCGGCTGGCGGCGAACGACGTACCGATGGCTGCGGCGGTGTACTTCGACGACATGTACGTCGACTCCGGGCTGCAGCTCGACACCGCCGGCCGGGTCGGCAATCTGCAGGCGTGGGTGACGAACGAGTACGAGCACGACGGGCTCGGGTCGGATCGCGTGTTCGAACGGCTCACCGAGCTGGTCGCGTCCGTCGGGGGTGGCATCCCGGCGCGCTGACGACCGGTGATTCACAATAGGCGGCGACCCTGGGAGGTGAACGATGACTGCCGATTCGACCGAGCCGATGCCGAGCGTACGGCGGCTCGCACAGCGCGAGAACCTGCGGGACAGCGTTGCCAACGCACTGCGGGCGGCGGTGATCTCCGGCGAGCTGAAGCCGGGAGAGGTGTACTCCGCGCCGACCCTCGGCGCGCGGTTCGGGGTCTCCGCGACGCCGGTGCGCGAGGCGATGCTGGACCTGGTCCGCGAGGGCCTGGTGATCTCGTTGCGGAACAAGGGTTTCCGGGTCACCGAGGTCTCCGACGAGGACCTCGACAACGTGGCGGCGGTCCGGCAGCTGATCGAGCCGCCGACGGTCCGCGACGTCGTACCGGTGATTCCGGCCGCGGATCACCCACGGCTGCGCCGGCTGGCCGAGGACATCGTGGTGGCGGCTCAAGCCGGCGACCTGATCGCGTACATCGAGGCGGACCGCGTCTTCCACGTCACCCTGCTCGCGTACTCCGGCAACCAGAAGCTCGTCGACGTCGTGTCGGACCTGCGCTCCCAGACCCGCCTGCTCGGCCTCACGCCCCTGGTCGAGAGCGGCCGCCTCCTCCCGTCGGCCACCGAGCACCACGAACTGCTGGACCTGATCGAGTCGGGCGACGGTGAAGGCGCCGAACAACTGATGCGCCGCCACATCGGCCACGTCCGCGGCCTGTGGGCTCGCTCTCAGAGCAACTGACGGTGGAGTGAGTCGGCGACGAACGTCTCGAACTCCTCCGGACTCCAGCCCGACTCGTCCACCAGCTCCTGATACACACCAGGCGCCGCAAGCGCACGGTACACGGCCTGCGCCTGCTTCAGCGGTACCCGCAGCTCGGGCTCCAGCGACGCGATCATCGCGTCCATGACTTGGTTGCGTCCGGCAAGCTTCGACCGCAGCAAGGCCTTGGTCTCAGGGCTTTCGTCGGTCGCGGCCTCGAAGATCAGCACGACGTCGAAACCGGCCGCGTACAGGTTGGTCAGCCAGCCGGCCGCGCCCTGGAGCCGCTCGACCGGGTCCTCGATCGCGAACACCTGGTCGGCCCGCTCGAGCGCACCGGCCTCGCTCAGCCACTGGTCGCAGATCAGCGACAGGATCTCCCGCTTGGTGCCGAAGGCCGAGTAGACGGTCCGGGTCGCGACCCCGGCCTCCTTGGCGATCGCGTCGATGCTCGTGGCGCCGTACCCCTGCGCGGCGAAGAGCCCGCGCGCCGCGCGGGCGATCCGGATCCGCGTCTCCTCCGCCTGCACCTGGCGATAGGACTTGACAGCCTCAGGCATGTGGGAACACTATCACTGTGTTCAGTGCAGTGACACTGCATCGAGTGCACTGCTAGTGCAATACCGTTGAGGGGGAGTCATGGAAGGACCACGAGAGGTGCTCGAGCGGATTCTGTCCGAGGGGTTCGCGACCGGGAACGACGCGATCGTCGACGAGTTGTGCGCGCCGGACCTGATCGAGCACCAGTTCGGCCTGGCCGGGAGGGGTGACCAGGCCCGCGAGCAGGTGAAGGCCGCGATCCGGCAGGTCCACGAGCTGATGCCGGACATCGTCTACACCCTGGAGGACTCGGTCGTCGTCGGCGACCTGGTCTGGGCCCGCGGCCGGGCGCGCGGGACCGCCACCGGCGCGTTCTTCGGCCCACCGAGCAACGCGCCGATCGACATCGCGTTGTTCGAGCAGGCGCGCGTCGTGGACGGCCGGATCGTCGAGCACTGGGGCTCTCCGGACCGGTTCGCGCTGCTGGCGCAGACGGGCGCGCTAGCTCGCCTGGGTTAGGGCCTGCTTGGCGGTGGCGGCGGCTTCGTCGCCGTAGCTGTTGGTGAGGCGCTCCAGGAAGGCCACGTGGTCGAGGGTGTACTCCTGGGTGCCGACCGTTTCCAGGACCGTGGTGGCCAGCGTGCAGCCGAGGTGGGCGGCGGCTTCGTGGTCGAGGCCGGCGGCGCGGCCGGTGAGGTACCCGGCGCGGAACGCGTCGCCGCCGCCGGTCGGGTCGACCAGGCCCGGCGCGGGCACGGCCGCGACCTTCGCCAGGATCCCGGTGGTGTCCTCGATCACCACGCCGTCGCCGCCGTGCGTGGTGATGCGGACGCCGACGCGGTCGAGGATCTCTTCGTGGCTCCAGCCCGTCTTCTGGATCAGCAGCCCGGCCTCGTACTCGTTGCTGAACAGGTACGCCGCCCCGTCGATCAACGTCCGGATGTCCGCACCCTCCATCCGCGCCAACTGCTGCGACGGGTCGGCCGCGACGGCGATGCCGTGCTGCTTGGCCAGACCGGTGTGCTTGATCATCGCGTCCGGGTCGTCGGCGCCGATCAGCACCAGGTCCACGCCGCCGGTGGCCTGATGGATCGCGCCGAGGTCGAGCTCGCGGGCCTCGGCCATCGCGCCGGTGTAGAACGAGGCGATCTGGTTCGCGTCGAGGTCCGTCGTACAGGTGAACCGGGCGGTGTGTACGTTCTCGCAGACGCGGACGTGCGAGACGTCCACGCCGGCCGCTGTCAGCGCCGCGCCGTACTCGGCGAAGTCGGCGCCGACCGAACCGACGAGCACCGACCCGAACCCGAGCTGCGCCATCCCGTAGCAGATGTTCGCGCCGACGCCGCCGCGGTGCACCACCAGCTCGTCGACCAGGAACGACAAGGAGACCTTGTGCATCTGCTCCTCGAGGAACTGGTCCTTGAACCGGCCCGGGAACGTCATCAGGATGTCGGTCGCGATCGAACCAGCGATGGCGATGCGCATGCGTAATGCTCCCTAGGTGGGGTCGGTGTACGGCCAGCAGACAGCCAATAGAGACTACAGGCGACCGAACAAATACACGGAGGGCGGGAATTCATGGGCCATCAGGTACCGGTGACCGAGGAACTGCACGACTACATGGTCGCCCACGGCATGCCGCTGGACGAGATCGCGACCGACCTGCGCGCCGAGACCGAGAAGCTCGGCAACCCCGCGGGGATGCTGACCACCGCGGACCAGGCCGGCCTGCTGACCACGCTGACCCGGCTGATCGGCGCCCGCCGGGCGGTCGAGATCGGCACCTTCACCGGGTTCTCCGCGCTGGCGATCTCGCGCGGGCTGCCGGACGACGGCGAGCTGATCTGCCTGGACGTGAGCGACGAGTGGACATCGATCGGCCGCAGGTACTGGGAGCGGGCCGGCGTCGCGGGCAGGATCGACCTGCGGATCGGTGACGCGCACGAGTCGGTGACGAAGCTCGACGGCGAGTTCGACCTGGCCTTCGTCGACGCCGACAAGGACTGGTACATCCGGTACTTCGAGGCGGTGCTGCCGCTGATCCGGCCGAACGGGCTGCTGCTGTTCGACAACACGCTGGCCGGCGGCCGGGTGATCGACGCCGACGGTCCGGCCGACCGCAAGGAGTTCAACGCGCACGTCGCGCAGGACGATCGCGTCGACGTGATCATGCTCGGCATCGGCGACGGGCTGACGCTGGTCCGGAAGAAGTGAGCCGCCACACATGAGCAAGAAGGCAGCGCCGCGGCTGTCGGTGACGGATCTGCAGCACAAGTACGGCGACCGGCCGGTGATCGAGGGGCTCACGTTCACCCTCGCCGCGGGCAAGGCGATCGCGTTGGTCGGCCCGAACGGCGCCGGCAAGACGACCGTGCTCAAGTGCATCGTCGGCTCGGCCGAGGCGGCGGCCGGGAAGATCCTGCTCGACGGCGTGCCGATCGACGAGCGCGCCGAGGTGGTACGCCGTGACGTCGCCACGCTGCTCGACGACCTGGACTTCTTCCCGGACCTGACCGCGGCCGAGCATCTCGACCTGCTCGCCCGCGCGCACGGCAACGCAGCACCGGAAGACCTCGTCGACACGACGCTCCACGACATCGGCCTGCTGCCGGCCGCCGATCAGCTGCCCGGGTCGCTGTCGTCCGGTCAGCGCCGTCGCCTCGCACTGGCGACGGCGCTGGTCCGGCCGCGCAAGCTGATGGTGCTCGACGAGCCCGAGGCGCGGCTGGACACCGACGGCGTGCAGTGGCTGTCGAACCGGCTGCTCGAGGAGAAGAAGTCCGGCACCTCGATCCTGTTCGCGAGCCACGACCCCGCCCTGGTCGAGACGGTCGCCGACTCGGTCGTGACCCTCACGCCGCTGCCATGACCGCAGCAGACGAGCCGGTGCGGTTCGACGCCACGGACTTCGGTGCGATCCCGACCTCGCGGGCGCTGCGCCAGTGGATGCGGACGACCCGTCGGAAGCATGCGGACCGGTCGTTCGGCCAGATCTTCGAGGACGCCTACCTGGTCCTGTTCACCCTGGCCATGGTCGGCGCCACCGGCGGCAACGTCGTACGCCACCTGAACTCGAACGTGGCTCACTGTACGTCGTTCACCTGTGGTGAGCTCTCGCACTGGATGCCGTGGGTCGTCGTACCGTTGCTGCTGGCAACCACCATCCGGATGCTGCTGAGTGTGGGGCCGGTGTCCGCGTCCCAGGCGACCGGGTTCTGGTTGCTCGCGACTCCCGTGGACCGGTCGGCGCTGCTGCGGCCGGCGTACCGGCTGGTGATGGTTGTCGTGGCGGTGATCGGGTTCGTCGCCTCGATGGTCGTGTGGGCGTTGCTCGGGTCGGGATGGTCAGAGGTGCTCGAGGCGGCCGCGCTGATGGCGGCGGTGCTTGTCTGCACGGCGGCCGCGGCGGTGTGGGTGCAGCAGAACGGCCGTCGGCCGCGGTGGGCGTTGCGGGTTGCGGATCTGCTGCTGATCGCGGCGGCGATTCCGGCCGTGGTGCTCGCTCTGCATCCGGGCGGTCAGGCCGGCGAGCCAGGGCTGATCGAGCCCGCACAGACGCGCCTGTTGGTGATCCTCGCCGTCCTGGTCGTGCTGTGTGTGGGCTTGGTGATCGTCACCTCGCGGTCGCTCGACAAGCTCACGCGGACGAGCGTGATCGCGGGTGGGGACCTGTTGGCCGGTCTCGCGGGTGCGGCCAGCAGTCTGGACGTCAGCATGCTCGCCGACGTGGTTGCCGGGCGGCACTGGCGGTTGCAGGGACGGGCGCATACCCGCCGCGGTCGTGGATCGCGCGGCGCGGCGCTCGTGCACCGCGAGTTCCTGCGGATCCTGCGCTGGCCGCGGCGGTTGGTGATCGGGTTCGCGCTGCTCGTCGTACCGTATGCGATCGCCGGCGCGGGCTTCGACGTACTCGTGCCGGTCGGCGCTGCGTTCGCGGGTTTCGTCGCGGTCCGCCCGTTGATGGACGGGCTACGAACGGCCTGCCGATCCACCGGCCTGGCCCGGGCGCTGGGCATGGACCTACGTGACCTGCGGGTCATCATGGCTGTCGTACCTGGGCTGTTCGCGGTGCTCTGGGCGGGGCTCGCATTCCCGGCCATCGGCAGTCTTTCGGCGACGTTCGCGGTTGCCGCCGGCATGGTCTCCGGCGCCGTCCGCCAGGCTTCCGCGCGGCCGCCGTCGTACTCCGGTCCGCTGGTCGCCTCGCCGATGGGCGCGATCCCGCCGGGCCTGTTCTCGCAGCCGATGCGCGGGTTCGACCTGCTGATCCTCTGTCTGGCGCCGGTGCTGCTCAACCTCCCCCCGCTCTGGGTTGTGGCCATCCCGGCGTTCGTGCTCGCCGTGATGTTCTCGGTGCGGCCGAAAACTGACTGATCCTCGACTTGGCTTATCTTGGTGTGGACAGGTACCTTGTCTCGCATGGTAGCCGAGAAGGTCTTCACGCAGCTGCGCCGCGGGACGCTGGAGTTCTGCGTCCTGGCGCTGTTGCAGGGAGAGCCTCGTTACGGTTTCGAGTTGGTCAAGGCGCTCGGTGAGGTCGACGGACTGGTGACGACCGAGGGCACGATCTACCCACTGCTGGCCCGACTGCGCCGCGAAGGTCTGGTCGAGACGAGCTGGCAGGAGTCCGGATCAGGCCCGCCGCGGCGGTACTACACCTCAACACCCGAGGGCAGCCGGGCGCTGGCCGCGTTCACCGCGGACTGGCGGCGGTTCTGTACCTCGGTCGACAAGATCTTGCAGAGTGGGAGACGGGGATGAGCATGGAACTGGACAGCGATCGCCTGGTCGACGCGTACCTGAACGAGCTGGCCACGGAGGCCGCGGAGCTGCCGGCCGGACGGCGCGACGAGCTGCTCGCCGACATGAAGGCGCACATCGCCGAGGCGCGTGCGGGCGGTGCGACGTCCGAGGACGAGATCCGCGAGGTCCTGCAGCGGCTCGGGCGGCCGAGCGAGATCGTCGCAGCCGCCACCGACGGCCTGGTGCAGGTCGAGGTACCGCCACGGCTGCGTCCGTGGGACTTCGTCGCGGTCGGGTTGGTGCTGGTCGCGCCGTACCTGCTGTCGTTCAGTGGGATCGTGGCCGTGGTCGGCTGGGTGATCGGCCTCGGGATGCTCTGGTCGTCGAACCGCTGGACCACGATCTGGAAGCTGATCGGCACCCTGATCTGGCCGCTCGGGTACGCCGTGGCACTGGCGCTGGACACGTTCTTCCAGGCCCCGATCGGGATCAGCCTGGCGGCCGACTCGGTGGTCTCGATCGGGCTGACCGTCGCCCTCGTACTGAACGCCCGCGCTCCGCGTCAGGCTTCGTAGACCAGCCACTTGCGCTCGATCTCGGCCGGCAGGTCGACGTCGTGCTGATACGCGAACAGCAGCAACTGGCACAGGACGTCGGCGAACTCCTGGTGGAACGTGTCGCGGATCTGCTCCGCGGTCGCACCCTTCGCCCGGGCCCGGCCGGTGTGCTGGAGGTAGGCCTGCGTCAGCTCGCCGACCTCCTCCTGGAGTTTGAGCAGGAACCAGTCGGGGTCACGGTCGAAGCCCAGATGCTCGCCGTACCCGACCGAGATCTTGTCCAGCCGGTCCTGCAGTCGTTCGATATCCACCCCGACAACCAACCAGGCCCCACCGACAATTGCCGGTGGGGCCTGGTTGGTGGGGTGGCTAGGCCGGCTTGTCGCCGTTGGTCGCGGTCTTCTCGTCGACCGTGGGGAACGGGTCCAGGTCGGGGAGACTGGGCTCGGGATCGGTGGCGGGATCGGGGCTGACCGGCTCCTGGGCCGGGTCGCCGTCGACCTGGAGACTCTTCGGAGCGGTGGCCCAGACGGCGGCGGCCGCGCGGGCCGCGTCGGCGGCGTCGGTCTGGCGCTCGTAGTTCTTGATGTCGAGTGCGTACGCCTTCACCACCGCGGTGAGATCGCGGCGCAGCTGCTTGTGCACCCAGAGGGCGTAGGCCTGCGAGCGGGCCTCGATGAAGTTCTTCAGTTCCTGCATCTGGGCAGGCGTCATGTCGTCGTCCTCCGAGTGGCCAGGGGTGAATTCGCCGCGGGCGATCGCGGCACGGGCGGGGTCGCCGGGGCAGTCTGTCGGCTCCGGGCGGACCGCGGAGTGCGGCCGGATCGCCGTACCGCGGGGGTAGAGCTTGCGGAAGTCGGCGATCACCGCGCGGGTGGTCGCCTTCATCGCGGCGGACGGTTGCTCACCGGTGACCAGCACCAGCAGGATCGCGCCGTACCGCTCGTTGACGTCGTTGTCGCCGTTGGCGCCGGACTGGGTGCGCAGACCGCGCAGCGTCCAGGCCCGGCCGGACTGGTCGACCGCGATCTGGTACGCGATGTCGGACCAGCCGCGGCTGTCCATGTGGTAGTCCTGCCACCCGCGCAACGCGGACGCGACCGCCGCCTGGGTGTGGATCACTTTCGTCGACCCGGTGCCCGGCCAGTGGATCACCGCGCCCTCGACCCGGGACACGGTCAGGTTGCCCGGCCCGTCCTTGGGCGGTCGCGCGTTCCACGCAGACCGGGGCAGATAATTGACCATCGATGCTCCTCACGTGCCTCACTGCGCCACATACCCACCGCTGGCGCTCGGTAATCAACCGATCACACTGGGCACGCGACAGTCAAGCGGTGAGCAGCATCCTTTCAGGTCACTGGCCCAGAAGCGGTAGGAGCTGGTCGCCGATGCGGATGGTTTCTTCGCGGTACGGCGTGTCGGACAGGATGAAGTGGGTCACGCCGAGGTCGCGGTACTTGCGCAGCGACTTGGCGACCTCGTCGGGCGAGCCGACCAGCCAGGTGGTGCCGGCGCCGCCTCCGCCGTACTTGCCGGGTGCGGTGTAGAGGTTGTCGTCGAGGACCTCGCCGCGTTCGGCGAGCTCGAGCAGCCGCTGCTGACCGACGGCCTTGAACCAGCGGCGATCGCGATTGCCCTGCGCCTCCGCCATCTTCGCGACCTTGGCCTCGGCGTCGGCCCAGGCCTGATCGGACGTGTCCCGAACCAGCGTCGTGATCCGCAACCCGAACTCGAGCGGCGCATGTTCGCGACCGAGCTCTTTCTCCAGGTCCCGCAGGTGCGAGATCCGTTCCGCGATCCCGTCCAGCGGCTCACCCCAGAACAGCTGTACGTCGGCATCCGTCGCAGCCACCCGCTGCGCCGCGTCCGACGCGCCACCGAAGTACAGCCGGGGATGCGGACGACCTTCCCGTACGACGGGACGGGTCGCGACCGTCGACCCGGTGACCGAGAAGTACTCGCCGGCGAACGTCACGGCCTCCTCGGTCCACAACCGCCGTACCAGTTGGAGGAACTCCTTCGTACGGGCGTAGCGCTGCGGCTGATCGCCCTCGCTGTCGCCGTACGCCGCCAGGTTGTCCTGGCCGGAGACGATGTTGATCAGCAGACGCCCGTCGGAGAGTTGGTCGAGCGTGCTCGCCGCGGACGCGAAGTGCGCCGGGTGCCAGTACCCGGGGCGGATCGCGGCCAGCGGCTGGAAGGTCGTCGTCCGGGCAGCCAGTGCGGTCGCGACCGTGAAGGTGTCGGGCCGGCCCCACCCGGTGCCGAGCAGGGCGCCGCCCCAGCCGTGGTCCTCGGTCAGGCTGGCCAGCTCGGTCAGGCGCTCGATGCTGTTGTGTCCCTGGACGGTGTCGTCGCCGCGGTGACCGGGGTCGACCTGGTTCGGGATGTACCAGAGGAAAGTCATGCAAAGCAGTTTAAGTTCACTCGATTAGTCGACTTAGGATGTCTTGCTGGTCAAGATGACGGTACGGGGGCGACCCTGGACGGATGGACGACCAACTGACTGCGGACGAACGGGCGGCGCGCGGGAAGCTCGCGAAGGCGTACACCCGCGACAGCATCTAGGCGATCGGCAGACTCACCACCACCGTCGGCGATCGCCGACGGATCGTCTCGAAGCCGCCGCTCGTGATGCCGATGGACGAACTGATCGACATCGACGGACCGGCGCTGCTCGCCCAGTTGCAGCACTTGATGACCGGCTATCGCGGCATCTGCAGCAGGACCGCCGCCATCTCCTGGATCATTTCCGGCTCACCGATGTCGCGCACAAGGTCGTCGGGGTGGGAGCGTCGGCACCCGGGCCTGGATCATGCTGCTGGAGTCGACGGTGGCCGACGAAGCGCTGCTCCTCCAGGCCAAGCAGGCGGGCCCATCTTCCTCGGCTGGCTCCGCGCGGACACCGCCGACGGCGAGCAGGACTACTACGTGCGGCAGCTCTGCGACTGGAAGATGTCCGCCGACATCGAGACGCTCGCTCCGGCGACCGCTTCGCCCTCGCCGCTTACCTCGGCAAGTCCGACCGCTTCGACCAGGCCATCACCACCTTCGCGACCACCTGCGCGACCCAGAACACCCAGGACCACCAAACCTTCACCAAGGCCGTCACCGAGGGCCGCGTCCGGGCCACAAGTGGAGTTTGATCAACACCCGTTGTAACGCATCGTGACGAGAAGCCGATGTAGCGGCCGACAGGGTCGCGCTCTGTGACCCAGCTGTAGGGGGGAAGTACTCGTGGGACAGCACATCGTCCTGCCGAGCCGGGCGGGGACGCCGGTCGCGCAGGGACTGCAGATGAAGCAGCGGCACCCGGTCGGTGTCTGGCTCGGGCTGCCGTTGATCACGCTCGGGATCTATCACCTGGTCTGGTACTACAAGGTCCACAAGGAGCTCGCGCACTTCGACCGCCGACGTGTGGTTCCGGTCGCCGGTCCGATGCTGGTGCTGCTCTTCCTGGGGTGGACCGTGGTCGCGCCGATGATCTCGTACTTCCGGACCGGCAAGCGGATCGCGGAGAGCCAGCGGGCCGCCGGGCTGCCGGCGACGTGCAGTGCCGGGATCGGGCTGCTGCTGATGTTCGTGTTCGGGCTGGGGACGTTGTACTACCAGGTGGAGCTGAACAAGGTTGTCAACTCGTATGGGGATGCTCCGGCCGGCGTGCCGATCTCGTTGTACGTCTGACTCATTGATGAGAGTTGTCGGGGTCAGTAGGAACACCTGTTGGACTGTGGGGCGGGAGCGTGATCTGGTGGCTGGCAACGTTCCCGTTCTCGGTGGAGGGTGTTATGGCGCAGGCAGCGCAGCGTTCGTTGGGTGCAGGGGGAACGGCGGTCAGTGCGCTGGGCATGGGGTGTTGGGCGATCGGGGGACCGCATGCCCGGCAGGGGAGTCCGGTCGGTTGGGGTGTGATCGACGACGGTGAGTCGAAGCGGGCGTTGCGCCGGGCGTACGAGCTGGGCGTGACGTTCTTCGACACCGCCGACGTGTACGGCTGCGGGCACAGTGAGAAGCTGATCGCGGACGCGCTCGGGGACGTTCGCGACGACATCGTGATCGCGTCCAAGGCCGGCTACACCTACGTCGAGGAGACCCGGGAGGCGCCGGGCGAGAACGGCGACCCGGACTACCTCCGCTGGGCCTGCGACGAATCCCTCCGGCGGCTCGGCACGGACCGGATCGACCTGTACCAGTTCCACCTCGGCGGCTACGACCTCGCCAAGGCGGACGACGTACTCGCGGTGTTCGAAGAACTGGTTGCCGCTGGCAAGGTTCGCGCGATCGGGTGGAGCACCGACTACCCGGAGCGGGCGGCGTTGTTCGCGAAAAGCCCGCACTGCAAGGCGATCCAGCAGCATTTCAACGTGTTCGGCGGGAACGCCGACGTGCTCGCGCTGTGCGAGGAGAAGGGCCTCGCGAGCATCGTCCGCGGTCCGCTCGGGATGGGCCTGCTGACCGGGAAGTTCGACCAGGACAGCAGCCTGCCCGAGGACGACGTACGGCACGGCTGGAACTTCCGCACCGGCGACCAGGCCGAGTCGCTGCGCCGTCTCGACGCCGTCCGGGACCTACTCACCTCCGACGGCCGGACGCTCGCGCAGGGTGCACTCGCCTGGCTGTGGGCGCGCAGCGAGGCGTTCATCCCGATCCCCGGCTTCAAGACGGTCGCGCAGGTGGAGGAGAACGCGGGCGCTCTACAGTACGGCCCGCTCACCCCGGCCCAACTCGATCAGATCGGTACGATCCTGGGCCATTGACATCGTTGTCTGGTGCGACGACGATACATCCTCGGAAGCTCGGTGAAACGTTTCCAAACCGCCCGAGGAGATGTGATGAATCGTCCTGCCCGAATTCTGAGCGCGATGCTGGCCGGCGCGGCCTTGGTCGCCGCCGCGCTGGTATCCCCGCCCGCCGCCAACGCGAACCCAGGCCCTGACGGCCCCACCGCCCGGGCCCGGGTCGCGGCCGACAAGCTGATGACGTCGTACGAGCCGAACAAGGCCTGGTTCCCCTCCAGCTGGTGGAACTCGGCCGTCGCGCTGCAGACCATCGGCGACTACATGCAGCGCACCGGCGACCGGCGCTATCTGTCGCAGCTGGACAACACGTTCGAGAAGGACAAGGGCGTGTTCCCGGCCGGGTACCTGTCCGGCGACCCGCTGCTCGGCAACTTCACCAGCCGCGCCATCGACGACTCCGAGTGGTGGGGTCTGACCTGGATCCAGGCGTACGACCTGACGAAGAACCGCAAGTACCTTGACATGGCCGTCAAGATCGCGGAGTACGTCGAGGGCTACTGGGACCCGAGCTCCTGCGGCGGCGGTGTCTGGTGGAACGGGGAACGCACGTACAAGAACGCGGTCACCAACGGCCTCTGGATCCGCCTGACCGCCGAGCTGCACAACCGGATGCCGCACGACAAGCGCTGGCTCGGCCGCGCGCAGGAGGGCTGGAACTGGTTCACCGCCAGCGGCATGATCAACTCCGCCGGCCTGGTCAACGACGGCCTGAAGGACGACTGCACGAGCAACGGCGACACGGTCTGGAGCTACAACCAGGGCCTGGCGATCGGTGCGGGCCTCGAGCTGTGGCGAGCCACTCACGACGCCAAGATCCTCCCGACGGTCCGGCGGCTGGCGGACGCCGCAATCGCTCCGGGCGGTCTCGTCACCGACGGCGCCCTGACCGAGCACTGCGATGCTCCCGGCGGCACGTGCGACGACAACGGCAAGCAGTTCAAGGGCATCTTCATGCGCTACTGGATGGACCTCGCCGACACCACGCACGACCGTCGCTACACCGACTTCGTCGCGCAGCAGGCCGCCACGGTCTGGGACAACGACCGCGACGCGTCCGACCGGCTGGGGGAGCGATGGTCCGGGGCCGAGCCGAACGTCTTCGACTGGCGTACTCAGGCCAGCGCCCTGAGTGCCCTGATCGCCGCCGTACCCACGGTGCCGCCGACGCGATCGTTGTCGGCGACAACTGATCCGGCCTTGCCCGTCGTGATGCCCGCAACCGGTAACGCGACGCATGTGAAGGTGCAGGTCAACGTCGAGGCGACCGGAGCGGCGCCGCTCCAAGTGGTGGTGCGCCCGACCGCCCCCTCCGGCTGGACCGTGACCCCGGCGCGGACGACCATCACGCTCCGCCCACACGGCAACGCCGTACCTGTGCATTCGTCGGTGCAGCTCGACGTCACGATCCCGGCCGGCACGGCGGACGGTCTCCACTCGGTGACCGCGACCGCGACGTCCGGACCGCTGTCGTTCGGTACGCGGTCGGACATCCTCATCGCGCACACCGCCGACTTCGACACCGGTACGGCGGCCGAGACGCCGTGGCTGTACGACGCGGACGGTTCGCAGAGCAACGGCGTACAGAACCGCTTCGCCGACGGGCACTCGTACTTCGTCTACCGCTTCCCGTTCCCGGCCGACACCACGACGGCGGCCGCGACGTTGACGATCGACAACGAGTTCGTCGTACAGGTCAGCGGTGACGGCCAGACCTGGACCACGGTCGCCACCGAGACCAACCCGTACCACGACGGCGAGAACAAGGCCGCCCGCACGTTCGACCTCTCGCCGTACCTCGGCGCCGACAAGGCCGGGTACGTGCGGGTGTCGGACTCGTTCCCCGACGACGGCTGGGGCGGCCGCGTCTACCACGTGACCGCGACGTACAACTAAGCCGCGGCGCGGTCGGCGATCGCCCGGCGGCGCAACGACGGGTCGAGGACTGCTGGGGTGTCGTAGTCCATGTCGAGCCGGCCGACGTCGGTGCCCGGCGGGACGATCTTGTCGATCTGGTCGAGGATGGCGTCGTCGAGTACGACGTCCATCCCGGCCAGCGCGTCGTCCAGGTGCGCCATGGTGCGCGGACCGATGATCGCCGACGTGACGGCCGGGTGGGCGATGGCGAAGGCCATAGCCAGGTGGGTCAGCTTGAGCCCGGCCGCGTCGGCGACCGGGATCAGCTGGTCCACGGCCTCGAGCCGGCGTGCGTCGGTCATGTGCTTGAAGATCGCCGTACGCCGGAGGTCGGACGCCGCCCGGCCGGTCAGCTGACCCTGCGCGAGCGGGCTCCAGACCAGCGCGCCGAGACCGTACTTCTGGACCACCGGCAGCACCTCGCGCTCGATCCCGCGGTTCAGGATCGAGTACGGCGGCTGCTCGGTCCGGAACCGTTCGAAGCCGCGCCGTTCGGCCACCCACTGCGCTTCGACGATCTCGCTCGCCGGCGTGGTCGACGAGCCGACCGCCCGAACCTTCCCGCTGCGGATCAGGTCCGTCAACGCCGACAGCGTCTCCTCGATGTCGGTGTCCGGATCGGGCCGGTGCATCTGGAAGACGTCGATGTAGTCGGTCTGCAGCCGGCGCAGCGAGTTCTCGACCGCGGTGACGATCCAGCGCCGGGAGTTGCCGCGCTGGTTCGGGTCGTCGCCCATCGGCAGGTGCGACTTGGTGGCGAGGACGATGTGCTCGCGGCGGCCCTTGAGCGCCGCGCCGACGATCTCCTCGGACTCGCCGTGCGAGTAGAAGTCGGCGGTGTCGACGAAGTTGATCCCGGCGTCCAGCGCCTTGTCGATCATCCGGAGCGACTCGTCGCGGTCGTTGTTGCCGACGGCACCGAACATCATCGCGCCGAGGGCGTACGGGCTGACCTTGATACCGGTCCGGCCGAGCGTGCGGTAGTGCATCGTTGTTCCTCCTTGGGATTGCCTCCAGCCTCGCCGCCGGGCCGGGCCGGGAGAAGGCCCACTTCATCCACGGACAGGTTGTCCCTGGATAGGCCTTGGTTCGTCGCGGATGATGGAACGTGTGATCGATCGTGACGGCCTGGCCGACTTCCTCCGCCGGCGCCGGGAGGTACTGCGCCCGGCCGATGTCGGACTCCCCGACGGCGCGCGCCGCCGTACGCCGGGACTGCGCCGCGAGGAGGTCGCCCAATTGGCCGGCATGTCCACGGACTACTACTCGCGGCTCGAGCAGTCCCGTGGCGCGAACCCGTCCGAGCCGATCGTCGCCGGCCTGGCCCGCGCCCTGCGCTGCGACCTGGACGAACGCGACCACCTGTACCACCTGGCCGGCCTCAACCCGCCGCTGCGCCGGGCCGGCCGCCACATCCCGCCCGGACTGCTCGCGCTGGTCAGCCGCCTCACCGACATTCCGGTGGTGATCTGCACGGACCTCGACGAGGTTCTGTGGCAGAACGCGTTGGCCGACGTCGTCATCGGCCCGCTCGGAGCCGCGGGCCGCGCCCGGAACCTTACCTGGCTCTGGTTCACCGAGCCGGCGATCCGGCAGATCTTCCCCGAGGAGGACTGGGACGTGCACTCGGCCTCCCACGTCGCGGACCTGCGCGCGACGTACTCCCGCCGGATGGGCGACCCCGACATCACCGAGCTGGTCGACGATCTCACCGCCCGCAGCGCGGAGTTCCGGGCGTTGTGGGAGCTGCACGAGGTCGCCGTACGCCGCCTGCCGCGCAAACGCTTCCTGAATCGCGAGGTCGGGGCGCTCGACCTGACCTGCGAAACCCTCCTGACCCCGGCCGCCGACCTGAGGGTGCGAGCCTTCCTGCCCTTCGAAGGCACCGACGCCCGCGAGAAGCTCGACCTCCTCGGAGTGATCGGCACCCAGAGCTTCGCCTAGCTCTAACGGAGCCCCTTCACGAGGAGCACGAGCAGACGCTCGGTCTGCTCCCGCTGCTGCTCCGGCTCCGCGGCGATCACCGCACCGGCCATGGCCGCGACCACATCATCCGGCCGTACATCGGACCGGAAGACGCCCGCGGCCACCCCGGCGTCGAGGAAGTAGGCGATCGCCGTGGTGAGCCGAGCTCGGGTGTCCGACTGCGTGATCGCACCCGAGGCGACCATGGCGCGCAGAGACATCCCCATCGCGCGCTTGGAGTCGATGAAGTCGAGGTAGCGGTGCATCCACGCGAGCAGGCGCTCGTCGGCCGGTCCGGCGGCGGCCATCTCCGGAGCGGCGTCGCACAACCGCGCCAGCTCCTGCCGGTACACCGCCTCGAGTAGCGCCTCCCGGGTGGGGAAGTGGCGGTAGAGCGTGGCGATACCGACCTCGGCCCGTGCCGCGACCCGGTCCAGGGACAGGCGCACCTCGGAGCCGTCGCGCGCGGCCAGCGCGAGATCGGTCAGCTCGTCGCCGGCCGCGGCCACGACCTGCTCCCGCTTGCGCGTCGCATCCGCCCGCATAAGTGGAGAAACCTCCAATTAGTGTTATCGTCGATCGTAAGTGGAGAAACCTCCAGTTATCACTCTACCTCAGGGACCTCGCTGATGACCTCCCAACGCCCCGGCGGCACCATCAAGCTCGGACCGTACGAGATCGCCCGGATCGGGTACGGCGCGATGCAGCTCGAACACGTGGACACCGCTGCGGCCACCGCCGTACTGCGGCGCGCGGTCGAGCTCGGCGTCAACCACCTCGACACCGCCTCGTTCTACGGCCACACCACCGTCAACCAACACATCCGCGCCGCCCTGCACCCGTACGCCGACGATCTCGTCATCGTCAGCAAGGTCGGCGCCCGCCGGGTGGACGCACCGGTACCCCTGGCGCTGGCCCAACGGCCCGAGGACCTCCGGGCTCAGGTCCACCTCGACCTGACCTCTCTCGGCCTGGATCAGCTCCCGGTCGTCAACCTGCGCCGCGCGGACCAGGGACCCGGCCTGATCGCCGAAGGCGACCAGCTCGTCCCGATCGACGACCAGCTCGCCGAACTGATTGCCCTACGCAACGAAGGCCTGATCGGCGCCATCGGCCTCAGCAACATCAGCACCGCCCAGCTGCAGCAGGCCCTCCCGGCCGGCATCGTCTGCGTCCAGAACGCCTACAGCCTGATCAACCGCTCCGCCGAAGAACAGCTGCGGCTCTGCGCGACGAACGACATCGCCTGGATCCCGTACTTCCCCCTCGGCTCAGCCTTCGACCAGATCCCCTCACCGACAGAGCACCCCGTCGTACGAGACCTGGCCAAGCGCCTCGACACCACCCCAGCCGCCATCTGCCTCGCCTGGATCCTCGCCCACAACAACCACACGGCCCTGATCCCCGGCACCCGCAGCATCGACCACCTCGAGGACAACCTCCGCACAGCCGACGTCGAGCTCGACGAGACGGCCCTCGCCGAGCTCGACGCCGTCGTCAGCGTTTGAGCTGGATGCTCTGGGTGTAGGCGTCCTGGTTCGGGGTGTTCACGCCGGGCCGGCCGCGGAAGTCGGTCCAGCACGGGTGGATGCGGAGGTCGTTGCCGATGGCCACCGCTGA
The DNA here is from genome assembly GCF_036226565.1 of Kribbella sp. NBC_00709. Lineage (GTDB taxonomy): Bacteria > Actinomycetota > Actinomycetes > Propionibacteriales > Kribbellaceae > Kribbella. The sequence continues at coordinate 5,981,301 of NZ_CP108996.1, forward strand.
GTAGTCGCCGATGAACACGCCCTGGACCTCGGTGCCGTCAGGTTCGACGGCGAGGAACTGGACCTGCGGGTTCTCCGGCACAGTGGTGATCCGCTGGGTGGCGGCTCGGCTGAGGGACTGGGTGCCGGAGGCGGCCCAGTACGCATAGTCGAGGTTGATCCCGTTGCGGTCGTAGTGCCTCGTGTACGATGCGATCGCGACCTTGCCGTCGCGCGCCGCGACCGCGCTGAAGAACTCGTCCTGTGGCGTGCCGATCACCAGCGGACGGGACCAGTTCTTGCCGTTGCCCGACGCGGACACCACGTTGTCGCCGTTGGTGCGGACGGACGCTCCGGTGGTCGCGTCGTAAAGGCCGTTGCGGTCGTCGGACCAGACCACGGTCAGCTTCTCGTTGACCCGGTCGTAGGCCAGCTGCGGGTAGCTGTTCAGCCGGAAGTTCTCCCCGGTCAGCGTGTCCGGAAAGTCGTAGTTGGTGTCGACGATCGCGTGCCGGAACGTCCGGCCGTGGTCGGTCGAGGTGGCCACCACCGTGGCGTCCCGATCGCCCGCGCCGTCACACGCGGCAGTCGCGCAGACCGACGCCTCGTAGGCGACGTACAGCTGCCCGTCGTTGCCGACCTGCGGGTTCGAGCCCTGGTCGTACGGCGTGATGCCGCCAGGGAAGCCGGTCAGCGAAGGCGGGATCCGGACCGGTATCCCGAAATGCGAACCCAAGTCGACGCTGGCCGACTCCATGATCGGCGACTCGAGATAGTTGTCGTCGTTGTCGTAGGTGAACTTGGTCCAGGTCACGTAAACCCGGCCGTTGGACGGATCTGCGGCGAGCCACGGCTTGTCGTTGAAGATGTGGGTCACCGCGGGCGTGCCGTCCGCGGTGACACCGTTCATCGCGACGACGTGCGGACCGCCCCAGTGCAGGCCGCCGTCGTGGGAAACGTTGACGACGATCCCGGTCGCGTCCTGCCCACCGAGCGGTGCGAAGCGGCTGAACACCAAGCTGGCGAAGTACACCGTGTTGCCCGGCCCGAAGGCGACGACCGGGTCACCGGACCCGTCGAACCAGCTGAACGCGCCGGTCCCACCCGCGGTGACGGTCAGGCCGGGGATCGCCACGTTCTTCCAGCTGTGCCCGCCGTCGAACGACGTGTACGCGAAGCTGGCGCTGTCGTTGCGGTTCTCGCGGGCGTTGAACAGCCGGTAGTCGTTGGCGCCGGCAACGATGTTGCGTGGGTTCCGTGGGTTGACCGCGATCGTGGTCTCGTTCTGCGCCGCACTGCACCCGGCCTGGGAGCCCACCGGGACTACCGTGTCTCCGACGATCTGGTCGACGTTCGGCGCCGGGTTCCCGTACGGGTTCGGATGACCGAGGTACGACTGGCACAGCGCAGACTGCGCCGGGTTGTCCGGGTCCGGTTCCTCTTCCTCCGCCAGCACTTCCTTCAGCAACGGGTTGTGCACCGCGACGGCGCTCGGGGCGGCGGTGGCGGGCGTAGCTACCAGTGCGAGCGACCCCATCAGGCTGATGACACCAAGGATCGCCGACCGGCGCATGTTTGACGGCCTCACTGTGTTCCCCCTTTCCTGCCCCCGAGGGATAACACAGCGCATTCTGCGCCTCACGGAGAGGCCGGTCCAGGGCAGAGAAAAACCCCGTCCGGACTGGCCGGACGGGGTCTCTCAGCTACGTCTCAGATAACTCAGACGTCGTAGTAGAGCTCGAACTCGTGCGGGTGGGGGCGGAGCTGGATCGGGGCGATTTCCTGCTCGCGCTTGAGGTCGATCCAGGTTTCGATCAGGTCGGAGGTGAAGACGTCGCCCTCGAGCAGGAAGGCGTGGTCGGCCTCGAGGGAGTCGATCACGGCCGGCAGCGAGGTGGGCACCTGGGCGATGCCCTTGTGCTCCTCGGGCGGCAGCTCGTACAGGTCCTTGTCGACCGGGTCGGCCGGCTCGATCTTGTTGCGGATGCCGTCCAGGCCGGCCAGCAGCTGCGCCGAGAAGGCCAGGTACGGGTTCGCCGACGGGTCGGGGCAGCGGAACTCGATCCGCTTCGCCTTCGGGTTCGACCCGGTGATCGGGATCCGGATGCAGGCCGAGCGGTTGCGCTGCGAGTAGACCAGGTTGACCGGCGCCTCGAAGCCCGGCACCAGGCGGTGGTAGGAGTTCACCGTCGGGTTGGTGAAGGCCAGCAGCGACGGGGCGTGCTTGAGCAGGCCGCCGATGTACCAGCGGGCGATGTCCGACAGGCCGCCGTACCCGGACTCGTCGTAGAACAGGGCGTCACCGTTGGAGAACAGCGACTGGTGGACGTGCATCCCGGAGCCGTTGTCGCCGAAGATCGGCTTCGGCATGAAGGTCGCCGTCTTGCCGGCCGCCCAGGCGGTGTTCTTGACGATGTACTTGAACTTCATCAGGTTGTCGGCGGTCTTCAGCAGCTCGTCGAAGCGGAAGTTGATCTCCGCCTGACCCGCGGTGCCGACCTCGTGGTGCGCGCGCTCGACGACCAGGCCGGCCTTCTCCAGCGCCAGCGTGATGTCGTCCCGCAGCTCGCCGAAGTGGTCGGTCGGCGCGACCGGGAAGTAGCCGCCCTTGTAGCGGACCTTGTAGCCGCGGTTGCCGCCGTCCTCGACCCGGCCGGTGTTCCAGGCGCCGGCGACCGAGTCGATGGCGTAGTACCCGGTGTTGGCCTTGGTCTCGAACCGGACGTCGTCGAAGACGTAGAACTCGGCCTCGGGCGCGAAGAACGCGGTGTCCGCGATGCCGGTCGACTTCAGGTACTCCTGCGCCTTGCGGGCGATGTTGCGCGGGTCGCGCGAGTACGCCTCGCCGGTGAGCGGGTCGTGCACGAAGAAGTTGATGGCCAGCGTCTTCGTCCCGCGGAACGTGTCGAGGAAGGCCGTGGTCGGGTCGGGCAGCAGCTTCATGTCCGATTCGTGGATCTGCTGGAACCCGCGTACCGACGAACCGTCGAACATCAGGCCCTCTTCGAAGACCTCGGGCCCGAACGACGACACCGGGACGGTGAAGTGCTGCATGATGCCCGGCAGGTCGGAGAACCGGACATCGATGATCTCGATGCCCTCGTCCTTGACGTAGGCGAGCAGCTCCTCAGCGCTGGAAAACATACGTACTCCTAGGGTGGCTCAGAGATTGCATCTGAACGTAGGGCCCGCCGGTTTCTCCGTCGTGACCCTGGTGTTTCGCGGATGTTACGCCCAGCGTGTCCGCGCTGACCCACTGGTGTACGGCGGTGACGCCCTGAGATCTCCCGGCCGGTTTCGGCGGGCTCGGGGCAGTCCGTAGGCTAGCCATCATGGCATCGTCGGCGCAGCCGGGCACAGGACCCACCCAAGAATTCCGTTTTCCGGGCAACCGGCTGGGTCTGCCCGAGGACGGCCCGGGGTCGGTGGCCGGCTGGGGCCGCCGCCTGCTCGCGCTGCTGCTCGACTGGCTGATCGCCGGCCTGATCGCGTCGGTCGTGGTCGGCAAGCCGATGTGGGCGGGCGGCAACGACTACAACACCTCGCATCTGGCGATCTTCTTCGTGGTGACCGCGGTCCTGACCGGACTGGCCGGCGGCACCATCGGTCACCGGATCTGCGCGCTGCGCCTGCTCAACCTGAAGAACAAGGACGTTCCGCAGGTCGGACTGCTCGGGGGACTGATCAGGTCGTTCCTGATCTGCCTGCTGATCCCGGCCGTGATCTTCGACCGTGACCACCGCGGGCTCCACGACCTCGCCGCCAAGACGATCGTCGTACGGCGTTAGATCACCGGCGCGTGAGCCGCAGCTGTACGTCGTCCAGGTAGCCGGTGCGGAAGCCCGCCTCGGAGTACGCCAGGTAGAACTCCCACATCCGCCCGAACGTGTCGTCGAAGCCGAGCGCGGCGATCGCCGGCCAGCGCTCGATGAAACGGTTCCGCCAGACCCGCAGCGTGCGCGCGTAGTCCGCGCCGAGGTGCCGCACGACGTCGGCGCGCAGGCCGGTGTGCTGTGCGGTGACGTCCTCGATCACCTTGATCGACGGGATCAGGCCGCCGGGGAAGATGTACTTCTGCACCCAGGTGAACGTGTTCCGGGTCGCCAGCATCCGCTCGTGCGGCATCACGATCGCCTGGACGACGCCGACGCCGCCCGGTGCGAGCCGTCGCTCGATCGCCTCGAAGTACACCGGCCAGTACTTCTCGCCGACTGCCTCGATCATCTCCACGCTCAGCACGGCGTCGAACTCGCCGATCTGGTCCCGGTAGTCCCTCAGCGCGACCTGCACCCGGTCGCCGACGCCCGCATCCGCGATCCTGCGCTGAGCCAGCAGAGCCTGCTGCGAGGCGATGGTGATCGCCGTCACCCAGGCGCCACGCTGCGCGGCGCGGATCGCGAGACTCGCCCAGCCGCACCCGATGTCGAGCACCCGCGATCCGGACTGGACCCCGGCCGCATCGAGGATCGAGTCGAGCTTGCGCAGCTGGGCCTGGGACAGTTCGTCGTACGACGCGGTCGCCAGGTCTGCCGTCGGATCGGCCGAGCCGAAGTACGCCGCCGAATAGGTCAGCGTCGGATCGAGGAACTCGGCGAACATCGCGTTGCTCAGGTCGTAGTGCCGGCTGATGTTCTCGCGGGCGCCGGCCCGGTCGTTCTCCTGGTCGCCCGGCTGCGAGCGGGTGACCAGCCAGCGCAGCGACTGCGCCCACTTCGGCAGCAGATGCCGGGTCTCGTCGTTGTTGAACCGCTCCGCGAACGGAACCAGCAGGTCGGCCAGGTCGGTGCCCGGCTCCGGGTCCCAGTCGCCGGCCAGGTACGCCTCGCCGAACCCGGATCCCGCGTCGTGCCCGAGCCGGTCCAGGAACGCCGACGTCCGGTGCACCCGCATCGCCGGCCCGCCCGATGTCGAACCCAGCCCGTACGAGCGGTTGCTGTCGAGGTGGATCGTGGCCGGCAGGTCCTTGGCGATCAGCTTGATCGCGGTGGCCGCGCCGTACCTGCGGACCGGATTCGAGCGTGGCCGCGCCAGCGTCGGCCACGTCTCGGCCGCCGGTTGGTGCACGCGTCGGTGCACTGGCGGCATCAGATCCGTCATGTCAGCTGTTCCCCTGTAATCCGTCCTGGTCGCACCCTAAGGGCTCCCAGCCTCCCCACGGCGCATGTCTGAACAGATCAACTGTCGAGCATGCCGCTTGGTTACCGTCCCCGCATCGCCTGGCGGGCGCCCTTCAGGCTGCTCGGCACCGGACCCTTGGGCATCGGCACCTGCGGCCGGACCGCGTCCAGCGCCTTCAGCCGCTGCAGCAGGTCGGTGATCTCCGAGGGCTGCAGCACCGCAGGCAGCTTCATGACGTGCTTGGTCAGCTTGCGGATGTCGATCTCGCCTTCGCCCTGACCGGCGACGATCTGGGTCACCGGCGCGCCGCCGGCCACCCGGTTGTGCTTCTTCGCCTCGGCCGTCAGCAGGTTCTTCACCCGGCTGGCCTGCCCCTCGCCGACCAGGATGATCCCGGGCCGGCCGACCACGCGGTGGACGATGTCGGCGTTCTTGGTGACGGCGACCGCGGGCGTCACGTTCCAGCCGCGGCGCAGCGTCTGCAGCGCCGAGGCGGCTGCACCGGCCTGGCCCTCGATCTGGCTGTACGCCGCCTTCTCGACCTTGCGGCCGAACACGAGCGTCGCGGCCAGGAAGCCGAGCGCGACACCCAGCGGGATCCACACCACCAGCGGCCCGACCAGGAAGCCGCCCAGGACGGCCAGCCCGACGATGCCGAGGAAGATCCCGGCGAGCACCAGTCCGACCGTCGGGTCGGACTTCTGGGTCAGCTTGTACGCCGAAACGATCTGCTTGAGCCGGCTGGTCTTCTCTTCGGGCGCGTCGTTCTTGGCCATCTCTACCTGTCCTGGTTGTTCATACGTGACTCAACGGCCTGACGGTACAAGCGTCCGGCGCGGTACGAGGACCGTACCAGCGGTCCGGACATGACTCCGGCGAAACCGATCTCCTGCGCCTCGGCGTCCAGCTCGACGAACTCCTCGGGCTTGACCCAGCGCTCGACCGGGTGGTGCCGCACCGAGGGACGCAGGTACTGCGTGATCGTGATGATCTCGCAGCCGGCTGCGTGCAGGTCCTTCAGTGCCTGGCTGACCTCGTCGCGGGTCTCGCCCATGCCGAGGATCAGGTTGGATTTGGTGACCAGGCCGTAGTCGCGGGCCTGGGTGATGACGTCCAGCGACCGCTCGTAGCGGAAGCCGGGCCGGATCCGGCGGAAGATCCGCGGCACGGTCTCGACGTTGTGCGCGAACACCTCCGGCCGGGACGAGAACACCTCGGCCAGCTGCTCCGGTACGGCGTTGAAGTCGGGCGCGAGCATCTCGACACCGGTGCCCGGGTTGAGCTCGTGGATCTGCCGGATGGTCTCGGCGTACAGCCAGGCGCCGCCGTCGTCCAGGTCGTCGCGGGCGACGCCGGTCACGGTCGCGTACCGCAGGCCCATGGTCCGGACCGATTCGGCCACCCGGCGCGGCTCGTCGCGGTCCAGCGCTTCCGGCTTGCCAGTGTCGATCTGGCAGAAGTCACAACGCCGCGTGCACTGGTCGCCACCGATGAGGAACGTGGCCTCGCGGTCCTCCCAGCACTCGAAGATGTTCGGGCAGCCGGCTTCCTGGCACACCGTGTGCAGTCCTTCGGACTTCACCAATTTCTGTAGTGCCTGGTACTCCGGGCCCATCTTGGCGCGGGTCTTGATCCACTCGGGTTTGCGCTCGATCGGGGTCTCCGCGTTGCGCACCTCGAGCCTGAGCAGTTTCCGTCCTTCTGGGGCGATGGTCACGCCCCTAAGAGTACGCGGCGCCCGACAGGCGTCATCAGGCCCCAGGGCCTGTCCGGCGCTCCCCTGCGTGCTGCGCGGCACTCGGCACGGCATCTCGCTGCCGCACCGAGCACCTGCTCGCGACTGCAGGGGAGCGCCGGACAGGCCCTAGGCTCATGAGCTATGTCCACGCTTGAGCTCGGTACGACGTCTTCGGGCGCTGAACCGGGGACACCACTTGCCACCGGGACGACGGTCCGCGGCTGGGTGCGACCCGGCCCGACGGCGCGGGAGCGGCGTACCGACGTGTTGCTGGGGCTCGGGATGGCGGTTGCCGCGGTGCTCGGGACCGAGCTGGCCCGCGGGTCCGCGACGATGCCGGTGCACCTCGGGATCGGCGGGGTCGAGGCGTATGTGCTGAGCGCCGCGGTCGCCCTGCCGCTGTGTTTCCGCCGCCGGTACCCGATCCCGGTCGTGCTGGCCGTCGCGGTGCTGTTCGTGGTCAACGGCGAGCGGGTCACCTTCGCCTTCGCCGGGAACCTGGTGACGCAGGCCACCATGTTCATGGCCATCTACGCCGCGGTCGCCTGGGCACGGGACCGGCGGCTGATGAAGGCGTCGGTGACGCTGGTCTTCCTGGCGATGTTCGGCTGGCTCACGATCAATTTCGTCCGGGCGCTGCGCAACAACGAGATCGAGGGGCCGAACCACGGGCTGCTCTCGCCGTACGTCTCGAGTGTTCTCCTGACCCTGGCGCTGAATGCTCTCTATTTCTTCGGCGCCTATTTCTGGGGCCGGACCGCGTGGGGCATCGCGCGGCAGCGGCACGAGCTGGAGGAACAGGCGGTCGAACTCGCCGCCCAGCAGGAGGCGAACGCCCGGCGCGCGGTGATCGACGAGCGGCTGCGGATCTCCCGTGAACTGCACGATGTGGTTGCCCACCACATCAGCAGCATCGGCGTCCAGGCCGGCGGCGCCCGACGGGTGATGGACACCGACCCGGACGCCGCGAAGAACGCGCTGAACGTGATCGAGGAGTCCAGCCGGAGCGCCGTGAACGAGATGCGGCAGCTGCTCGGCATGCTCCGCGCGGCGGATCCCGACGTCGACGTCACCGCCCCGGACCCGAAGGCGCCGCAGGCCGGCGCCGACCGGCTGCCCGCGCTGATCTCAGAGGTGAACGGCCAGGGTCTGGAGGTCGGATTCCATCAGATCGGTCCGCCGGCCGAGCTGCCGAAGACGGTGTCCGTGTCGGTGTACCGGATCGCCCAGGAGGCGCTCGCGAACGTCCGGAAGCACTCGACGGCCCGCAGCGCCCACCTCACACTGCGTTATCTCGGTGACACTGTGGAGCTCGAGGTACTCGACGACGGCCGCCCGAAGCACGCGCCGGTGGGCAGCCGGCTCGGCCACGTCGGCATCCGCGAACGGGTCGGTCTGCTCGGCGGCGAGAGCGAGATCGGCCCGCGGCCCGTGGGAGGATTCCGGGTCCGGGTCCGGATCCCGCTGGACCACCCGATGCTTGATCAACCCACGTCCGGAGGACCCGATGACTGACCCGATGCGGGTCCTGCTGGTGGACGACCAGGACCTGGTCCGCGCCGGCTTCCGCATGATCCTGTCGGTCGAGTCCGAGATCGAGGTGGTCGGTGAGGCATCCGACGGCGAGAAGGCGATCGAGTTGGCGCTGGCGTTGCGCCCGGACGTCGTACTGATGGACGTCCAGATGCCTGGTATGGACGGGATCACCGCGACCCAGCGGATCGTCGCGGAGGACGCCGGGAAGGTGGTCATCCTCACGACCTTCGATCGCGACGACTACCTGTTCGAGTCGCTCGGAGCCGGCGCGAGCGGCTTCCTGCTCAAGAACACGGCACCTGAGGATCTGGTCGAGGCGATTCAGATCGTCCACTCGGGCCACGCGCTGCTCGCGCCCGAGGTGACGCGCCGCGTGATCAAGCGATTCACCGGCGGCGGCGAACGCGTCTACCGGCCGGACCTGCTGGCCGAGCTGACCGAACGCGAGCGCGAGGTCCTCGGCCTGATCGCCCGCGGTCTGACCAATACCGAGATCGCCACCCAGCTGTTCGTCGGCGAGGCCACGGTCAAGACCCACGTCTCCCGGGTGCTGCTCAAGCTCGGTCTGCGCGATCGCGTCCAGGCCGTCGTCTTCGCCTACGAGTGCGGCCTGGTCACCCCAGGAGACGACCCCTCCGCCTAGCGGGTGACCCGCACGATCACCCTCGCGGGCGACGTACCGGGAGGCATGTCCTCACTAGGTTTGTCAGCGTCGGGTGCACGCCCGGCCGGGGGCTGACCTGAATGGGAACGGTGACACATGCTGAGGGTGGATGGGCTCACCCGGCGGTTCGGTGATCATCTGGCGCTGGACGACGTGACCTTCGACGTCGTACCTGGACGGATGACCGGATTCGTCGGGGCAAACGGGGCCGGCAAGACGACGACGATGCGGATCATCCTCGGTGTCCTGGCCGCGAATGCCGGCCGGGTGCTCTGGAACGGCGAGCTGCTGACCCAGGAGGTACGGCGCGACGTCGGGTACATGCCCGAGGAACGCGGCCTGTACCCGAAGATGAAGATCCGCGACCAACTGGTGTTCTTCGGCCGGCTGCACGGGCTCGACCCGGACCGCGCCGGCGAGCGGACCGACAAGCTGCTCGATCGGCTCGGGCTGACCGAGCGCGCCACCGACGTACTCGAGACGCTGTCACTGGGCAACCAGCAGCGGGTGCAGATCGCGGCCGCGTTGGTGCACGAGCCGATCGCGCTGGTCCTGGACGAGCCGTTCAGCGGCCTCGACCCGCTCGCGGTCGATGCGATGGTCGACCTGCTCCGCGAGGAGGTCACGCCGGAGGTGCCGGTGCTGTTCTCCAGCCACCAGCTCGACCTGGTCGAGCGGTTGTGCGACGACCTCGTCGTACTGTCCCGCGGGAAGGTGGTCGCCGCCGGTTCGGTCGCGGAGCTTTCCGCCGGCTCGACGACGACGTACCGACTGGTCGTGGACGGGGACGCCGGCTGGCTGCGCGACGTGCGCGGTATCGAGGTGCGCGACGTGGCCGGCGGTACGGCGCTGTTCGACGTACTCGACGGTGCGGTCGAGCAGAAAATCCTGCAGGAGGCGCTCAGCCGGGGACCGGTCCGTCAGTTCGGGCCGGAGCGGGTGGCGCTCAGCGACGTCTTCCGGGAGGCGACCCGATGAACGTGTTGGACAGGCCGTGGGCGCTGATCGCCGAGCGCGAGATCAGCACGAAGCTCCGGGACAAGACCTTCATCGGCTCGACCCTGGTGATGCTGTTCATCGTGATGGTCGCGGTGATCCTGCCGGCGATCCTCGCGGGCAAGGGCGGGGCGGACAAGATCGCGGTGATCGACGACGGGGGTTCGAAAGTCGTCCAGCAGGCGTCGACGACGATGGGCGGCGACGGCTACGAAATAGTCCGCGCCGCCGACCGGCCTGCCGCGGAAAAGCTCGTCTCCGACGGAGATGCGAAGGCGGCCCTGGTACCGGCAACCGACGGCTACGTCGTCGTCGGCAAGGACCATGTCGACTCGGGCATCGAGAGCGCGCTGCGCGAGGCGGCCGCGGCCGTCGGCATGGAGACCAACGCCTCGAAGGCAGGACTGACTCCTGCGCAGCTGCACGCCGGTACGAAGGTCGAGCTGCAGCTGCTGAAGCCCGGCCCGTTGCCGGACCTCGTCTCGCAGTTCGTCAACATCGGGCTGGCGCTGGTGTTCTACATGACCGCGCTCGGCTTCGGCATGATGATCGCGCAGAGCGTCGTACAGGAGAAGGAGAGCCGGGTCGTCGAGATTCTGGCCGCTGCCGTACCGATCCGGTCGCTGCTGTGGGGCAAGGTGCTCGGCAACACGGTGCTGGCGCTGTCGCAGATCGTGGTGATCGCGGGCGCGTCCCTGATCGGCCTGCTGGCCACCAAACAGGCCGACATCCTCGAGGTGGTCGCGCCGGTGGCCGGCTGGTTCGTGGTGTTCTTCGTGCTCGGATTCGTGGCGCTGGCCGGGCTGTGGGCGGTCGCCGGTTCGCTGGCCACCCGCCAGGAGGACCTCGGATCGACCACGCTGCCGGGGCAGATGATCCTGATGATCCCGTTCTTCTTCTCGGTGTTCGCGGGGTCGTCGGCCAAGACGGTGGCCTCGTTCGTGCCGATCGCGTCGTCGATGTCGATGCCGGGCCGGATGCTGACCGAGGACGTGCCGATCTGGCAGCCGCTGGTCGCGATCGCCGTACTGCTCGCCGCGACCGTGCTGATCGTCCGCCTGGGCGCGCGGCTGTACGAGCGGACGCTGCTGCAGACGGGCCGCCGGCTCGGTTACCGGGAAGCCTTGGCCCTCGAAACGTCGTAGCACATCGTCACAGCCCGGTCCGGCGTTACAGCTCCGGGCCTGGCTGTGACAAAACCGCAATGTTGGGTACCTGTGTGCTGTGCCTACACCTGGACTACGGTCTCAACGCATGAACGTCGAGCTGCGCCACCTGCGGGTGGTGGTCCTGGTGGCTGAAGCGGGGTCCGTCGGACGGGCCGCCCGCTGGCTCAAGGTCAGCCAGCCGAGCCTGACCGCGCAGCTGAAGCGGATCGAGGCGGCGTTCGGCGGGGAGCTGTTCGAGCGCTCCCGCACCGGCGTCACCCCGACCCCACTCGGGCGGTACGCCGTCGACCGCGCGCGAGCCATCCTCGTCGATGTCGACCACCTGTCCGCGACGGTGTCCGCGATGACCGCGGTGGAGTCGTCCGCGGTCCGCCTCGGCGGATTCCCGACCGCGCCGATGTCCGGGATCGCGTCCCGGCTGCGCTCGCACGGCGAGATCGAGCAGGTCAGCATCGAAGTCGAGTGGTCCACGAGCGTGCTCCTGCAGCAGCTCGAGAGCGGACGGCTGGATTTCGCGCTGCTGCGCGAGTTCCCCGGGTTCGAGCTGCGACTGCCGACCGGGGTCGAGTCCATCACGGTCGTCGAGTCGGAGTCGGCGTACGTCGCACTGTCGGCCGACCACCCGGTCGCGGAGTCGACCCGGGCGCGCGGTGAGGTCGACCTGGCCTCGCTGTCCGACGAGGAGTGGATCGGGGAGCCGCCGGACGACAGCGGGTTCCATGTGCTCTTCCGGGCGGCGTGCGAGGCGGCCGGCTTCCAGCCGAAGGTGGAGCATCACTCGGTCGACACGTCGGTGCTGATGGGCTTCGTCACGAGCGGTCAGGGTGTGGCGCTGATCTCGCCCACGTCGTACCGGATGCTGTCGTCGGATGTCACGACGCGGACGCTGGCGGGGGATCCGATCCACCGGAAGCTCGTGCTCGCGTGGAGCACGGAATCACCGCGGGCGCAGATGTCGGGCGACGTGCTGGACATGGCGAGCGCGGCGTACGACGAGGCGATCACCGAGCACGCCCGGCGCGACCAGCATCAGCAACGCATGCACGTTGCGTGAGTGCTGGTCGCCTTCGTACTAGGCGGGCTTGACGACCGGGTTCTCGAACGCGAGGTGGAACTCACCGGTGTCCTCCGGGTCTTCCATCCGCTCCCGATACCGCGACCCCATCTGCTCCTTCGGCACAACCCTGGCCTCAGATTTAGGCGCGGATGGCGTGTTTCCAGCGGGCTTGGTCTCTACAGGCTTGGTCTCCGCGGGCTTGGTCTCGACCGGCTTGGTCTGCTCGGCTGGCTCGGCTCGACTGACCGGCATCGGCTGGGTCTGCTCAACCGGCTCGGGCTGCTCGACCGGCATCGCCTGCGTGTCCTCGGCCGGCTTGGTCTGCTCGACGGGCATCGCCTGCGTCTCCTCGACCGGCTTGGCCTCGGCCGCCGGGGCTTCCTGCGCTGCAGGCTCCTGCTGTGCCGGTGCTTCCGGCGCGGCGGGCTCCTCTTGTGCGGGGGCCTCCTGCTGTGCCGCGGGCTCCTGCTCGCCCTTGAACTCCTGCTCTGCAGCAGGTTCCTGCGCCTGCGGCGCCTCCGGCTCGGCTGCGGGGGACTCGTCGTCGTGCGCCTGAGGTACCGGCGCCACAACCGTCTCCTCGCCCGGATAGTTGCCCGGGGCATCCGCCTCCGGGAACTGCCGCGTATGCTCGAACTCGTCCGCACCGACCGGGAACTGCCGCGTCTGCTCGTCCGCCTGGTTCCGCGGCTGTACCGGCTCGGGCTCGTCGAACAGGTCGTCGTACCGCGAGTGGCTCTCGTACGCCGGCGCCTCCGCATAGGTGCTCCCGGCAACCGGGTACACGGCCGCGACGTCCGCCTCCTGCTGCGCCTGCGCGGCTTCCTGCTCGCGCTGCAGCCGGTCGCTCTCGGCCCGCTCGCGCCGCCGCCGCTGGACGCCGTGGACGATCAGCTGGATCGCGTACACCAGCGAGATCACCCCGAGGATCGGGACCACCCCGTTCACGGTGTACTGCTTCGACCCGTCGATCATCCCGGTGGTGACGCCGGGGACGTCGTTCAGGAAGTTCGTGGTCCGGTTCGGGATCCAGAGCCAGCAGTAGACCAGGGCGCCGAAGGCGACGAACGCCCCGAGCGCGCCGGCGCCGGAGAAGTACGACACCACGGCCCAGAAGACCAGCGCGCCGATGCCGAAGGCAAGCGCCAGCTCCTTCGTATTCAGCTCGATACCACCCGGCGCCGCGAGTACTCCGAACACGGCCGGTCCGGCCAGAGCAACGGCTACGCCGAGCAAGAACCCAAGAAATTTGGCCACCACCCCAAGGTAGCGACGATCGGCCGTCACACCGTGCAGACACTTCGGTACGCCACACCAGACACATCCGCCCCAAGCGCACCGGCAATCGCTTGCCTAGGCTGTTCCCGTGGACCGTCCTCCGAACATCCTCGTAGTCCTGTCCGACGAGCACACCGCCGCCGCAGCCGGGTGGGCGGGCCATCCGCACGTACAGACACCGCATCTGGACCGCCTGGCCGCACAGGGTGTTTCGTTCGACCGCGCGTACACGAACAGCCCGATGTGCGTGCCCTCCCGGTTGTCGCTGATGGCGGGGCAGTACGTGCACCAGATCGGGGCCTGGGACAACGGCGTGATCCCCGGTCCGACGTACCGCACCTGGGGTCACCATCTGCGCGAGGCCGGTTACACGTCGGTGATTGCCGGCCGCACACACTTCAACGGACCAGACCGCTTGCTGGGCTTCGACCGGCGCCTCACCGACGACCTGGACTTCTGGCTGGACCACGGTGGTCGCCCACCACGCCGTACGCCGGACTGGCGGCGACCGTCCAACTCACACGTCACCGAACAGGGCGCAGGCGACCACGTGCACACGCAGCATGACATCGCCGCCACCGACGCAGCTCTGGACTTCCTGCGTGCCCCTGGCGAGGAGCCGTTCCTGCTGTACGTCGGCTACATGCACCCGCACTTCCCGTTGGTCGCCCCACCGGAGTTCCGTGCGCTCTACGATGCGGCTGACGTCGAACTGCCGTCCGTTGCCGACGAGCAGCACCCGGTGATCTCACTGCTCCGGCACGGCTTCCGCAACGACGAACCGCTGACAGAGGAGCAGATCCGGGAGGCGACGGTCTGTTACTGGGCGCTGATCAGTCACCTCGACCATCAGATCGGACGGCTGCTGGCCGCAGTACCGGACGACACAGTGGTGATCTACACCAGCGATCACGGCGAAATGGCCGGCCACCACGGCATCTGGCAGAAACAGTGCTTCTACGAGCCCGCCGTACGTATCCCGCTCTTGTTGCGCCACCCAGCACTGCCATCGGGCCGCACCGACGCCCACGTGAGCCTGATCGACGTACTGCCAACCCTCAGAGACGTTGCCGGTCTGGCGTCTGATCCTGCTCTCCCAGGTCATTCGTTGCTCGACGCCACTGACCGCCCTGTCCTCTCGGAGTACCACGCCCAAGGCATGGTCGACGGGGGCTTCATGCTCAAGTCAGGCCCGTGGAAGTACTGCTACTACGGTTTCGCCCACCCGCCACAGGTGTTCAACCTCGACGACGACCCACTCGAGCTGAACGACCTGTCCGGCGACACAGCTCTGGTGCAGCGTCTGGATGCCGAGCTGAGATTGCTACTAGACCCAGACGCGACCGACGCGAAGGCCAAATCCGACCAGGCCGCCCGTATGGCTGTCTCCACGAGAGGTTGAGCCCCATGTCCACCCCGAACATTCTGCTGATCGTTTCCGACGACCACGGGTACGCCGACCGCGGCGGCCTAGGACTGCACCCCGACGTCCACACGCCGTCCCTGGACCGCCTCGCCGCCGAAGGAGTGACCTGCACCGACGCCTACGTGACCGCGCCGATCTGCAGTCCGTCCCGCGCCGCGATCATCTCCGGGCGGTACCAGCAGCGGTGGGGCGGCCAATGGTTCGACTCGGCCGCGTTCCCACCGGACGACGTACCGAGCCTGGCGGAGATCCTGCAGGACCAGGGGTACCGCACGGGGTACTTCGGCAAGGTGCACTACGGCAAGGAGGACGTGGGGGACAGGGGTTGTCCACCGCACCACGGGTTCGAGGAGACGCTCTATGGGCTGGCGGGGCAGTCATCCGGACGTTTGAACTACCTGCACCACTCAGAGGACGCAGTGACGTCGTACGGGCAGCCGGCAGCGCACCACATGGCAGTGCAGCCGCTGCTGTCCGGCGATACGCCAGTTGAGCATGAAGGCTTCCTGACGGCCGAGTTCGGGCGGCGAGCAGCCGAGTTCATGAGCGCCACGGACGAGCGCCCGTACTTCTGCATGGTCGCGTTCAACGCAGTACACAACTTCTGCTGGCAACTGCCGGACTCCGAGCTGGAGGCGCGCGGTCTGCCCGCGTTCCGCGATTGGTCACCGGACGCCGACGGCGCCTTCATGGAGTGGTACGACGACGTGATCGTGCCGAACCTCCCGCACGGCCGTGAGTACTACCTCGCGCAGCTGGAGCTGATGGACGCCGAGATCGGCCGGCTGCTGGACGTCGCCGGAGACGACACCATCGTCGTCTACATCACCGACAACGGCGGCTCCACCTGCAACTTCGGCGACAACGCTCCACTCCGCGGGACGAAGTACACGCTCTGGGAAGGCGGCATCCGCATCCCGATGATCTGGCGCTGGCCTGATCGACTCCCTGCCGGCCGCACCACCGACGCCCTGGTCAGCACGATGGACCTCGTACCCACCCTGGCCGCCGCAGCCGGCACCACTGCCACCAACTCCGACGGCCTCGACATCCTCCCGACCCTCGCCGGCACCTCAGCCACCGCGCACGAAACGCTGCACTGGGACTGCGGCTTCCAATGGGCAGTCCGCTCGGGCCCCTGGAAGCTCAGCTGGGTCGCCGACGACTCCAACACCCAACATCTGAGGTCCTACGAACACGCCCCGATGGGCGAGGGCTGGTCCCTGACCGACCTCACCGCAGACATAGCCGAGCAGACCAACCATTACACCGAGCGTCCGGAGGTGGTCAGCCGCCTCCAGGACCTGCACACGACCTGGCGCATGGAGGTGGGCCTGCCACCTGCCCCCTAGCCGGGGCGGCCTTTCAGACGGTCAAGCCGTACGTGATCGAGGTCGGGCCCTCGTCGGCGTGCTCGATGTCCGGGCTGCGCTCGTACTCGTCCCAGGCGAGGAGTGCGTCGAGGTGCCGGCGTACCGAATCCAGCACCTCGGTCACCGCCACGTCCCGACCGAGCTCCTTGGAGAGCGTCGTCACATCCGCGTCCGAGATGCCGCACGGAACGATCCGGTCGAACCAGGCCAGATCGTTGTTGCAGTTCAACGCGAAACCATGCATCGTCACGCCCTGCGCGACCCGGATCCCGATCGCCGCGATCTTCCGCTCCCGACCACGATCGTCGGCCGCGACCCAAACACCACTACGCCCCTTGACCCGACCAGTCTTCACGCCGAACTCCGCGCAGACCGCGATCAACGCCTCCTCGAGCCGCCGCACGTAGTCCACGACGTAGACATGTGAGGCCAGCTTCACGATCGGGTACCCCACCAGTTGCCCCGGTCCGTGCCATGTGATCTTCCCGCCGCGGTCGACATCGACCACCGGCGTACCGTCGAACGGCCGCTCCTGCGGCTCGGTGCGCTTGCCGGCCGTGTACACCGGCGGATGCTCGAGCAGGATCACCGTGTCCGACCCGATGCCCTCGGCAACCTCCGCATGCAGCCGCCGCTGCTCCGCCCACGCAGCCTCGTACTCCACGGCGTCGGCCCCGAAGCCCGCTTCCACATACTCGATAGCCCTCACCCTTCGAGTGTAAGCGCCGCTCAACCAGCCCTCGCCGAGCCCCTCCACTTGAGCTCTCTTAAGCTCCGAAAGCCTTCCAGTGCCCTTCGGAGATGATCTCGACGGTGCCGTCGGTCACCTTGATGGCGGTCTGGTCGTCGATGGCGTACGCCGGACCTGCGATGTCGGCGGCCCACCTCTCCGCGTCGGCCATGGTGTTCTGCGGCATCTGCTCGTGGTCCAGGTGCGGGTAGATCGAGAAGTCGACGATCCCGAGTGTGCGGTCGTTCGGCGCGGAAGGCCACTTGACGAAGTCGTCGCCGATCCGCGGTGTCATCACCATGCTGCCGGCGCTTATCCCAACCCAGACCGTCTCGGACAGTGACGGCATGACCCGCGCCAGCCCCGACTCCCGGATCCAGTGGCACAGATACGTCGTGTCGCCGCCGTCCACCAGCAGCACGTCGGCCTCTCGGACCCACGGCACCCACCGGTCCTCGCCGATGCTGGGCAGGGCGGTGAGCTCCAGGACGCCCAAGGTCGCCCAGCCGAGGCTGGTCATCCGGTGAAACGGAGGCTCGGCGGCTACGGACCTTCGCACCGTGGTAGGCCCGAGCATCGGGTGGCCCCACTGCGCCGTCGGAATGCAGAGCGCATGGGACTCGGAGATCGGCTTGCCCAGCAGCTCGACGAGCGCATCGCGGATGCTCTCGTTCGTAACGCCTCCGGAGGTGAGAAGAAGCTTCACACCGCCTCCCGAACTGAGCGCGACGGATTCGTATGACGTAGGCACGGCGGACGCGTCATCGCGTGACTCCTCGTCTTGCCCTGTGGCGCCCTCGACCGGCCGCCATCCACCAGTTCGACGAACACTACGTTCCGGATCCGACAATCCCTGCCATGTTGTCCGGTCATACTGCGGGGATGCGAGTGGCTGTCGACGATGTGTCCCTCTACTTCGATGTCGAAGGCTGCGGCTTGACTGCTCGAGGGGACGAGATGCTGTCGCGGCCGACTCTTCTCCTCCTGCACGGGGGACCAGGTGCGGATCACAGCCTGTTCAAGCCAGAGTTCTCAGTCCTCGCCGATGTCGCTCAGGTGATCTACCTCGATCAGCGTGGTTCTGGCCGCTCCGACCGCAGCGAGCCGGAGATGTGGACGTGGACGCGCTGGGCCGACGATGTCGCCGCGTTCTGCGACGTCCTCGATATCCGTGCCCCGGTGCTCGTGGGTTCCTCGAGTGGCGGCAGGGTAGCGATCGAGTGTGCAGCTCGGCATCCGGACCTGGTCGCGGGGCTGGTCCTGGAAAGCACTCTCGGCGCGCCCACCTCTCTCGACGAGAGCCTCGAAGTGTTCGAGCGCCGCGGAGGGCAAGTCGCCCGGGATGCTGCCGCCAGGTACCTGGGCGGAGACACCAGCCCTGCGGCGGCCAAGGCGTGGGCAGATCATGGGTTGCCGCTATATGCAGGCGCCTCCGACGGCGACATGGCCTCGCGCAGAGCACGGGCCCTGATCAACGACGAGGTTCAAGCGCATTTCCGGGCGGGCGGATGCGGGCCTGCGGACGTGACCACAGCTCTCGCGACCGCCATTACCTGCCCCACGCTGATCCTGGCTGGCGAGGACGATCCAGTATCGCCGGCAACCGCGGCCAGCCGACTGGCGGCGATACTGACCAGCACCACCGCCCAAGTTGAGGTCTTGGCGGGCGTGGGTCACGGAGTGTTCCGCCAAGCACCGCAGAAGGCATTCGAAGCCCTACGCACCTTCGTTCGCGACATCCCGGTCACGGCGCCCGCCGGCGATCGACCCCAGGCGGCGCGACCCCATTCCAGGTTTTGAGCTTAAACGAACATATGTTCTAATGCTGGGTATGGCGATCACGCAGGTGCCACCCCAACCATCCGAGTGTTCGCCCATGCCGTCGACCGAGTGGCCGGCGTACTTCGACCACGATCGACCAGTGCACTTCAACGCTCAGCTGGCGCGCCGATTCAACGCGGAACTGGCGGCCGATCTAGCAGCAATGGAAGCCGCCGGCGTGCTCGCTCCGCCCGACGATCTGCCAGATCCCGATGACCCGCGTGCCCCGGCGCTACTGTCCGAGGAGGATCTGTACGACGATCTCCCTCCGATGTCAGCCGTCGACGCCCTCGAATGGGAGCTCTGGGCCGGAGTCGACCAGGACGAAGCAGAGCGCGCCCTACTACGCCTCAAGGCCCCGGACTGGGTGTTCCTACCTCCAGGCGCAGCCCTGGCCGCCGCGCTGGAACCCGTGCGGCCCCAGCACGAATCACCGATCGCCCTGATCGAACTGATGAAGGCCGCCACCCGGATGGCATCGTGGGCCGAAGCGATCAAGGCCTCCGCCATCGCATCCTTCGTCCGTCAGCGCCGAGCCCAACATGCTGACCAGCCACGCCCGCGCCAGCTCGACAACTCCGGCCGTCCGATCGACCCCGAACGCTCCTGGGCCGCCGAGATCGCCGCCGCCCTGCACCTCGCCACAGACACCGCCGGCCGCCACATCGACACGGCGCTCCACTTGACCGGCCCGTTGACCGCAACCCACACCGCCTTGAAAACCGGCGCACTCACCTGGTCCAAGGCGCTCTCGATCTCCGAAGCCACCCGCTCCCTGTCCGACTCAGCCGCCCAAGCGGTCGAAGCCCACGTCCTGCGCCGCGCCCCCTCCCAAACCCACGCCAACCTACGCAGATCCCTGCGTACCCAGGTCGCCAAACACGCGGCCGCCACCGAGGCGGCCCGCCACCGCGACGCCGTCCAGGAACGCACCTGCAAAATCGTGCCCTTGCCCGACGGCATGGCCGGCCTCTGGGTCGTCCACACCGCAGACAAGATCCAGCAAACGTGGGTCGCCATCCAAGCCCTAGCCACCCTCGCCAAACGCCCCACCCCAACCAACACCCCGCCAACCGCACCCACCTCGACCACCCCGCCACCCACGCCGACCGCCGGCACCGCACCATCCACGCCGACCCCCACGACCACACCAATCCCACCGGCCAGCACCTCCGCGCTGGTCAACTCGTCGCTCTCGCCCTCGATGTCACGTGCGGTCTCATCGACCCCATCCACCGACCCAGCCGCGTCGACCGACCTGACCGCATCCAGCGACCCAGCCGCGTCGACCGACCTGACCGCATCCAGCGACCTGACCGCGTCGACCGACCTGACCGCGTCCACCGATGCGACAGCGTCGACCGCGGGACCGGATGCCGACGCCGGTCTGGACATTCAAGGTCGGTCGCACGACGAGCGGAACGCGCAACAGCGCCGGGCTGACGTCGTGGCAGACCTGTTCGAACAACTACTGCGCAACGGGATCGACTGGCTCGGCCGCCGTCTCCCTGACCAGCACCGCCGCCGCCCACACATCGAAGTACTCATCCCAGCCACCACCCTGCTCGGCGTGGATGACAACCCCTGCGAACTCACCGGCTACGGTCCCATCCCTGCCGAGATGGCCCGCCGGATCGCCGCCGACGGCACCTGGCGAAGACTCCTCACCGACCCGATGAATGGCGCCGTACTCGAAGCATCCACCCACCGCCACGACCCCGGAGCCCTCGTCAGCGAAACCCTCCTCGCCCGCCACCCGACGTGCGCCTGGCCGGGTTGCAATCGGACTGCCCGCGAATGCGACCGCGACCACGGCACCCCGTTCGCCCGCTCGGGCCGCACCAGCCTGTCCGGTCTGGCGCCGTACTGCGAGTACCACCACGTCATCAAAGACACACCCGAATGGGGCTGGACCACCACCAACCACCCCGACGGCTCGATCACCCTCACCGCCCCCACCGGCCACCGCTACACAACTGTCCCTCCAGCGCGCGGCCCCGTAGCCAACCCCGCAACCGACAGACACCTGTCAGCTCACCCTGCAACGGATCCCGCCCCGTTCTGATCCGCAAGCACAACCAATCCCGGCGACCCCACACCACCACAGGAACGCCTCTTACGGAGCATCGCAGGAGGCGCTTCGGGACCATCGCAGGAGGGCGCTTCGGGACCACCACACAAGGCGCCTCCGGCAGCTCGACGTACGACGTCTGAGCGCGCGCCCAATGAGCACGCCCGCCTGTGGATAACTTCGACGGCGAGCATCGCGATCGGTGCATCCTCTTGGGCATGGACCTTGCAGACCTCACCGGTTACAGCCTGCGCCGGCAGCTCGGGTCCGGATCGGCCGGTACGACCTGGCAGGTGCGGGACCGCGGGTCAGGCCGCAACGCCGTGCTCAAACGGATCCCGATCCACGCAGTTCCCGACCCCCGGAGGCTCCGAGAAGACCTGAGCATGCTGAGCCGCGTACGCCATCCGCACCTCACCCGGCTGATCGACGTCCGCGAGACCGAGACCGAGACCGAGTTGCTCGTGATCAGTCAGTACATCGTCGCCGGAAGTCTCGCCAGACTCCTAGCCCGCCGCGGCCCGCTGACTCGCGGCGAGCTCGTCACCCTCCTCGTTCCCCTGGCCGAGGCCGTGGACTACCTGCACCGTTCCCGCCTCACCCACGGCGCGATCACGCCCAACAACGTCCTGCTCGACGCCGACGGCCGCCCGGTCCTCGCAGACGCCACCATCCACCCCGGCCCACCAATCGCAGACCTACACGCCCTCGCCAAGCTCTCCCACCACGCAGGCGCAGATCCAAACGTCTTCACCACAGACCTCTTCACCAAGACCCCACCCCACGCCCTACCCCGCCGCCTGCTATCCCTAGCCGCCCCCATCCCCATTGACCTAGGCTCCGCAACCCCAACCATCCCGCCCACGACGCCCGCCATCCCGCCCACGAAACCCGCGATCCCATCGGCAACACCAACCACCCCGCCAGCCCCGCCATCCGCCGGGCCAACCGTCGCGGCGACCCCGGCAGCCACCGGTCCAGCCGATCCGACCGCGATGCCCACCGTCACGCCCGCCTCGCCAGCCGTCTCGCCGGTGTCGCCAGTCGCCCTGCCCGGATCGGTGGCTGCCGATCCGGCTGGTCAGACTGCGTTGCCTTCCGTCTCGTCGGTGAAACCTGCCGCCGGGCCAACGTCGCTGGCAGTCGGTTCGGATGGCCCACCGGCGTCACCTACTGTTCCACCCGCGTCGCCAGCTCTGGGTTCAGCTGATCCGGCCGGGTTGTCCGCGCCTGGGGCTCACGATTCGAGTACCGCGACCGCGGGTCGGACCGGCGAACGGGCTGCGATGCCTGCTGCAAAGGCTGGCGATTCGACTGCACCGGTTGCGGGTCAGGTTGGCAGTCTGGGTGTGGCGCCTGTTGGCGGGCCAGATGATCCAGCCGTAGTCCGTCTTGCCGTGTCCGGAGAGACGGACTTGTCTGCGCTTCTCAGCGAGCCGCGGCCGACCTCCTCGGATGAGACCCCAGGCGATGATGATCCGATTGCCCTCTCGCGCGGGCCGCTTCCCTCGCCTCCGCCGAAGCCGCCTACAGCGCCGCCCACGCCGCCTGATCGCCCCGAACAGGCCACGCCCGCCACTGGTGGTTCGAAGCGCAGCCGTCGCCGACGCACGCAGACCGGTCGCGGTCACGTACTCCGGCGCCTCCCGCACCTGCCGAGCCTCCCGCACCCCTCGCACCGAGGCTTTCTGCGCCTCCTACGTCTCTCGCCCTTCCCGTGGCTCTCGCATTCGACGTATGGCGCGCTCGCCGCGGCTGGCCTGGGCGCCGTTGTCGTGCTCGCCATCGGTGTAGCCACGATCCGGATCCTGGACGCGCCGGAGACCGCTCGAGCAGACCCTGCGTACTCGCAGCCAACGCATGGGCTCCCGCAGCCAACTCTCACGGGCCCGCAATCCGCGCAGCCGACGTCGACGCGGTCGCAGCCCACTCGCACGCAGTCGACAGGCCCGCAATCCACGACCGTTGAGCAATCGACGATTCCTGCGCGGCCGTCTAGTCCCGGGCGACCGACTACTTCTACGCAACCAAGCTCCTATGCGCGGCCGACTACTCCTGCGCAAACCAAGAGCTTGCCGGAGGCGACCCGACCTGTGAGGCCGACCGGAGGACCCGAGCCGGCGAATTCGGAGGGCGCCGATGCGGTGATGTGGACGAGGACGCTTCGAGCGCTCGATGCCCAACGTGCCAAGGCATTCTGGACTCTCGACTTGGAGGCGCTTGATCGGATTTATGTCCCGGGCAGCTCGCCCTGGCGGGCCGATCGCTCGCTTCTGTCGAGCTATCGCCAGCAACAGCTACGGGTCGAAGGCCTCCGGGTGCAGATCGACAGCGCTGCCGTCGCCGGTCGTACACCAACCACAGTCACCCTCAAGACGATCGACTACCTAGCTGCAGGTCAGGCGGTCGACCGGACCGGTACGAGGACCCCATTTCCGCCTGGGACTCCCATGACCAGGCTGATCACCTTGTCCACCAGCCCAAGTACCCCGGCTTGGCGTATCTCCTCGATCACCAGAGCCTGAGCCGCCCGATTGGCCGCCACGGCGATCCTGCTCGCGCGGCTGACCGGCTGACCGGCTGACCAAGCCAACCGAGCTAGTCGAACGACTCGCGCGCCTCGAGGAGGTCGACGGACGGTGCACCTGGCCCGAACCGACCAGCCCGACCGGCGAGCAGACTGCAAGGCCTGCCCGGAAGGGTCAGGCATGTCGAAGGGGCGAGCAAGCTGAACTGGCCGGGCTAAGCCAGGACCTAGCCGACCGGATCGAGCGGGCTGTCCGACTGATATGTAGCGGCTTTCTGTCAATGGGCAGGGTGAGGCGCCCGTCCGTGGTGTGGGCGGGCGCCTCTGGCTTTGTCGGCCGGTTGGTGGTGAGCGTGTCGTTGGCGACGCGCGGTCAGACTGATATGCGCGGATTGGTTACCGCAGGACGGGGTGTTCGGCAGGAGCTGGCCGCGTGTCTAGAGTCGAGCGTCGCCTGGTTGGTTCGGGCTGCTCATAGTCGTTTCGCGGGTCGCTCCACGCGCTGCTTCCACCACGCTGGTCGACGAAGCCGGCTTGTGGGCGGGGTTATTCCTCGAGCACGGCCAGGGACCAGCACCAGCCGGCCAGCTCGCGGGCGATCGCGACGTTGGCGATCACGTGCCGTTTGTGGCGGTCCTGGAAGACGTTCCAGCGGGCGTGCAGGCGGCGGTTGCCGGCGTCACCGCGAGCACGAGCGGCCGGGGAGGCAAGCTCCCAGCGGTCGCGCATGGTCTTGCCGGCGACGTAGCGGGCGCGGTGGTGCCAGGCGGCCTCGATCAGGAGTCGGCGGACGTGGGTGTTGCCGGTCTTGGTGATCGGTCCTTGGACCCGGGACTGGCCGGAGGAGTACTCCGAGGGGACGAGACCGACGAACGCGCCGATGGTGTTGCCGGTGAACCGGTGCCAGTCACCGATCTCGACGGCCAGCGCGAACCCGGTCAGGGTGCCGATCCCACGCAGACACCCCAGCCGCCGCAGGAGCGGGGTGAACTCCGACGTCGCGGCGAGCTGGGTAATGGCGGTGTCGAGCCGGTCGCGGCGGGCCTGGACGGTCAGTACGGCGTCGTAGTCGGACTCGAACGTCGTCTGCAGCACAGGTGAGTCGAGCCGTTGTCGGCCGATCTGGCGCAGCCATGCGTCGTGGGCTCCGGTCCATGCCTGCCCGCCGGAGTAGACGATGCCTTGGCGCAGCAGGAGTTTCGACAATCGGTGCCGGGCCCGCATCAGGTCACCGCGGGCATCTTCGCGGGCTCGGACCAGGTCCCGGGCGGTCTCTTGTTCGACGGTCGGGATCGAGACCGCGACGTACTCGTCCAGCCGCAACAACCGGGCCAGGTGCACCGCGTCCTTCGCGTCGGTCTTGACCCGGTCACCAGCCGGGCGCTGCAACTTGCTCGGCGCTACCACTTCACACCGAACCCCCGCCGCGGCCAACGATCTCGCCAGCCCGAACCCGGTCGGACCGGCCTCATACGCCACCGCCACCGGACCTTCCAACCGACCCAGCCACGACCGGATGTCCTCGTGCGACGGCGTCAGCCTGGTCTGAACAAGCTCACCAGTCACACCATCAATCGCCGCCGCAACCACCGACCGCGCGTGCACATCCAGCCCAACACTCGTACGCTCGATAAACACCGGGGCCTCCCACAAATGTCGGATAGGCCGAGCAGGCAGCCCCTACTCGGTAACCCACGAATCTTGTGAGTGAGGCCCCGGCCCGCAACCCCGCCACCACGACGGCGTCACGTCATACCGTCTAGATCGAGCAGCCGGAGCAGCCGGAGCAGCCGGGGACGCCGGGGACGCCGGGAACCTGAGGGACGCTGAGGACGCTGAGCAGGCCGACTGGGCGACTGGGTGGTGTGAGTTGGTGGAGATGACCTCGCCGACCGGCAGCTCGAGTGGAGCGCGACGTCAGTCGGGGGTGCTCGGCCCGGGGCCGGGATTTCAGGGCCTTCTCGAGCCGGAGGTCGAACTTCATCTGGTCGAGCCGGCCGTCGGCGTAGATCCCTTTAGGCGAGGGCGGCGGAGAGGGCTGTGGCGGTGGTGGGGTGGTGGAAGGTGAAGCCGGCGGATTGGAGGCGGGTTGGTAGGGCTCGTTTGCTGCCGATGAGTTCCCAGGCGAACTCGCCCAGCGCGGCCTTCATCAGGAAGCCCGGGACCGGGACGAACGCCGGCCGATTGAGTGCGGTCGCGAGCGCCTCGGTGAATTCGGTGTTCATAGCTGGGGTTGGCAGCACGATGTTGACCGGGCCCTCCAGAGTCTCGTTCTCGGCGACGAAGCGGACGGCTCGAAGCCAGTCGGTGAGCGAGACGACGGGGAAATACTGCGTGCCTGGGCCGAGGCGACCGCCGAGACCGAGCCGAAACGGGAGGGAGAGGAGCTGGAACGCGGGTGCCTTGCGGTCGAGTACGACGCCGGTGCGGAGCGCGGCTACCCGGCTGCCTGCAGCACTGGCCGGCTCGAGCGCACCTTCCCAGAGGCGTACGATGTCGGAGAGGAACCCGTCGCCGAGTTCGGAGTCCTCGGTGAGGATGCGATCGCCGAGGTCCATGCCGTAGCCGCCGACCCCGCTCTGCGTGATCACCACCGGCCGCCGGTCGAGGCGCGCCGCCACGGTGGCCAGGGTTGACGTCGTACTGACGCGGCTCTCGCGGATCGTGTTGCGGTACGTCGGGGTCCACGGGCGGCCGATGTTCGCGCCGGCGAGGTTGACCAGGACATCGGGATCGCCGAGGGTCGCCGGGTCGACTTGACCGTGGGCCGGGTCCCAGCGGATCTCGTCCGGGGTCGACGGGGTACGGCGTACCAGCCGGAGGACTTGGTGGCCGTCGGCAACCAAGTCGCGGGTGAGGGCCTTGCCGAGGAAGCCGGACGCTCCGGCCAGCACGTACTTCATCCGCTCTGCTCCTTGTCGGATTCACCAGCCTGAAGACGAAGGCGCCGGCGCCTGTCTCCGGGGAGACAAACGCCGGCGCCGGTGTCCGATCGGCTCAGACGTCGAACTGGGCCTCTTCGAGGCGCTTCTTGACCGCGGTCAGGTAGCGGGCCGCGTCGGCGCCGTCGACCAGGCGGTGGTCGTAGGTCAGCGCCAGGTACACCATCTGCCGGATCGCGATCGTCTCGCCGAGCTCCGGGTGGGTGATGACAACCGGACGCTTCACGACCGCGCCGGTCCCGAGCATGCCGACCTGCGGCTGGTTCAGGATCGGGGTGTCGAACAGCGCGCCCCGGCTGCCGGTGTTGGTGATGGTGAACGTGCCGCCCGCCATCTCGTCCGGCAGCACCTTGTTGTTCCGGGTACGGTCGGCGAGGTCGGCGATCTTCTTCGCCAGGCCGGCGATGTTCAGGTCGCCGGCGTTGTGCACGACCGGGACCATCAGGCCGCGCTCCACATCCACCGCGATGCCCAGGTGCTCGGCGGCGTGGTAGGTGATCTCGCCCTTCTCCTCGTCGATCGACGCGTTCAGCTTCGGGTACTGCTTCAGTGCGTCGACCGCTGCAAGGGCGAAGAACGGCAGGAACGACAGCTTGGTGCCCTCGCGGGCCTCGAACTCCGCCTTCTTCGCGTTGCGCAGCTTGGCGATCTCGGTGACGTCGACCTCGACCACGGTGGTCAGCTGCGCCGAGACCTTCAGCGAGTTGACCATGTGGGCCGCGATCGCCTTGCGGATCCGGCTCATCTTCTCGGTCGTGCCACGCAGCGGGCTGACCACCGCAGCCTGCGCAGGCGCGGCGGCCGCGGGAGCCTGTGCCGGAGCCGCCGGGGCGGCAGCGGCGGCCTTCTTCGCCTCGGCGGCGGCGATCACGTCCTGCTTGCGGATCCGGCCACCGACACCCGTGCCTTGTACGGCGTTGAGGTCGACCTGGTGCTCCGCGGCGAGCTTGCGGACCAGGGGAGTGACGTAGTTCGGGCCGTCGGTCGCGGCACCGTTCGGAGACGGCGCAGCTGTGGTTGCCGGTACGGCGGAAGCGGCCGGAGCAGCTGCGGGCGCCGGCGCAGCCTGAGCCGCCGGAGCCTGCGCGGCCGGGGCCTGTGCCGCCGGAGCCTGTGCAGCCGGAACCTGAGCGGCGGGGGCAGCCTGCGGGGCCGGAGCGGCGGCAGCCGGAACAGGAGCCGCCTGCGGTGCGGGAGCCGGAGCAGCCGCGGGAGCCGGAGCAGCCGCGGGAGCAGGTGCGGCCGCGGGAGCCGGCGCCTCAGCAGCCGGGGCCGGGGCCGCCGGGGCTGCAGCTGGGGCGGCGGCGGAACCGGAGCCGACGATGGCCAGCTCCGCACCGACCTCAACGGTCTCGTCCTCGGCGACCTTGATCTCCAGGAGCTTGCCGGCGACCGGTGACGGGATCTCGGTGTCGACCTTGTCGGTGGAGACCTCGAGCAGCGGCTCGTCGACGGCGACGTCGTCACCGACCTGCTTGAGCCAGCGGGTGACCGTACCTTCGGTGACGCTTTCGCCGAGCGCCGGCAGGGTGACCGACGTACCGGAAGCTGCACCACCGGAGCTGTCCGACTGCGCCGGGGCGGCCTCAGCTGCGGCCGGAGCCGGAGCGGCGGGAGCCTCAGCTGGGGCCGCCTGCTGCTCAGCGGGCGCGGTCGGGGCATCCGCAGCGGCCGGCTCCTCAGCGGGGGCAGGCTCCTCCGCGGCGGGCTGCTCTGCGGGCGCGGCAGGGCTGGCGGAGGCTTCGCCCGCATCGCCGATGACGGCGAGTTCGGCGCCGACCTCGACGGTCTCGTCCTCGGCGGCCTTGATCTCGAGCAAGGTGCCGGCCACCGGCGACGGGATCTCGGTGTCGACCTTGTCGGTCGAGACCTCCAGCAGGGGCTCGTCGACGGCAACCGTGTCGCCGACCTGCTTGAGCCAGCGGGTGACGGTTCCTTCGGTGACGCTCTCCCCGAGGGCCGGCAGGGATACAGAGGTCGGCATGACGGTCGTTGCTCCTTCGTCTGATCGGTCGAGTGTCAGCCTACGGTGCCGCCGGAGCGGGCGAGATCCGGGTTACGGGCCTCGCACGCCCCACACGGCTCAAACCTACTGGGGTGTTCCAGAAACCGGTCCGGAAACCTCAGTCATGGAAGTGCAAAGGTTTCCCCGCGAGCGCCAGGTGCGCTTCGCCGAGGGCCTCGTTCTGGGTCGGGTGGGCGTGGATCAGCGGCGCGACGTCGGCCGGGTACGCCTCCCAGTTGTAGATCAACTGAGCTTCGCCGATCAGCTCGCCGACGCGCGAACCGACCATGTGCAGTCCGACGACCGCGCCGTCGCGGGCGCGGACCAGCTTCACGAAGCCGGCCGTCTTGAGGATCTGCGACTTGCCGTTACCGCCGAGGTTGTAGTTCAGGATCTCCACCTCGCCGTAGCGAGCGCGCGCCTGCTCCTCGGTCAGCCCGACCGAGGCGACCTCCGGCTCGGAGTAGGTCACCCGCGGGATCCCGGACTCGTCGATCGGCGTCGGCGCGAGGCCGGCGATGTGCTCGGCGACGAAGATGCCCTGCTGGAACCCGCGGTGCGCGAGCTGCAGCCCCGGCACGATGTCGCCGACCGCGTACACGCCCGGCACGCTCGTCTGCAGCGTCGCGTCGACGGTCACGAACCCGCGGTGGAGCGCGACCCCGACCTCTTCATAGCCGAGGCCCGTGGTGTTCGGTCCGCGGCCGACGGCGACGAGCAGTACTTCGGCCTCGATCACCTCACCACCGGCGACGGTGACACGGACGCCACCATCGAAGACCTCGACGGACTCGAACGGCGTACCGGTCTTGAAGGCGATCTTCCGCTTCCGGAACGCCCGCTCGAGGGTCTTCGAGCAGTCCGCGTCCTCGGACGGGACCAGCCGAGGCAGTGCCTCGACGATCGTCACACGAGTGCCGAACGAGGTCCACGCAGATGCGAACTCGACCCCGATCACGCCGCCGCCGAGAATCACGGCAGACTCCGGGACCCGGTCGAGCGTCAGCGCGTGCTCGCTCGCGATCACCCGGTGGCCGTCGAGCTCGAGACCGGGCAGCGAACGAGAGTAGGAGCCGGAGGCAAGGATCACGTTGCGGCCGGTGTACGTCGTGTCGCCGACCTGGACCGTGGTGGGGGAGGTGAGCCGCCCCTCGCCCTCGACGACCTTGATCCCGCGCGCCTTCAACTGGCCCTGCAGGCCCTTGAACAGGCGGTCGACCACGCCGTCCTTGTACTTGTTCACGCCGCCCATGTCGACACCCTCGAGCGTCGTCCGGACCCCGAACTGCTCGCCCTCGCGGGCCGAGTCGGCGACCTCCGCTGCGTGCAGCAGCGCCTTGGTCGGGATGCACCCACGATGCAGACAGGTCCCGCCGACCTTGTCCTTCTCCACCAGCGCTACGGACAGGCCGAGCGTCGCGGCGCGCAGTGCGGCGGCGTAGCCCCCGCTGCCGCCCCCGAGAATCACGAGATCGTACGTAGCACTGTCAGTCACAGGTTCCTCCGTGGGTCTGGTCCAAGGGCAGGCGGACCCGGATCGCGGTTCCGGCCCGGCGCAATCTTGTCACCGATTCGGCCCCGATCCACGCCGGGGCCGTCCCGTGCCGGGGAGATCGCTACTACCCGCAACCGTTATCCAGGATTTCGGCCACGACTTGCACACATAGTGGACACTTGCCTCATGAAGTGGTTCGGTCGCCGGCAGAAAGCCGGAACGATGCGCCGGGCGGACACTCCGGACCAGGCGCACCTGAGGGAGTTCGCGCAGACCCGCCAAGGAGTCGAAGGGTTCGTCGAACCGCGCACCGCGGTCACCGAGTACACCCTGCTCCTGGTCGCCATCGACGGTGAGTGGACCCGCCGCCGGGTCCCGTCGGTGCAGTGGGCGCACAACTTCGCCAACAAGCTCGGCATCCCGTCGTACGACGCGGCCGTGGTCGGGTATCCGCCCCGCATGCGCGAGTACAACGCCCGGATGAAGAAGAACGGCCTCGCCTGAACGATCGGCACCCGATCCTGATGTCCCGCCACCGGAACATCAGCAGCTCGTTGCCGGGCGCAACAGCATCTGACGAGTGCTGTCATCGGAATCTCCGGAGCTGTATACATTGAGTATGCAATTGAGTGGGGACTCCGGCCGTGACCGTGCCTATCAGTACCTGCGGGGGACCGTGCTGAGCGATCCGGCCGTCTCGGGGACGTTCATCAACGAACAGGTCGTCGCGACCGAAGTCGGCATCTCCCGGACGCCGGTCCGCGAGGCGCTGCTGATGCTCGCTGCCGAGGACCTGGTGCAGTTGGTGCCGCATCGCGGCGCGTTCGTCGCGCCGTTGCCCGGCCGCGAGATCGCCGAGCTGATGCAGGCCCGCGGCGTGATCGAGTGCTGGGCCGCCACCACCTCGCTCGCGGCGGGCGAGGCCCCGGTCGAAGCGATGGCCGGCATCCTCACGCAGCAGCGGGCGATCGTCGAGCAGGGCGACGCGAAGGCGTTCATCGAACTGGACAGCCAGTTCCACGCCCTCCTGGTCGCGGCCGGTGGCAACTCGGTCCTCGGCAGGCTGTACGAGAACCTGCGCGCCAAGCACGTGCTGCTCGGGGTCGTCGCCCTGCAGCGCAGCGCCACCCGTCGCCAGGATGTTCTCGCCGAGCACCAGGCCATCGTCGACGGTCTGGCCGCCGGAGACCCGGGCGCGGCGGAGCGGGCGATCCTCAGCCACCTCGGCACCACCGGCTCGATCCTCATGCAGGGCTGATTGATGTGAAAGAGCAGAAGGAGTTCTTCGCGACCGGCAGTCTGGATTGGACGGACGCCGGTGGCGGCATCGCCGAGAAGGTGCTGAGTGCCGACAGCGACGGCACCCTCACGAGACTCGCCCGCTGGGCGCCAGGTACGACGTCAGGCGCCGACGTGATCCGGCACGAGTACGTCGAAGAGGTCTACCTGCTCGAGGGTGAGCTGACCGATCTCACCCTCGAGCAGACGTTCCGCCCCGGCGACTACGCCTGCCGGCCGCCGGGGATGCCGCACGGTCCGTACGTGACGGAGACCGGCTGCACCATGCTGGAGATTCGTTACTCAGCTCGCTGAGGCGGCGAGTTCGAGCAGGGTGCGGACCGCGTACCCGGTGCCGCCGTTCGGGATGTAGCCCGACGCGCCGCCGTCGTTGAAGGCCGGCCCGGCCACGTCCAGGTGCACCCAGTCGATGCCATCGGCAACGAAATCGCCGAGGAACGCGGCCGCCGCCAGCGCGCCGCCCCAGGGCTCGCCGGTGATGTTGGCCAGGTCCGCGACCTTGGAGTGCGACTTGAGCTTGTCCAGCATCTCGGCCGGGATCGGGAGCGGCCACATCGACTCACCGGCCGAGATCGCGGCGTCGACGACCCGGTCCCGGGCGGTGTCGGTGTTCGCGAACGCGCCGGCCACCTTGGTGCCCAGGGCAACGACACAGGCGCCGGTCAGGGTGGCCACGTCGACGATCAGGTCGGGCTGGTCCTCGGACGCCCGGACCAGCGCGTCGCCCAGCACCAGCCGGCCCTCGGCGTCGGTGTTCAGCACCTCGACGGTCTTGCCGCCGTACATGGTCAGGACGTCGGACGGGCGCGCCGCCGAGCCGGACGGCATGTTCTCGGCCATCGCGGCGTACGTCGTCACCTGCACCGGCAGACCGAGGCGGGCGATCGCGAAGGTCGCGCCGATCACCGCAGCCGCGCCGGCCATGTCGGACTTCATGCTGACCATGCCGGTCGACGTCTTCAGCGACAGGCCGCCCGAGTCGAACGTGATTCCCTTGCCGACGAAGGCCAGATGGGTGACCGGCTTCTTCGGCGTGTAGGTCAGCCGGACCAGCCGCGGCGGGTTGGTCGAGCCCTGGCCGACACCGAGGATGCCGCCGTACCCGCCCTTGGCGAGCGCCTTCTCGTCGAGCACCTCGACCTTGACGCCGTACTCCTTGCCGAGCTTGACCGCGTCGGCGGCGAACTCGACCGGGTGCAGGTCCGACGGCGGGGTGTTCACCCAGTCCCGCACCTGCGCGACGGAGTCGGCGGTCACCTCGGCGCGCTCGAGCGCGGCCTTGGCGTCCTTGTTGCGGGCCAGGTCGGTGAGCACGGTCAGATTGCCGGGCGCCTCGCTGCTGTCCGAGGACTTGTATGCCGTGAACGCGTACCGGCCCATCAACGCGCCTTCGGCCACCGCGCGGACGCAGTCGGCGTCGGGCGTCGGCAGGGCGAACGCGACGGAGTGCGAGATCTTGACGGCCCGCACGCCGGTGCCGGCGGCGGTGCGCAGGTCCTCGGTCTTCAACGAGCCGTCGGGTGCTGCACCGAGGCCGACCGCGATCAGCGTCGCCGACTTGCCCGGCTTGGGCCCGGGCACCTTCGTCACCTCGCCGGCCTTGCCGGTGGCGCCGAGACCGGACAGCACCTCCACCAGCTTCCCGCCGTACGCGGCGTTCAGCGACTCGGTGCCGGCCGGCAGGGTGACGCCGCCGCCGAGTTTGACCACGCCGATGACTACGGCGTCGGTCTTGACGCCGGCGGCATCTGACTTGCTCAGGGTGATGGTGGTCACGAAATCCTCAGTCCTCCTTGACCGGCGGGCAGACGGCCGGCCGTGACGGTACGTGCATGCTGCCTGAGCATGCTACGCGTCGGGTAGTTTCCCCTCCATGACCGAGTCGCCTGTGTTGAAGAAGTCCCCGTTGCACGAGCGCCACGTCGCGCTCGGCGCCAAGTTCGCCGAGTTCGGCGGCTGGGAGATGCCGCTGGAGTACTCCGGTGTCGTCGCCGAACACACTGCCGTCCGTACGTCGGTCGGCGTCTTCGACGTGAGCCATCTGGGCAAGGCGACCGTCAAGGGTCCGGGCGCGGCGGCGTACGTGAACTCGTGCCTGACCAACGACCTGGGCAAGATCGCGCCGGGCCAGGCGCAGTACACGTTGTGTTGCAACGAGCGCGGGGGAGTGGTCGACGACCTGATCGCCTACCTGCACGGCGACGACGACGTGTTCCTGATCCCGAACGCGGCCAACACCGCCGAGGTGGTCCGGCTGCTGCAGGCGGATGCGCCCGACGGCATCGAGGTGACCAACGTCCACGACGACTACGCGATCCTCGCGGTGCAGGGCGCGAACAGCGACGAGGTGGTGGCCGCGATCGGTCTCCCCACCGGACACGACTACATGGCTTTCGCGACAGCAGACTTCGGCGGTACGCCGGTGGTCGTCTGCCGGACCGGATACACGGGCGAGCGCGGGTACGAGCTCGTCGTACCGAACGCGGCCGCGGTCGCGGTGTTCGACGCACTGCTCGAAGCCGGGAAGCCGCACGGCATCGTCCCGGCCGGCCTGGGTGCGCGGGACACGCTGCGGACCGAGATGGGGTATCCGCTGCACGGGCAGGACATCTCTCCCGACATCACGCCGGTCCAGGCGCGGTCGGGGTGGGCTGTGGGCTGGAAGAAGGAGCGCTTCTGGGGCGACGAGGCTCTGCGCGCCGAGAAGGAGCAAGGCCCGGCCAAGATCCTGCGCGGCCTGCGTGCCGTCGGCCGGGGTATTCCGCGGCCGCACATGTCCGTTCTCGACGAATCCGGCACGGCCCTTGGTGAGGTCACGTCCGGGACGTTCTCGCCGACGTTGAAGAAGGGCATTGCACTGGCGCTGCTGGACGCGACGGTGAAAGAAGGCGATCAGGTGACGGTCGACATCCGGGGTCGCCAGGAACCCTTCGACGTGGTGAAACCGCCCTTCGTCACCGTCCACGTCCGCTAGGGCCAATTTGGTCACGTTCTGTAATATCGTGGCACAAATTGGCCACTGTCGGTGCTGTGCCGACGCGTTTTGCGAAGGATTGACTGCGAACGGTGACGAATCGGGGCAAATGTTCCGTTCCAGTACCCGTTCCGGTAACGATTTGTGCACTGGTGCCGGGCACCGCTGGTTTGGTGTCACAGTGTCAGGCAGGCTTTCCCGCGGTTGTGGGGGATCGGCTCTGTCAAGGGGATTTGACAGAGCCCTCCACTAAGCAAAGGCTCGGCACGCTATCCACCGATAAGTGCCGGATCTGCGGACCGAAATCCGGCCGACTGAACTGACGGAGTGCGAATGAGTATTGGGTCGCCCGACTCGACCGTAGGGATCGAGGACCACCCGGCGTCCGCTGAGCCGGTCCGCACCTCGGCCACCCCGCACGGGAAGTCGCCGAGCCGGATCGCGTTCGACCGGCTCCGTAAGGACCGGGTCGCGGTGATCTGCGCGTCGATCGTGCTGTTCTTCATCCTGATCGCGATCTTCGCGCCGCTGCTGGCCAAGCTCGAGGGCCAGGACTACAGCACCTTCCACACCGACCTGATCGACGAGTACGGCTACCCGACGATCAGCGTCAACGCCTCGCACTGGTTCGGTATCGAGCCGAAGACCGGCCGCGACAACTTCGCCCGCTGGGTGTTCGGCGCGCGACCGTCGCTGATCATCGCCTTCCTGGCCACCGTCGTCGGCACCGTGATCGGCGTCGTGATGGGCCTGCTGGCCGGCTTCCTCGGCGGCTGGGTCGACCGGGTCATCTCGTGGTTCATCGACTTCGTGCTGAGCCTGCCGTACCTGCTGTTCGCGATCGCGCTGGTGCCGATCGTCGAGTCGATGCGCGGCGGTTCGTTCAACCTGACGCCGAACGAGCAGGCGTCGATCCGCTTCTACGTACTGATCTTCGTCCTCTCGTTCTTCGGCTGGGCCGGCCTGGCCCGGATCATCCGGGGCGAGGTGCTCTCGCTGCGAGAGCGTGAATTCGTGCTCGCCGCGAAGGCGATCGGTGTGCCGACCCGGCAGGTCCTGTTCAAGGAGCTGCTGCCCAACCTGGTCGCCCCGATCGTCATCTCGGCCTCGCTGGCACTACCCGCATACGTGACCGCAGAGGCAGGACTTTCCTTCCTCGGTGTCGGACTGGTCGAACCGATCCCCTCCTGGGGTCAGACGATCGCCGTCGCCACGAACTGGTTCAAGGCCGACCCGATGTACCTCTGGCTGCCTGTCATCGGCATCACCGCTCTGGTGCTGGCCCTGGCACTGCTCGGAGACGCCATCCGGGACGCCTTCGACCCCAAGACTCGCCGGTAGTTCGGCGATTGCCCCAGCGGCAGAAAAGGAGAAACCCGACCATGCAGTGGAAACGGATAACCGCAGTTGCGGCGACGGTCATGCTGGCCGCCGTGGCCTGTGGCAGCCCGTCGTCGAACAGCGGCAACAAGGGCGACAGCAACAGTGTGGGGGGCGCTCAGGTCAAGGCTACGGACCCCACTGCCAAGGGCCCCGCACCTGACGTCGATGGCGCCAAGAAGGGCGGCACGATCACCGTCCTGAGCGACGTGACGCCGGATACCTTCGACTCGACGAACATCTACTACGTCGACGGTAACCAGATCGGGAAGCTGTTCTACCGGGCACTGACGCAGTACCGCCTGGACGGCCCCGACCACAAGCCGGTTCTGGTTCCGGACCTCGCCGAGGACCTCGGCACGAAGTCCGAGGACGGCTTGACCTGGACCTTCAAGCTGAAGCAGGGCATCAAGTACCAGGACGGCACGCCGGTCACGGCCAAGGACTACGCGTACGCGATCAAGCGGTCCTTCGCGCACGACCTGTACGACGCCGGACCGACGTACCAGCAGCAGTTCTTCCTGGACGGCGACAAGTACAAGGGCCCGTACGGCGCCGGCGGCGCCGACTACAAGGGTGTCGAGACGCCGGACGACCACACGCTGGTCATCCACCTGGCGAAGAAGTTCGACGACCTGCCCTACTACGCCGCGTTCCCGATGTTCGCGCCGATCCCGCAGGCCAAGGACACCCAGAAGAACTACGAGCAGCACCCGATGGTGACCGGTCCGTACCAGGTCCAGTCGTACACCCCGGGTACCGAGCTCAAGCTGACGAAGAACCCGAGCTGGGACCCGGCCACCGACCCGGTGCGGCACCAGTACGTCGACGGCTGGGACTTCAAGTTCAGCCAGGACCTGATCAAGGCCCAGCGTCAGGTGCTGGCCAGCTCCGGTCCGGACGCCGACGCACTGAACTACACCAACCTGGACGTGTCCCTGCTGCCTGAGGTCAAGGACCCGTCGCAGCTCGTCAAGGGCCAGTCGCCGTGCACGATCATGTACACCATGGACACCCGGAAGATTCCGCTGGAGGTCCGCAAGCTGATCGCCAAGGCACACCCGTACGACGCGTGGCGCAAGGTTGCCGGTCTGAACCCGACCGACGACCCGCCGGCCTCGACCATCCTGCCGCCGGCCGTCCCGGGCTTCGACAAGTACGAGCTGCCGGGTCTGACCGGAACCGGTAAGGGCGCCGAGGACGACGCGGTCGCCGCCGAGGTCAAGTCCGAGCTGGCCAAGATCGGCAAGTCGAACTTCGAGCTCAGCTGGTACTACTCGATCGACGACAAGATCTCGACCCAGACCACGCAGCTGCGCAAGCAGATGTACGAGAAGGCCGGGTTCAAGGTCCGCGCCATCGGCGTGCCGAAGGCGAAGATCCGTACCTTCACCGGTGACCAGAACGCTCCGGTGAACATCGGCAAGACCCCGACCGGTTGGTGCTCCGACTGGCCGAGCGGCACCAGCTGGTTCCCGGTGCTGTTCAAGTCGGACGCGATCGGCCTGGGCAACAGCGTCGGTCAGCTGCAGGACAAGGCTCTGGACGCCGAGATCGACGCGGTCACGGCCAAGTCGCCGGACGAGCAGCTGAAGGAGTGGAAGAACGTCGACAAGGACATCCTCGAGAAGTACCTTCCGGTCCTGCCGCTGTACTACAGCTCGACCAACTCGCCGGTCGGTAAGAACATCGGGCACGCGATCAACGACCCGACACAGGGTATGCCCGAGTTCACCTCGATGTTCCTGAAGCAGCCCTGATCCAAGTCCGTTCTGAAGTAGTAGTCAGTCAATGAACGGTGATGTGGTGCCCGGACCACCGTCCGGGCACCACATCGATCGGTGAGGAGACAACCCCGTGCTCTATTTCGTGGCGCGCCGACTGGTCAGCGCGCTCAGTGTCGTGTTGGCAACGCTGATCGCGACCTTCGCGTTGTTCTTCATCGCGCCGACCGATCCGGCCGGTGCGATCTGCGGCGAGCGCCAGTGCACCCAGCAGCGCTACAACGAGATCAGGCAGAACCTGCATCTCGACCGGCCGAAGGTGCAGCAGTTCGCGGAGTACACCGCCGGGATCTTCACCGGCCGCGACTTCACCACGTCGGGCGTGACGCAGCACTGCGCGGCGCCGTGCCTCGGCTTCTCGTTCAAGAACGACCGTCCGGTCAGCGAGATGATCAAGACCCGGTTCCCGGTGACGGTCTCGCTGGTGCTCGGGTACGCCGTTCTGGTGCTGACGATCGGTGTGTTCGTCGGATCGATGGCGGCGAAGAGACGCGGGACCCTGGGCGACCGGGCGCTGATGACCAGCACGCTGGTGGTCAGTTCGGTGCCGTACTACATCGTCGCCCTGATGGTCGCCCTCTACCTGACCGTGCTCTATCCGATCCTTCCACGGGGTGAATGGACACCACCCTCGGAGAATCCGGCGAAATGGTTCGCCGGTCTGCTGACACCGTGGCTGGTGCTCGGCATCTACAACTGCACCGCGTACGCGCGGTACTCACGCGGCTCCATGGTCGAGACGCTGAGCGAAGACTTCATCCGGACCGCGCGGGCCAAGGGCCTGTCCGACCGGGTGGTCACCTACAAGCACGCGCTGCGCTCCGGGTTGATCCCGGTCGTGACGATCTTCGGTCTCGACGTCGCCGGCAGTCTCGGCGGCGCGATCTTCACCGAACGGATCTTCGACCTCCCCGGCCTCGGCGTACTGGTGCTGGACAGCTTGAACAGCTATGACCTGCCGGTGATCATGGGCACCGTGCTGGTCGCTTCCGTGATCATCGTCGTGATGAACCTGCTCGTGGACATCGGCTACAGCCTGATCGACCCGCGGGTGAGGCTCTCGTGACCACACCAGCTCCTGAAGACCGGCCGGCCCCCCAGGACCGGCAGGCCCCCGAAGACCGGAAGGACACCATGGCCGAGAGTGCAGCCACTCCGGCGGACGCCGACGCGGCCGCCAAGCGTGGCCCGTCGGTCGCCACCCGCGAGCGCCGCCAGGGCTCGATCAACCCCAGTGGTGAGACGCCGTACCTCGTGGTCGAGGACCTGAGCGTGAAGTTCCCGACCGCGGACGGTCTGGTCAGCGCGGTCAACGGGCTGAGCTACTCGGTCCCGCTCGGTCGCACGCTGGCGATCGTCGGCGAGTCCGGTTCCGGCAAGTCGGTGTCGAGCATGGCCGTGATGGGCCTGCACGACCGCAAGCGCACCCGGATCACCGGGTCGATCCGGCTCGGCGGTGACGAGCTCCTCGGCCTGTCCGAGAACGACCTGATGAAGATCCGCGGCGACGCGGTGTCGATGGTGTTCCAGGACCCGCAGTCCTCGCTGCACCCGCTGTACACGATCGGCAACCAGCTGGTCGAGGCGTACCGGGTGCACCACAAGGTCTCCAAGGACGTCGCCAAGAAGCGGGCGCTGGAGATGCTCGAGCTGGTCGGCATCCCGAACCCGCCGCGCCGGTTCGCGCAGTACCCGCACGAGTTCTCCGGCGGTATGCGGCAGCGCGCGATGATCGCGATGAGCCTGATCAACGACCCGAAGCTGGTGATCGCCGACGAGCCGACCACCGCGCTGGACGTGACCGTGCAGGCGCAGATCCTGGACCTGCTGAACAACCTGCAGAA
The DNA here is from genome assembly GCF_036226565.1 of Kribbella sp. NBC_00709. Lineage (GTDB taxonomy): Bacteria > Actinomycetota > Actinomycetes > Propionibacteriales > Kribbellaceae > Kribbella. The sequence continues at coordinate 6,020,506 of NZ_CP108996.1, forward strand.
GGAGTTCGGCTCCGCGATCGTGCTGATCACCCACGACCTCGGGGTGGTGGCCGAGATGGCCGACGACGTGCTGGTGATGTACGCCGGCCGCTGCGTCGAGTACGGCACCGCCGCGGACGTGCTGGCGAACCCGCGGATGCCCTACACCTGGGGTCTGCTCGAGTCGATCCCGACCGTCTCCGCCGCCAGCGAGCGGCTGCGCCCGATCAAGGGCCTGCCGCCGAGCCTGCTGAACCTGCCGGACGGATGTTCGTTCGCCGCGCGGTGCCCGTACGTCGAGCGGGTCAAGGGCGAGCTGTGCACCACCCAACTGCCGGAGCTGCTGCCGGTGGACGGCGCCGGCGCCCACACTTCCCGTTGTCACCTGCACGACAAGGCCTCGATCTACGCGGCCGAGGTCGCGCCGAGACTGGGCTGACGAGGGGACTGAGGAGATATGAGCGAAACGTTGCTGCAGGTCCGCGACCTGAAGATGCACTTCCCGATCAAGGAAGCGGCCGGTCTCGGCCGGACCAAGAAGGTCGTGCAGGCCGTCGACGGCGTCAGCTTCGATCTGAAGCAGAGCGGCAGCCTGGGCCTGGTCGGTGAGTCCGGTTGCGGCAAGTCGACCACCGGCCGGATGATCACCCGGCTGCTGACCCCGACGGCCGGCCAGATCCTGTTCAAGGGCACCGACATCGCGCAGCTGAAGGAGCGGGACCTGCGCCCGTTCCGCCGGCAGCTGCAGATCGTGTTCCAGGACCCGTACAGCTCGCTGAACCCGCGCCAGACGGTCAGCAACATCATCAGTACTCCGCTGCGCGTGCACAACCTGGTCAAGAAGGGCCAGGAGCTCACGCGGGTCCAGGAGCTGCTGGAGCGGGTCGGCCTGAACCCGGAGCACCACAACCGCTACCCGAACGAGTTCTCCGGCGGCCAGCGGCAGCGCATCGGGATCGCCCGGGCGCTTGCGGTGGAGCCCGAGGTGATCATCGCCGACGAGCCGGTGTCCGCGCTGGACGTGTCCATCCAGGCCCAGGTGATGAACCTGCTCGAGGACCTGCGTCGCGATCTCGGCATCGCGTTCGTGTTCATCGCGCACGACCTCGGCGTGGTCCGGCACTTCTGTGACGAGGTCGCGGTGATGTACCTCGGCAAGATCGTCGAGCAGGGCACGCGGGACCAGATCTACAACGCCCCGCAGCACCCGTACACCCAGGCGCTGCTGTCGGCGGCGCCGGACCTCGGCACGATCCGCGGCGTTCCGCCGAAGGAGCGCATCCGGCTGGTCGGCGACGTACCCTCGCCGATCGACCCGCCGAGCGGCTGCCGGTTCCGGACCCGCTGCTGGAAGGCGGAGGACATCTGCGCCACCCAGGAGCCACTGCTGGAGATCAAGCCGCAGTCCAGCCCCGGCCACACGGCCGCGTGCCACTTCGCGGAGCCGAAGGTCGACCTGACCGCCGCGACCGCGTAATCAGCAGAAAGCCCCCGTCAACGGCGACGGGGGCTTTCTCATGCGTTCTTCGAGACCCGGTAGACCTTGACCCGGTCCGCGGCGGCGGCGACCGGGATCCGGCCGACGACACCCTCGTACACCCACTGGCCGGACGCGGCCAGCTTGTTCCGCTCGGCGGTCGAGATCGACAACAGGTACGACCCGCCGGACTTCACCCGCAGCCGGTACACCGGCACCGTGCCGCGGATCGCCGTGTTCGCGACGTACCCCGGCACCTGGCCGGTGAACTTGAACCCGAGCTTCTGCGAACTCAGGTACTCAGCCTGGTTCGACGTGTAGAAGTACCCCTTGCTGCCGGAGGTACGCATCTCGATCAGCTGCGTCCGGTACGACGTGGCCGTCGCGGTGTTCTGTGCCGCTCCGGCACTGTTGGCCACCAGCACGCCACCGACCGCCAGCGCCGCCGTGGTCACACCGGCCCCAATAACCTTCCACTTCATCTGCTGTCAAGCCTTTCGATCCTGGTCAAATTAGATGCTAAAGGCAACTAAGCCCGTCCAGGACGTTAGTACCCGGCAGGGTCTCCCCGGTGCCGGAGCTCCGCCCGCTCACCGGCGAAGTGGGACGATTCGAAGGCGACCAGGGCGGTGAGGACCGCGGCCAGGACCGCGATCTGGGCCAGGGCCGGAAGGCCGTGCACAAGCGGTACGGCCATCACCAGCACGGCAGCCGCGATCAGCCGGGACACACTCCAGCGGTGTCGTGCGGCGCTTGAAGCCGACGTGGCCGAGTAGGTAGAGCACCACGCCGACGAAGAGCGCGAACAGGCCGATGCCGTGCAGCGGCTGGCTGAGGTGATGATGCTCGGTGTCACCGACGTACTCCAGGACCTTCTTCAGGCCGACCGCCAGCAGCACGATGCCGGCAACCATCGGCAGGTGCAGGAACGTGTACGCGTCGCGAGCCAGCCAGGGACGGGTCTCCGGCGGCTCGGCGGCGAGGGCGCGTTCGCCGTACCGGACGGTCGCGTCGAAGTAGATCCACCAGAGGGCGGTGCAGACGGCCAGACCGAGCAGTGACGCGACGAGGATCGGCCAGGAGATCGGCAGGTCGGTCACGCCGACACCGATCGCCACGATCGACTCGCCGAGCGCGATGATGATGATGAGACCGTGCCGCTCGGCCCAGTGCGCGGGGGAGTTGAACCGCCAGCCGCGGGCGTCGACCAGATAGGTGGAGATGTAGTCCGAGGCCAGGGCGCCCGCCCAGAGCATTGTCTGGGTCGTGCCGTGGTACTGCGAGGCGACCAGGAGCAGTGCCGTCGCGATGACCTTGCCGATCGCGAACAGTGCGATCGTGCGGCGCAGCACCTTATCGCCGTCCGCGATCAGCCACAGCAGGACGAGGTGCATCGCGCGCAGGACGAAGTACGCGAGCGCTATCACGACCGGGCCGGGCAGACCGCCGGGCAGGTTGTGGAACGCTTCCGGGATCGCGAGCGCGATGACGAACAGCTCCAGCGTGCTGACGGACTGGTCCGCGCTGGTCGCCACCACCTGGACGGGCCGCCTCATACCCACCATGGCGCACATCATGCAACAGAATCGGGCCGATCGCTCAGGTGCAGCAGGAGCCGGCCGAGGGCGGTCCAGCAGGCGCCCCAGAGGGCGATGGCGACGAAGTGCGGTACGTCGCCGAGCGCGAGGCCGATCGGGATGGTCAGGGGCCAGAGCCCGGTGATCAAGGGGAGTACGCGGGCCGGGCCGGACCACAGGCGGGCTCGGAGGATCGCGATCCCGGCGATGATCAGGCCGAGTGCGGACAGCATCATGAAGGCGCTGAAGAACGGGATCGCCCGGTCCTGGTCGGCCACCGCGTAGAAATGCGCGAGCGCGAACAGCGTCATCGTGACCGCAGCGGCGCCCAAGACCTTCTGAGAAAGTGGCACGGCAGCCGTCGCGCGACGCAGGCCGACTACGCCGGCGGTGGCCAGCAGAGCGCTCGCGCCGGCAAAGCCGAACCAGGCGCTGTCGGCGATGTTCGCGTCGACCGCGGCGACGATTCCGGCCGTGACGATGCCCAGGCCGCCGACGACAGTTGTCCAGCCGAGCGGACGCAGCGCGGGACGGACAGTGGTGGTTGTGATGGTGCTCATCGGAGGTTCCCCCTCGTGAAGCGGTTTGTGATGTCTCCAGGCTCCGCGGGGGCCGACCTGGGTCGACAGGGGACGGAACCCGGGCCGGCCGGGACATTTGCCTAGAGACACCGGGTAGCCCGGCACCGCACCATGGGCACTGTGAGCATCGATCGGCGGACCTGGGTGGGGCTTCTGCTCGGCCTTGTCCTGGTCGAGGCGGTGGCCGCGGTCGTCGGCGCGGTGGCGATCGGGCTCGATTACTCGCAGGCCCGCGACAGCTTCATGATCCCCAACGCCGTGATCGCCATCAGCTGCGCGGTATCGGGCGGTCTGATCGCGTGGCACCGGCCGCAGAACTGGCTGGGCTGGCTGCTCCTGGGCGCCGGGATCGCACAGACGGGTACGCCGGCGGTGACCCCGTGGCTGATCCACGCGCTCGAAGGCACCGGATCGGCACAGTTGCCTGCGACCCTCTATTCGGTGTTGTGGCCGTGGTCCGTCAGTCTCTTCATCCCGTTGGCCTTGCTCGTCTTCCCGGACGGGAAGCTCCCGGGCCGGGCCTGGCGGGCGGTACTGGTTGTTGCCCTGGTCAACGCTCCGCTGCAGGTCCTGCTGTTCAGTGCGGACCGCAATCCGCTGGCTGCGGTCGGTGGCCTCGGCGCCGGGGCGCGCGACCGGTCCGTGTCCTGGCTCCGGGTTCCGGCGCTCGACGGATTCGTCCCGTTGCAGACGGCTTCGGATGTTCTGCTGGCCGGGACGTTCCTGGCGGCAATCGCCGGCATCGTGGTCCGTTACCGGCGTGGTGACGAGCGGATCCGCCGGCAACTGCTCTGGTTGTTGCTGGCAGCAACAGTCGCCGCTGTGCTGGTCGTGTCGTTGCGCTTCGCCGGTCCGATCGGCACTACCGGTTTCCCGATCATCGTGTTGACGCTCGTCGCATTGATCCCGGCGTCGATGACGGTCGCCGTACTGCGGTATCAGCTGCTCGACATCCGGCTGGTGTGGTCCAGGACGGTGACCTATCTGCTGTTGACGGCTGCGGTCGCGGCGACGTACCTCGGGTTGGTCGAGCTGACCGACCGTTTGGTGCGCCCGCGGATCAACGCCAGTGGCGCCGTGCTCGCCACGCTGGTGGTGGCGATCGGGTTCGATCCGGTGCGGGTTCGGTTGCAGCGGCTCGTGGATCGCTTGTTCTACGGGGATCGCGGCAACCCGGTGCGTGCAGCGTCGTCGGTTGCGGCGCAGTTGACCGAGGCGTCGCAGCCGGCCGACGTACTGCCGGCGGTGTGTCAGGCGTTGCGCCTTCCGTACGCGGCATTGGTGGACGAGGACGGCGTGGTTCGCGGGGAGCACGGCAGCCGGCCGTTGGCCCCGGTGGCGATTCCTTTACTCCATGCGGGCGAACGGGTCGGCGAGCTTCAGGTCGGTGTCCGGCCGGGGGAGCGCCGGTTGTCGGCGGCGGATCGGGTTGTGCTCGAGTTGATGGCTGCCCCGCTCGGTGTCGCCTTGCGGGCGCAGGCGCTGTCGGACGCCGTACAGCAGTCGCGGCGGGAGCTTGTCGCGGCGCGTGAGGAAGAGCGGCGGCGGTTGCGGCGGGATCTGCACGACGGGTTGGGGCCGGCGTTGACCGGGATCGGGTTCCGCGCCGACGCCGTGATGAACCTCGGGGACGATCCGGTGCAGTCGCTCGCCGTGGAGATCCGCGCGATCGTCGACAATGCGATTGCCGACGTACGGCGGCTGATCAACCAGCTGCATCCGTCCGCACTGGACGAGGTCGGGCTGGTGGAAGCGGTACGACGGCATGCGGCGCTCGTCGATCGTCGGGGTGACGGATCGCCTTTGCGGGTGAGTGTCCGGGCCGATGGGGTGCCGGACGGATTGCCGGCGGTTGTGGAAGTCACGGCGTACCGGATCGTCACGGAGGCGTTGACGAATGTCGCGCGACACTCGCGGGCGGGGGAGGCCGAGGTGCGGATCAGTGGTGATGCGCAGATGCTCAGATTGTCGATTGTCGACGATGGGCCTGCGGTCAACGGGCACTGGGTGCCGGGTGTGGGACTGACATCGATGCGGGAGCGGGTGGCCGAGCTGGGTGGCACGTTGGCGGCCGAAGGTACTGCGACCGGCGGTCGGGTTCAGACCTGCCTACCCTTGGAGGTCTCGCGATGACGGTCCGGGTGGTGCTGGCCGACGATCATCCCGTCGTCCGGGACGGGTTGCAGGTGCTGCTCGCCTCGGTGGACGGGATCGCCGTGGTGGGCGTCGCGGCGAACGGGCCGGAGGCGGTCCGCGCCGCGGTGTCGCTGCAGCCCGACGTACTCGTGATGGACATCCATATGCCAGGCGGTGACGGTGTCGCCGCGACGCAGGAGGTCGCTCGGGTGGCGCCCGCGGTCGGCGTACTGATGTTGACGATGCTGGACGACGACGAGACCGTGCGGGCCGCGGTGCGGGCCGGTGCAGCGGGCTATGTGTTGAAAGGGTCGTCGCAGCAACAGATCGTGCGGGCGATCCAGGCCGTCGCCGCCGGCGACTCGATCCTCGGGTCGGGGGTCGCGCGTCACGTACTCGACGCGGCCGCGGGGCGGGTGAGCGCACCGCCCGATCCCTTGCAGGCGTTGACGCCGAGGGAACGTCAGATTGTCGAATTGCTGGCGAACGGATTGTCGACGACCGCGATGGCGGCCCGGCTCGCCCTCACGCCGAAGACCGTCAACAACAATTTGTCGACGATCTTCGGCAAGCTCGGCGTCGCGAACCGGACCGAGGCGGCCCTCCTGGCCCGCGGGGCGCTCAGGCCCGGCCGTGGGCCTGGCGGCTTCGGCGGCTGAGGGAGTCGATGGTTACGGCGATCAGCAGTACGCCGGCGGTGACCATGTAGCGGACGCTCGAGTCGAGGCTCAGCAGTGCGAGGCCGTTGGAGATCGACATGATCACCAGCGCACCGAGCAGCGCGGAGTACGCCGACCCGCGGCCACCGAACAGGCTGGTGCCGCCGATGACGGCCGCCGCGATCGCGTTCAGGTTGGTGTCGCCGCCACCGCTGCTCTGGTTCACCGCGACCAGCCGGGCCGCGGCCAGCAGGCCGCCGACTGCGGCGAACGTCGAGCAGGCTGCGAACACCGACAGGTAGATCATCCGCACGTTGATACCGGCCCGCCGGGCGGCCTCTACGTTGCCGCCGACCGCGACGACGGAGCGGCCCCAGCGAGTACGCCGTACCGCGAGGTCGGTCGCGACCACCAGGACGAGGAACAGCAGGAACATCGACGAGACGCCACGATCACCGTTCAGAATCGCAACTGCGATCACCAGCACGACAGCCAGCGCGGCGGCCTTGATCGCGATCATCGAAATCGGCGCCGTCGAGAGGCCGGCCGCGGCCCGGGCGCCCCGCGTGCGGAGGCGGGTCAGCACGTAGACCGCGACGACCACCGCGATCAGGGCATAGGCGATCGCGGGGGACAGGAAGCTCCGGGTCGCGAAGCCGACCAGCGCCGAGTCGTACGGCAGGTTGAGCGAACCTTCCTTCCCGAGCACCAGCAACTGCAGGCCGAGGAAGCCGAGCAGACCGGCCAGTGTGATCACGAAGCTCGGTACGCCGAAGCGTGTGTAGAGCGCGCCGTAGAACAAGCCGATGACCAGGCCGAGCGCGATGCCGACCACCAGGGAGAGCACGAGCGGCCAGCCCTTGTTGACGAAGGTGACGCCGAGAACAGCCCCGGACAAACCGCTGACCGAGCCGACCGAGAGGTCGATCTCGCCGAGCAGCAGCACCAGGACGATGCCGAGGGCAATCACTCCGACCGAGGTGGTCTGCAGCGTCAGGTTCACCAGGTTGCGGCTCGACAGGAACGACCCGTTCGCGATCTGGAAGACCGCCCAGATGATGATCAGGCCGATCACCACCGGGACCGAGCCCAGGTCGCCGGACCGCAGCCGGGCGGTGAAGGCGGAGGCGGCGCCGCTGATGCCGCTGCTCGCGATCAGCCGCTCGTCCTGGAGATCGGCCGGCAGCTGATCGATGCCGTTGGTCTCGGGTGGGGCCGGCGTACCGGTGTCGTCCTGGGGACGGGTGCCCGATCCGTGCAGGCTCATGATGCGGGACCCTCCTCCCGGCTCCGGCGCGCGGCGCGCTCGGAGACGGCGTTGTCGGTGGCGCCGGTGATGGCGGCGATGATGTCCTGCGTCCTGGTCTCGCTGACCACGAAGACGCCGTTGTTGCGGCCGAGCCGCAGTACCGCGACCCGGTCGGCGACCGCCATCACGTCGGCCATGTTGTGGCTGATCAGGATCACGGCCAGGCCGCGTTCGCGCAGCCGCTCGACCAGGTTGAGGACCTCGGCGGTCTGAGCGACGCCGAGAGCCGCGGTCGGTTCGTCCAGCATCACGACCTTGGGCCGGCCGAGCAGGCTGCGGGCGATCGCGACGGTCTGCCGCTGCCCGCCGGACAGACTGGCGACCGGGATCCGGACCGACGGGATCTTCGCCGACAGCTGGCGGAGCAGATCCCAGGACTGGCGTTCCATCTCGACCTCGTCCAGGACTCCGCTCCGGCGGAGCTCCCGGCCGAGGTACAGGTTGGCCACGACGTCGAGGTTGTCGCAGAGCGCCAGGTCCTGGAAGACGGTGGCGATGCCGAGCTGTTGCGCCTCGGCCGGGCTCCCGACCCGCACCTCGCGGCCGTCGAACACCATGGTCCCGTCATCGGCGGTGTAGACGCCGGCGATGGTCTTCACCAGCGTGGACTTGCCGGCGCCGTTGTCGCCGACCAGGGCCAGCACCTCGCCGGCCCGGACGTCCAGCTCGATGTTCTTCAGGGCCTGGACGGCGCCGAACCGCTTGGAGACCCCCTGCAGCATCAGCACCGTACCGGCGCCGACGTCGGGGGGAGCCGGGGTAACAGTCACGAGTGAGCCTCCTGGACTTATTTCACGCCATGATCCTCGCCGGGGGCGCGGTTGGGGAGAGGGCCGGCGTAGCCCCCCGCACCTCACTGCGGGGGGCTACGCCGAGGGGCGGGTCAGTTTTCGACTAGTTGCTGTTCAGGCCGGCCGCGGCGCAGGCGGCCGCGAACGACGCGGTGCAGATGTCGCTGACCTTGTAGATGTTGTCCTTGATCACGGTGTCCTTGATGTTCGCCTTGGTCACCGCGACCGGGTCGAGGATCGTCGACGGTACGCCGCTCTTCTCGGTGGTCGACTCCGGCTTGGCGCCGTTGGCCAGCGCCACCGCGCCCTTGGCGGCGGCCTCGGCCTGCGGCTTGACCGCCTTGTAGATCGTCATCGCCTGGTCGCCGGCGACGATCCGCTGGATCGCGGCCAGCTCCGAGTCCTGACCGGTGACCGGTGGCAGCGGCGTCACGCCACCGCCCTTGAGCGCTGCGATCGCACCGCCGGCGGTGCCGTCGTTGGCGGCGTACACCCCGACCAGGCCGTTCTTGATCGCGCTCAGCTGGCCTTCCATCCAGGCCTGCGCCTTGTCCGGGCTCCAGTCCGGGGTGTCGAACTCGGCGGCGATCTTGAACCCGCTGGTGTCGAGCACGCTGTGCGCGCCCTTCTTGAAGTCGGCCGCGTTCGGGTCGGTCGGCGAACCGTTGATCATCGCGATGTTGCCGGACGTCTTGCCGGCCGCCTTGAGGTCGTCGACCAGGGTCTGGGCCTGCAGCTTGCCGACCGCCTCGTTCTCGAACGACACGTAGTAGTTCGCGTTCTCGATGAAGCGGTCGTACGCGACCACCGGGACGTTCTGTGCCTTCGCGGAGCTGGCCACCGCGGCGGCGGCCTTGCCGTCGACCGGGTCGAGGACCAGCACGTTCGCGCCCTGGGTGAGCGCGGCCTCGGCCTGCGTCTGCTGCTTGGCCGCGTCCTGGTCGGCGTTGCTGTAGATCAGTTCGCAGTTGCCGCAGGCGGCCTTGAGGGCCTCGGTGAACAGCGGCCGGTCGAGCGCCTCGTACCGGGTGGTCTTCGATTCCGGCAGCAACAGCGCGATCTTCTTCGCGCCGCCTGAGCCGCTGCCGGAGTCGCCTGAGTCATCGCTGCCACAGGCCACCAAAGAGACGGCCAGGGCCGAGACGGCGATGCCGAGGCCGACGAGACGAGTTGCTGAGACGGACATATGGCGGCTCCTTGACGAGACGGCCCGATTGGCCTGCCCGAAGTCAAGCTCTCCCGCGTCTTGGCGTCAAGACTTGAATTCAAGAAATGGAGATATTGGTGTGACTGAGCACCGAGGCGCGGTGGATCGCGCCGACGATGTCGGCCTCGTCGCCGAGTTCGGCGCGGCGGAGTTCGACGGTCGCGGCGGCGCTCGGAATGGCGCAGCGGTCGAGTGCTTCCCGGAGCGGGGCCAGGATGAGTTCGCCGGCTTCGGCCATCAGGCCGCCGACGACGACAACCTCCGGGTTGAGCAGGTTCACCACGCCGGCGACCGCGACACCGACCCGGCGGCCGGCGTCCTCGATCACCCGCCGGCAGCCGACGTCGCCGCCGAGGGCGCGGCTGACGATGTCCTTCAGGCGCAGCGGTCCGTGCGAAGCCGCGAGGCTGTTGATCAGCGCCCGCGAGCCGACGAACGTGTCCAGGCAGCCGCGGTTGCCGCACCGGCAGATCGGCCCGTTCTCGTCGATCGTGACATGGCCGATCTCGCCCGCTGTACCGGCCGAGCCGCGGAACACCTCGCCGTCGATGACGATCCCCGCGCCGACGCCGTACGAGAACTTCAGGTAGCAGCCATTCCGTACGCCGCGGAGCGCGCCGGCCCGCAATTCGCCCAGGGCAGCAAGGTTTGCGGTGTTGTCGAGGGCGACCGGGGCGCGCAGGTGCGCGGCCATCGCCTCGGTCACGTTGACGCCGCGCCAGCCGGGCAGCACCGCGTCGGAGCCGGCCTCGCCGCTGACCGCGTCGACCGGCATCGGCAGCCCGAACCCGATCGCGGCGATGTTCTCGACGCCGGAGCTGACCGTCTCGGCGAGGTCGGCGAGCAGCCGGGCGGCGCGCTCCATCCCGTCGTCGGCGACGTGGTCGGCCTGCAGCGGCATCAGCTGCTGGGCCATGATCTCGCGGGACTCGTCGGCGATCGCGACCCGGACGTCCCGCTCGCCGAACGCGACGCCGGCCAGCAGGCCGCCGCCGGACGCGAGGGAGACGAGTACGGCGCGGCGGCCGTTGCGGATGCTGCGGGACAGGCCGACCATTCCGGCCTGGTCCAGCTCGCGGACCATGTTCGACACGGTCGCGGCCGACAGGCCGGACGCCGCCGCGATCTCGACCTGGGTGAGCGGGCCGTGCTGCCGGACGACGCCGAGAACGCGCGCACGGTTGGCTTCGCGCAGCGAAGCCTGCGAGCCCGGCGCCGGACGGGTTGCGTTCATTACATAAAGATAACGGATCGCAGGGCGAGCGCGGCCGCCGCGCGGCCGTGAACCAGGAACATCGTCTGCAACCTCGCTGTCACTACCCCACTGGAACGTTCAACCGCGACAGTAGACCACTTCGGTGTGCGCCGCCGTACGCCCGGTTGATGCTGCCGCCGTTCCTGCCGATGCCCGCGGCCGAGAGTTGTGTGACCGGCCGGTGCCGGTCGATTGATTTCTTACAAGAGCGGCAGCTCAAGACACGCTAATTTGGGGCACCCCAAGCAGAGGAGGGCCCCGTGGGCAAGGTGGTCATGTACAGCTCGGTGTCGGTGGACGGCTTCGTCGCGGACGAGAACGACCAGCCCGGACCGCTGTTCGACTGGTTGACCAGCGGCGACGTCCCGTTGGACGAGAGCGGCGTGGTGAAGGTGTCGCAGGTGTCCTACGACTACACCCGGGCGTACTGGGACCAGATCGGGGTGACGATCGCGGGCCGCCACGTCTTCGACCTGACCGACGGCTGGGACGGGAAGCCTCCGGCCGGGATCGACCACGTGGTCGTGGTGACGCACCGGCCGGAGCCGGACGGCTGGGACCCCGAGGCGCCGTTTCACTTCGTCGACGGCATCGAGGCAGCCATGGCCAGGGCGCAGGAGCTTGCCGGTGACCGGATCGTCGAGGTCGCCGCCGGTGACGTCGGTGGCCAGATGCTAGCCGCGGGCCTGGTCGACGAGGTGCGCATGGACGTCGTACCGGTCGTGTTCGGGTCCGGCAAGCGCTACTTCGGGTCGGTCCAGGCGCAGCACCTGTTGGAGGATCCTGACGGGGTGATTCAGGGCGAGCGGGTGCTTCACCTGCGCTATCAGGTACGCCGCTGACCGATGTGATCAGGCGGTCAGAGCGAGGGTGAGGAGGGCTACGGGGAGGGCCAGCTCGATGGTTGCGCCGAGGACGTCGCCGGTGGCTCCGCCGAGGGCTGATTGCGCGCGGCGCGTGGTGACCACGCTCGTCGCGACGGTCAGCAGTACGGCGGCGGCGGTCCCGGCGTACCGGGTCGGTGATGGTGCTGGTGAGAGCCAGACGAGGGCGAGGCCTGCTGCGAGTACGGCGGTTGTGGCGAGGGTGGCTGTGATCGGGCGGACTGTGCCGGCGACGAATCTGCCCAGGCCGTCGGGGCGGGCTGCGGGGACCGCGGTGCGGCAGGACCAGGGGAGGGTGAGGCGGCTTGCGGTGGTCGCGATCAGGGCTGCCTGCCAGCCGTATCCGGCCTGGATGCAGGCGGTGAGGGCGGCGACGTCGAGGAGCAGTACGCCGACGATGGCGACGACACCGAACGGGCCGATGTCGCTCTGCTTCATGATCCGCAACATCGTCTCGCGATCCCGGCGGCTGCCGAGCGCGTCGGCGAAGTCGGCGAGGCCGTCGAGGTGCAGTGCACCGGACACCCCGGCGACGACCAGCACGCCGAGCACAGCGGCCAGCAGATCCGCGTCAGATCGGGCCAGTTGAGCCAGCGCGACCACTCCGGCCGCGATCCCACCAATCAGCAGACCGATGAGCGGGGCCAGCGTCATCGCCCGGCCGCCCACCTCCCGATCAACCCGAGAGGGCACACCCGCCGGAAGCACCGTCAACGTGCCGACCGAGAGCCGTGCCGGATTCATCCACCCGTTCGAACGGTCCGCGGGCGTCATGTGAGGGGGAGGGTTCGGCCGGCGATGGTCCAGAGGACCTGGTCGGAGGCTAGCGAGATGGTGGTGTTGAGGCGGCCCATCAGGTCGCGGAAGAGGCGGGTTCCTGCGTCGGCCGGGACTATGCCCGAGCCGACATCGTTGCTGACAGCAACCACTCGGCGGGAGGTCGTGGACCAGGCCGTGACCAGGTCGGTGATGCGACGCTCGAGCTCGGCCACAGCGGTGGCCGGTTCGTCGGCCGAGCCTGACCTGGACAGCTCGGACCAGACGTCGACGGCATCCATCGTGCGGGACAGCCACAGCGTCAGGCAGTCGATCAGGAGTGGCGGGCCGGACGCCTCGAGCAGCGGGACCAGGTCGATGGTCTCCGCGAGGCCCCAGGCGGCCGGGCGGCGGGCTTGGTGCTTGGCTATCCGGTCTGCCCATTCGGAACTGCCCGAGTCGTCTCCGCCGGTGGCGACGTACAGGACGTCGGGTACGGCGGACAGCAGGCGCTCGGCGGCGATGGACTTGCCGGAGCGCGCTCCGCCGAGGACGAGAGTGGTGTCAGACATCGGTCCTCCGCTCGGCAACTGGCGCTTCGAAAACAACCGGCGCCTCGAAGGCCGCCTTGCGGGCCGTACGCCGGAACGCGTTCAGGATCGGCCGCCCGAGGACGAGGACCAGGACCGCGGACAGGATCCCGCGTGGGATGTCCCAGCCCAGCGACGTCGCCACCACGAACAGGAGGTACCGGTGCAGGTTCTCCGCCAGCGCGTCACCCGGGACGAACGAGAAGGCGCTGCCGAACGTCGCGTACGGCCAGAACCACAGGTTCATGATCACGCCGTACAACACCCCCGACACCAGCGAGTACGCCGCCAGCAGCAGCAACTCCAACCGCCCGCCGACCCGCGGTAGCATCCCCGCCAGGCACCCCACCCACGCGCACGCGAACATCTGGAACGGCATCCACGGCCCGACCCCGCCGCTGATCAACGCGCCGCCGAGCAACGACACGGCACCGAGGACGAACCCGAACCCGGCACCGAACGCCCGCCCGGCGAGCACGAGCAGGAAGAACCCGGGCTCGAGGCCCGCCGTACCGGGGCCCAGGGCACGCAACGCCGCGCCGACCGCCGCCAGCATGCCGACCAGCGAGATCACCTTCGCGTCGATGCCGGACTCGGACAGCTCCGCCAGGACGACGGCCACCAGCAACGGCAGCAGCAACACGAACAGCCACGGCGCGTCCGTCGTGTGGCCGATCGCCGACGCACCCGCCTGCGACGTCCGGAAGAACAACGGCCACGCGAACGCGAGCACGCCGACCAAAGATGCAACCACCAACGCCACCGTGCTTCGCGGCTTGAGCCGGATCAGGCGGAGGAGAGGGGAGGGTGCCGGCTTGCGGCGGATCAGTCTCATGATGCCCGGTCCAGTGCGTCGGCGACCTCTCCAACGGTCAGGAACGGCAGCGGTGCAAGGATCTTCGCCACCTGCGGTGCGAACGCCGGCGACCCGGCGATCACCTCGGCGGTCTCGCCGTCGCTCACCAACTCGCCCTCGGCGAGCACCATCACCCGCGTGGCGACCTCAGCGACCATTTCGACGTCGTGCGTCGACAGCACGACCGCATGCCCGGCCGCAGCGAGCTCGCGCAGAATCGCGACCAGCCGCCGTTTGGCGCCGTAGTCCAACCCGCGCGTCGGCTCGTCCAGCAACAGCAACGGCGGAGCGCCGCACAGTACGACGGCCAGCGCCAGACAGAGCCGCTGTCCCTCGGACAGGTCCCGCGGATGCAGGTCCACCGCCACGTCCGGTGCCAGCCGCTCCAGGAGCGCACGACAACTACCTGCGGGCACTTTGAAGTCAGAGTCCGCGCTGGCGCATTCCTCTGCGACGGTAGCGGCGTACAGCAGGTCAGCGGGCTCCTGGGGGACCAGTCCGACCGCCTTGACCAACTGCTTCGGCTTGGTACGACGTGGGTCCGTGCCGGCGGCCACCGCCGTACCGGAGCGGACCGGCACGATGCCCACTAGTGCATTCAGCAGTGTCGACTTGCCCGCGCCGTTGCGGCCCATCAGTGCGACGACCTCACCGGCCTTGACGCTGAGGGACACGCCACGCAATGCCATTACGTTGCCGTAGCCAACGACCAGATCACTGCACCGCGCCAGCTCATCACCTAGCGCAGCGATCGGCCGCACCGGCGCGGCACTGTCCAACTGACGACGTAGCGCGACCGCAGCGCGCCGGGCGTCCCGCACGGACAGGGGGAGCGGCGACCAACCAGCTAGCCGTCCCAACTCCACCACCGGCGGTGCAACCGGTGCGGTGACCATGCGCTCCGCAGGTAGCCCTGTCGACACAGCAGCAGCCCCACCAGGTACTTCGATCACGCGGTCGGCGTATTGGATCACGCGCTCGAGCCGGTGTTCAGCCAGCACCACGGTGACGCCCAGGTCATGGACCAGTCGCTGCAGCGCAGCCAGCACCTCTTCGGCTGCCTGTGGGTCCAGTGCGGACGTCGGCTCGTCCAGCACGAGTACGGCGGGATGCGACGTCAGCGCGGCTCCGATCGCGGTCCGCTGCCGCTGTCCGCCCGACAACGACGTCAGCGCACGGTCTCGTACGTCGGCCAGCCCCAGCAGGTCCAGCGTCTCCTCGACCCGCCGCCGCATCACGTCCGGCGCGACGCCCAGCGACTCCATGCTGTACGCCAGCTCGTCCTCGACCGTGTCGGTGACGAACCCCGCCATCGGGTCCTGACCGACCATCCCGACGACGTCCGCGAGATCCCGTGGGCGGTACGCCGCGGTGTCCCGGCCGTCGACGAGCACGCGACCGGACAGCGTGCCACCGGTGAAGTGCGGCACCAGTCCATTGATTGCCCGCAGCAACGTCGACTTGCCCGACCCGGTCCGCCCGATCACCAGCGCCAGCTCGCCTTCCGGCACAGTGAAGGTCACGTCCCGCAGCGCCGGCTCACGCGCACCGTCGTACGTCACCGTCACTCGGTCGAACTCGATCATGCGACCGCCTTCTTCAACGGCGGTGCAGCCAGCGCGGGCACCAGTCCGACCAGTACGCCGATGACCGGCAGCAGGGGCACCGGTGGGACGACCAACGGACCGTCCAGCAGCAGACCGTGCACACCACGCACTGCGGCGGTCACCATGGCCCCAGCGGCCACTGCACCGGCGGCCACGACCAGCCACTCGGGCAGAGCCCACGGATCGGGCCGGTACCGCGTCCGGGCCACCCGCTGGCGTCCGACAGCCATCGCACCGACCGCCAGCAGTACGCCGACTGCCAGTGCGCCCGCGGCGAGCGGGAACGCCATGGAGTCGGTCAGCAGCGCGTAGACGCCGAGCAGGATGCCCAGCAGGCCTAGCAGTACGCACAGCGCTGTGAGTCGACGCTGAGCGCGCGGGGCGTGCGCCGTACGGCCGTAGCCGCGGGAGTCCATCGCGGCCGCGAGCTCGACCGATCGGTCCAGTGCGCCTTCGAGGACCGGCATGGCCGTCGTACGGAACGAGGCGCGGGTGCGGCCGCGCAGCCGTCGGGCGGCGCGGACCCGGCGGCCGTCGGTCACCAGTTGCGGTGCGAAGGTCAGCGCGACCACGCAGGCCACGCCCATCTCGTAGAGGGCCCCGGGCAACGACTTCAGCAGGCGCCGCGGACTGGCCAGGGCGTTGGCCGCACCTACGCAGCAGAGCATGACGGCCAGCTGGCCACCGTCGTACAGGGCAGTCACCAGCGCCTCGGCCGTCACCTCTCCGCCGAGCTTGACGCCCGCAGCCCAGTCAGGCAACGGGATCTGCGGCAGCGTGAAGAGCACGGTGTTTCCCTGGGATCGGGTCGACAACAGGGCCTGCAGCACCACGCGGATGCCGATCACCAGCAGACCGAGCTTGAGGAACGCGGTGAAGCTGTGTGCCCAGGGCGCATCGCTACGCCGCGCCGAAACCACGAAACCCGTCACCGCGAGGATCAGGACCAGCAGGACCGGGTTGCGGGTCCGGCTGGCCGCCACAGCCATGCACAGCGCCCACAACCACCAGGCCCCCGGGTGGAGTGCCCGGGGGAGCGTGAGGTGGTGGACGGCGCGCATCTACTGGTCTGCTGTCCGCCGACGCCTGAGGAACAGGCCGCCGACGGCGAGGAGGACGACCACGACGGCCACGATGATGATCCACAGCGCCCCGCCGCTGTCGCTCGAGGAGGACGCCGCCGGCGCCGGCGATGCGGCTGCGGTCGAGCCCACGGCCGGACCGACCTGGAGCGTCACGGCAGCGTCGGTGGCCGGCACCTTGATGCTCTTCACCTGGTCGCCGCAGCCCTTGGACGGGTAGCCGGCGATCCCGCAGGTGAGGCCCTTCTCGATCCGGACCGGTGCGACCGCGGCGAGGACCTGTGCGCCGTTCGACTTGGGATCGGTCACCACGCAGGTACCGGTCGCTTGCGGCGGGGTGTCACCGGTGACCGCGTCCTCCGGCGTACCCGGGTCGACGACCAGGGCGACCCGCTTCTTGCCGGTCTCGGCCGGGGTCTTGCCGCAGATCGCGTCGAAGTCGCCCGCTGCCCGCGGCACCCGCGGCTTGGCGCCGCCGACGGCGAACCGCCAGCCCTCGACGCCGCCGTCCGCCGGTACGAAGACGTCGGCGCCCTTCTGCGAGAAGGCCCACTGGCCGTTGGTCCACTGGTAGTAGCCCCAGAAGCGGTAACCGTCCTCGGCCTGGGCTGTGGTTGCGACAGTCCCAGCCAGCAGGAGACCCGCCAGCAGGCTGAAGACCAATCGGGCGGTCCGATGTGCAGTCATTTCTCGTGTCCTCGTTCGGGCCGCAGCCCGGTGGAGGAGATCCCGCCTGCACCGGCAGGGTGGGGCTCCACCCGCGGGCCGCGGCGGGTAGGTGAGCCTGACCGCCTGCGTCACAGTGTTCCGGCTCGCCACCCGAATGCTCGAGGTGGCCTACGGTTGCGGGTCAGCGCCGGACTCGGACCGGCTTCCCTGTGACGCAGGCGTGTGGTTCGACCGAACTCTACTCTGCCGAGGACAGGCTCATCGGGCCGTAGACCTCGCGGTTGTCCTCCAGCAGGTACACCTGGCTGACGCCGTGCTCGGCCAGATCCCGCCAGACCTCACCCAGCCAGCTCTCCGCGTCCCCCTGCGCCGAGAACTCCGCGCCGCCGACCTCGCCCGGGTCGACCAGGGCACCGGTCGCGGTCTCGAACCGCCAGCTCCAGCTCATCACGCCACCCGCGCTTGCGGTGAGTTCTGCGCGGTCTTGGCCGGGTCACGCTCGACGATGCCGCCGAGCGCCTCGTCGATCCGCTTCAGCAGGCTGTCGTCCAGCTTCACCCCGGAGGCCTTCACGTTCTCGGTGACCTGCTCGGGGCGGGAGGCGCCGACGATCGCGGAGGACACGTTCGGGTTCTGCAGCACCCAGGCGACCGCCAGCTGGGACAGCGACAGGCCGACCTCGTCCGCGATCGGCTTCAGCTCCTGGACCCGGGTCAGCACATCGTCGGTCAGGAACCGCTTGATGAAGGTCGCGCCGCCCTTCTCGTCGGTGGCCCGCGAGCCCTCCGGCGGCTGCTGACCGGGCAGGTACTTGCCGGTGAGCACGCCCTGCGCGATCGGCGAGAACACCACCTGGCCGATGCCGAGCTCCTCCGAGGCCGGCACCACCTCGGCCTCGATCACCCGCCACAGCATGCTGTACTGCGGCTGGTTCGAGACGAACGGGATGCGCAGCTCGCGGGCCAGCCGGTGGCCCTCCTGCAGCTGCTCCGCGGTCCACTCCGACACGCCGATGTACAGCGCCTTGCCCTGCCGGACGACGTCGGCGAACGCCTCCATCGTCTCCTCCAGCGGCGTCTC
The DNA here is from genome assembly GCF_036226565.1 of Kribbella sp. NBC_00709. Taxonomy (GTDB): domain Bacteria; phylum Actinomycetota; class Actinomycetes; order Propionibacteriales; family Kribbellaceae; genus Kribbella. The sequence goes on from NZ_CP108996.1 coordinate 6,039,001, forward strand.
GGTGTCGAACCGGTGCGCCTGGTAGAGGTCGACGTAGTCGGTCCCGAGCCGCTTCAGCGAGCCGTTGATCGACTCGTGGATGTGCTTGCGGGACAGGCCGGTGTCGTTCGGTCCCTTCGGGCCGGTCGGCCAGTAGACCTTGGTGAAGATCTCCAGCGACTCGCGCCGCTCACCCGCCAGCGCCTCGCCGAGCACCGACTCGGCCGCCGTGTTGGCGTAGGTGTCGGCGGTGTCGAACGTCGTGATGCCGGCCTCCAGGGCCGCCCGCACGCAGGCCCTGGCCTGCTCGTTCTCCACCTGCGACCCGTGCGTGAGCCAGTTCCCGTACGAGATCTCGCTGACCTTCAAACCGCTGTTGCCGAGAAAGCGAAAGTCCATACGCCGACCCTACCGCCCGATCAGGATGCCAATTTCTAGTGAGGCCGTTCGCCGCGTTTCACCATCGGCTTGGGCAGCCGCCAGCGGCGCATCTGCATCGTCCGCCGGACCGCGTAGAACCCGATGCCCTTGGTGGACTCCTTCGGGAACTTGATGCCGACCGACTTCCGCAGCCCGGAGGTCAGCAGGAACCAGTCCGCCCCGATCAGCAGGATCATCGCCAGGAAGAGCAGGTTGACCAAGCCGGCCAGCCACGGGAACTGCGGCGAGAATACCACGCCGACCAGCGACACCACCAGCAGGATCGGCAGCGCGAACTCCATCACGGAGTACCGGGCGTCGACGTAGTCCCGGGCGAAGCGGCGGACCGGGCCCTTGTCGGCGGCCGGCAGGTACCGGTCGTCGCCGGTCTGCATCGCCGCCTGCATCTTGGACCGCTCGGTCCGGACCTTGTCCCGCCGGATGGCCGAGGCCTCCTTGCGGTTGCGCGGCTTCTTGAACGTGGCCTTGCGCGCCGCCTCGGCCTCCTTGCGGCTCGGGGTCGGGCGGCCCTTGCCTCCCGGCTTGCCCTGGGGGTCGGCGGGTACGGTGGTAGCTGTTTCAGACTTGGAACGACGGAACACGGGGTCAGAACCTCATTCGCAGGGCAGGTCGCGACTCGGGGTGGTCCCCGGACCTCACTACCACTTTATCGGGGCCGGTCCTGATGGTGTGGTGACCCATAGGGACATAGGGTGGATGACACGCACGCCGGGTCGTCAGTCCGGCACAGAAGGGGTACGGATATCGATGAGCATCTTCAAGCGGATGTCGACGATCTTCAAGGCCAAGGCGAACTCCGCCCTGGACAAGGCCGAGGATCCTCGCGAAACCCTTGACTACTCGTATCAGAAGCAGCTCGAGCTGCTCCAGAAGGTACGGCGGGGCGTGGCCGACGTGGCCACCAGCCGCAAGCGGGTGGAGCTGCAGGCCTCCCAGCTGCAGTCCCAGTCGGCGAAGCTGCAGGAACAGGCCCAGAAGGCGCTCTCGATGGGCCGTGAGGACCTGGCCCGGGAGGCTCTGACCCGCAAGTCCGGGCTGCAGGGCCAGATCGACGACCTGACCACCCAGCACGCCCAGTTGCAGGGTGAGGAGGAGAAGCTGACGCTCGCCTCCCAGCGGCTGCAGGCCAAGGTCGAGTCGTTCCGGACCCGCAAGGAGACCATCAAGGCCACCTACACCGCGGCCGAGGCGCAGACCCGGATCAACGAGGCCTTCTCCGGCATCTCCGAGGAGATGAGCGACGTCGGCCTCGCGGTGCAGCGGGCCGAGGACAAGACCCAGCAGATGCAGGCCCGGGCCGGCGCGATCGACGAGCTGCTCGCCTCCGGCGCGCTCGACGACGCCAGCGGCACGGTCAAGGACAACATCACCCTGGAGCTGGACCGGATGTCGTCCGGCTCCGACGTGGAGAACGAGCTGGCCGCGATGAAGGCCCAGCTTTCCGGAGGCAGTGCGCCGAAGGAGATCTCCGGTGAGGCACCGGGCGCGGCCCAGCCGTCCGCCCAGACCGCCCAGCAGCCAGTGCAGCAGCCGGCCGCCGAGCCGGTGAGACCTCAGGACGGAGATGTTCGGTGATCGTTCGCATCATGGGTGAGGGCCAGTGGCGACTGGCCGACGAGAAGCTCGACGCGCTCAACACGGTCGACGGCGACCTGGAGAAGGCCGTGTCGTCCGGTGACGAGACGGCGTACCAGTCCGCCTTCGGCGCCCTGCTGGACTTCGTCCGGTCGGGTGAGAAGGTGCCGGACGACGAGCTGCACGACTCCGACGCCATCCTGCCCCCGTCGGACAGCTCGCTCGCCGAGATGCGTGAACTGATCAGTGGCGACGGCTTGATCGCCGGCTGATTACTTCGAGTAGTCAACGAGACCCCTGGGACCCTGAATTGGGTCCCAGGGGTCTTTTGCTGGGAGTCCGATGGCGCGCGGGTAAACACTCGTGATCAGTGCTGTTGTCCGCGGCGTTCCCGTAGTACTGTCTGGGTCACGCCGTTGTGGGGGCGGTGTTGGGCGAGGTCCGTGACGGGGTGTGGGTTGGTCACGGGTTTCGGTATCACCTGTGGGGGGTGACTGTGCGTGACTGAGTTTGTCATGTCCGAAGGTCTTGCGGAACCGGCTGATCTACGGCCGGCGCCGTCGGGGGAGCGTCGTCGGCCGGTCTGGGTCGTTCCGGACGAGGTGCCGGCAGTGCTGCCGCGCCGTGCCCGGTTCACCGAGGCACGCTGGGTGGCGAAGTACCGTCGGGCATCGTTGGCGGCCGACCTCGGCGCCGGGGTGATCGGCGCCTCGCTGGCGCTGGTGGCCCGGTTCGGGGCCCAGATCAACCTTGGCTACTTCGTGCTGGGCGTACTGCTGCCGGTCGCCTGGATCGCGTGTGTGGCCTTGCAACGCGGCTACGAGACCCGGTACTTCGGCACCGGGCCGGAGGAGTTCCGCTCGATCATCCGGGCCGCGGTGGCGCTGACCGCGGTCGTCGCGATCACGTCGTACGCGACCAAGAGCGAGGTCGCTCGAGGTTTCGTCGTACTGGCGGTGCCGACGACCTGTCTCGCGGCGATGGTCGGCCGCTGGATCCTGCACCGGCAGATCTCCTGGCGGCGGTTCGCCGGCCGCTGCATGCGCCGGGTACTCGTTGTCGGACGCAACGACCAGGTGATGACGCTGACGCGGCACCTGGAGGAGCGGCCGGCCGACGGGTACGTCGTGGTGGCGAGCTGTCTGCCGCGCGGCGACGTGTTCGAGGACGCCGAGTTCGAACGGCTGGGCCGGACCGAGATGGACATCCTGGCCGGCGTCGACCAGTTCGACGTCGAGGTGGTCGCGGTGGCCACCGACCCGGAACTGGCCGGGCACCAGCTGCGCAAGCTGTCCTGGGCGCTCGAGCAGCGCGGGGTCGAACTGATCGTCTCGCCGGGCATCGTCGAGGTCGCCGGTCCGCGGATCTCGATCCGCCCGGTCGCCGGCCTGTCGCTGCTGCACCTGGAGCGGCCGTCGGTGAGCGGTGGACCGCACGTGCTGAAGAGCATCTTCGACCGCGTGGTCGGATGCCTGCTGCTGCTCGCGGTGTCGCCGATCCTGCTCGGCGCCGCACTACTGGTGAAGCTCACCAGCCGCGGACCGGTGCTGTTCCGGCAGATCCGCGTGGGCCGGGGCGGCGAGCAGTTCGAGATGCTGAAGTTCCGCACGATGGTGGCCGACGCCGAGGCCCGCAAGTCCGAGCTGCACGCGCTGAACGAAGGCAACGGGATCCTGTTCAAGATGCGGGACGACCCGCGGATCACGAAGGTCGGCAAGTACCTGCGCCGGTTCTCGATCGACGAGCTGCCGCAGCTGGTGAACGTGCTCCGGGGGGACATGTCACTGGTCGGACCGCGGCCGCCGCTACCGGCCGAGGTCGCGCAGTACGCGATCGACGACGCGCGGCGGATGCTCGTGAAGCCAGGCCTGACCGGCCTGTGGCAGGTCAGTGGTCGCAGCGACCTGACCTGGGAGGAGTCGATGCGACTCGACCTGCGGTACGCCGACAACTGGTCGATCGCGCTGGACCTGCTCATTCTCTGGAAAACCGCCCGTGCCGTGCTGGGGAGCGACGGCGCGTACTAGGCGGGTGCTGGTTTCAAGATCTGTGCATTCCCGAGGGGGGAATTCGTGACTGCTGTACTGGAAGGATCAGGCGTGGCCCGGTCCGACGCCGCGACCTACGTGATCGAGGCCGCGGCCGGGGACCAAGGGGCCTGGAGCCGTCTGGTCGACCACTATGCGCGGCTCGTCTGGGCCGTGACCCGCAGTTTCCGGCTGAGCGACAGCGACGCCGCTGACGTCTCGCAGATGGTCTGGCTGCGGCTGCTCGAACACATCAACCGGGTCGACCCCGAGCGGGTCGGCGCCTGGCTGGTCGTCACCACCCGCCGCGAATGCCTGCGGGTGCTGGCGTTCCGCAAGCGGGTGCTGCTGACCTACGAGGCGACGGCGTTCGAGGACGTGGCCGGCGACCTGCCCGAGCTGGACGCCGACCTGCTGGCCGGCGAGCGGGCCCACGACGTACGGCGGGCGCTGGAAAGCCTGCCGGACCGCTGGCAGCAACTGCTCGGCATGCTGATGGCCGACCCGCCGGCGCCGTACGCCGAGATCTCCGCGACGATCGGGATCCCGATCGGCAGCATCGGCCCGATCCGCGGCCGCTGCCTGGAGAAACTCAGACTGCTGCTTGCCTCCTGAGGCAGCAGAGCCCGGTCCGGGCCGCCCAGGTTCGTGCTCTTCTGGTCAGAGCATGAGCCACGCGGTCCGGACCGGGCGTTGTGCTGTCCCCGGCCAGCGGAGCAGGAAGCTGACCAGCCGGGCCCCGGTCGGTCCCTCGGCGTCGCCGCCCCGGGACTCGACCACGACCGGACCCGACGGCGACACCCGCAGCTCGATGGTCAGCCCGGCGTCTCCGCGCCGATTGCTGTGGATGTCCACGTCCAGCGTGATGCCGTGTCCCGAGAACCGCAGCCGGCGGACGTCGCCGCTGCCCGGCTCGTCGAGGATGCTGTCGAAGACCAGGTCGAGTACGTCGAGATCGCGCTCGTGCCGTCCGAACGCGGCGTACCCGACCGAACGGAGCAGGGCGATCTGCTCACCGACGGCACGCTCCGGAGGCCCGATCATCACCGCTCTCCGCTCACTTTGATCACGCTGTCGGAGTCCTGCCCGTACGGCGCGCCCTGCCAGCTGGCCCAGTTCACCCGGTTGCCCTGTTCGTGCACGATGAAGTTCCACGGACCGGAGTAGGTGTTGTTGAAGTACCGGTTGCCCTGGTGGAACGTGATCGCGTCCTGGATGGTGGCGTTCTTGTACGGCGACCACTTCGGGAACGTGCCCCAGTTGGAGAACAGGCCGTTGAACCCACAGCCGGAGCCGGCCACACAGGTCTTCCCGATGTTGTCCGGGTCGAGCTGGAAGATGTTGTCGTGCACCCGCACGTTCTGCGTCTTCCACCGGCAGTCGCTGCGGAACGGCTGGGTGAGGATGGTCTTCGCGTTGCAGGTCTTCGCCGTCACGACCGACGGGTTCACCAGAGTGCCCGAACCGGTGCTGGTGTTCGCGGGCGACCCGGCGAACCGGTCCGCGTTCTCCCACAGGACGACGCCGGCCCAGTTGTCGGTGAAGACGTTCCCGCTGATCTCGAAGGTCTGGCTGAACACACCCGGCGCCCGCGGGTCGCTGCCGGACTCGGAGATGTACAGCGCGGGCGTCGGGAAGCCCTTGTTCTCCGGCCCTTTGCCGAGGCCGTTGCGGACGAAGGTGTTGCCGCGGATCCCGGCGTTGTAGCTGGTCTCGTAGATCATCCCCTCGGCCAGGTTGCCGGAGATGTAGTTGCCCTCGACAACGAAGCCGGTGTTGTTGGTGTCCGCCCAGAGCCCGGCGCTGTGGTTGTCGTGCACCCAGTTGCCGCGCACGATCGCCCCGGTCACCTCCCAGAACTTGCCGCCGCCGGTGCAGCCGCAGCCGCCCTTGAGGTTCTCCCAGTCGTCGGTGTTGTTGCCGGCGATCTCGTTGTGGTCGATGGTGATGCCGGTCACCTTGCCCGGGTTGTAGGCGTTGAAGCCGTACTGGCCGTTCTCCGCCAGACAGTTGCCGCGGACAACGTTGTGGTCGCCGATCATCAGCCCGGCGCCGGCGTTGTGCTGGATCGTGTTGGCCTGCACCGTCCAGCGCGGGCCGGCGTCGTGGTTCACCACGCCTTCGTCGTTGTTGGTCCGCGGTGCACCGAAGTTCTGGATGGTCAGGTTCTTCACCGTGACCCCGGTGGCGTACCCGGTGAACGCGTACCGGTTCTTCTTCCCGCCGTCGAGGATCGCGCCGGGCGCCCCGACGTACACGTTGCCGTCCTTCGGGATCACCTGGGCGAACTGCGCGGTTCCGAGCCGGTGGACGCCCGGTGACAGCCAGAACGTGGTGCCGGCCGGGTTCTGGGTGGTGAGGTCGTTGAGGTTCTGCCTGGTGCTGACAGTGACCGCGCCGGCCGGGGCCGTGGCCGGGCCGGACAGCGCGCTCGCGTTCGCGCAGATCCTCGCGGGCGGCGCCGTCGGTGCCGGTGGTGCGGGCGACGTACTGACGCCCGGTGCGGCGGAGGTGGCGGGGCCCGCCGTCTGGGCCGCATCGTTGTTGCGGAGGGTGAGCCCGGCAGCTACCAGGGCGGCGACCACGACGATCGCACCGGTCGCCAGCACGGGCGGACGGCGGTACCAGGTGCGTCCGGCGGGCGGCCCGCGGCGTGGGGCGGCGTTTCCGTTAGGGGGCACGTCTTCGGGGGGCATGGCGTCCTCGACCTCAGCGGTGAGCGGTGACTGGATGTTCGATCGCGTACCGGTAGATCTCGAGCAGTTGCTCGATGCTCTGCTCCGGCCGGTGCTTCGTCTCGTACGTCGTCCGCGCCTGCCGGCCGAGCTCGTCGTAGCGCGCGGGGGATGCGTCCACGTCGAGCAGCAGCTTCGCCAGGGCGTCCGGGCGGCCCGGCTCGAACAGGGCGCCGTCGACGCCGTCCGAGATCAGTTCAGGGAACGACCCGTGGGCCGAGGCCAGCGGCGGTACGCCGACTGCCATCGCCTCGACGACCACCAGACCGAACGTTTCCTCCCACTCCGAGGGCAGCACCACGCCCCGGGACCGGCCGATCAGCTCGAAGACCTGTTGCTTGTTCATCAGGCCCCGGAGATCGACCGACGGCCGGGTGGCTGCCCAGGCGGTCACCTCGTCCAGCATCGGCCCGCTGCCCGCGATCACGAGCCGCAGCGCGTCGTCGCCGGCGACGGCGCGATAGGCGTCCCAGCCCTTCATCAGCAGCGGAGCGCCCTTGGCCGCGTCCAGCCGGCCCACGTACGTCACCTGCCGTTGCCGCGGTCCGCCGACGGGGCCGTCGTACGGAACGGCGTTGGGCTTCACGAACGACCGGTCCGGATCGAAGTCCATCGCACCGAGCAGACGACGCTGGGACTCGGAGATGAAGATGTACGCCGACACGAGGCGGCGCCAGCTGCGGCGATGACCGCGGGCGTTCAGGACCGTGGTCGACGTTGCCAGCGCGGAACCGCGGTAGCAGCGGTGGGCGACCGCGGCGGCCGGATTGCCGCCGGCGCAGTCGTGGCACACCTCGCCGTTGCGGAAGAAGTCACCGCTGGCGCAGAGCAGCTTGTAGTTGTGCAGGGTGATCACGACGGGTACGCCGGCGGTGCGGCACGCGTACAGCACCGACGGGCTCAGCAGCGGGAATGTGTTGTGGACATGGACGACATCGGGCCGGTCTTCGGCCAGCGCTGCCGCGAGGTCGCGCCTGCTGGCCGGGTTCCAGACGACCCGGCCGGGCAGCGTCGCCTTCTGCCAGGCGGGCCAGCTCTCGATGTCGTCGCTGTGTCGCTCGAAGTGCCGGACGTCGTGTCCGAGTGCGGCCAGTGCCGCACTCTCCTGATCGACCACCCGGTTCTCGCCGCTCGGTGCGGTCGACCGGTATCTGTTGTGTACCAGCAGGATCTTCATCGTGGTCCCTCGCGGGTCGACGTGTTGTAGACGAGTGACGCCGCCAGCGTCAGGTCGAGCAGGTACGACGACGCCTCGCTGAGCCCGCTCTCGGTGAACGAGGCGACGACGCAGTACGCCACCAGGAACAGGGCGATGGCCCGGTGCGGACCCTGCGGCCGGAACCAGGCCGCGATCAGCACGAACAGCACGAGCATGATCGTGATCGCGATCCCGACCAGCCCGACGTCGTAGTACGTGCCGAGCCAGTTGCTGTCGATCGGCAGGCCGTTGAAGGACTTGTTGGACAGCCCGAAGCCGAACAGGGTCTCGAAGGTCGATCGCGGCTGGGCCAGGATCGCGTCCCACACCAGCTTGCGTCCGGTCAGCGCTCCGAGCTCCTGGGCGTCCTGGCCGCGGGCGAGCCAGGTCGTCACCACCGTGCTCAGGGTGAGTGCCCCGACGGAGAAGACGACGATGCCGATCGCGAACGCCTTGCGCACGCGGGACCGTCCGGTGAACAGGCTCAGCCCGGCGATCAGTAGGCCGACCACCAGCGCGAGCAGTGCGGTACGGGTGTGCGTCAGCAGCAGCACCGGGATGCACACCGCCACGCTGGCGAAGGCGATCCCGCGGCGTAGGTGGCCGGACATCCAGAGCACGACCGACAGTCCGGCGGCCACCGCGGTGTAGTGCCCGACCTGGGTGGGTGGGATCGGCCAGAGGATGCCGGCGAGCCGGTTCTCGGTCATCGCCAGACCGGGCGCGACGAGCAGACCGAGGACCACGGAGGCGACGATCGCCCACAGGACCATCAGGTGTGTCCGTAGCAATAGGAGGTCACGGCGAGGCCACCACGGCGTGAGCAGCCACAGCACCAGGGCGAATCCGCACAGCCGTCCGGCCCGGAACAGCGCACCGAGCAGGAACTCGGCCCGGATGCTCGCCAGCAGCCCTTCCGCGGCCAGCAGCATCACCAGGAAGACGAAGACACTCGGCCGGATCCGGACCGGCCGGTTCACCGACAGCGCCATCGTCAACGCGCCGACCAGCGCCCCCTGCGCGATCAGCTTGCCGACCGATCCCGGGATCGGCAGGATGTGCGGCGCGCCCGGGAAGAACGTCATCACGTTCAGCACCAGCAGCGCCCACGCCATCTGCACGCGTCGCCGCCGCCGTACCTCCGGCGTGGCGACCCGCCGGGTGGGGCGGTGGCTGAGCCGGGCGGTCAGCTGGTTACCGAGGCGGGTGGTGATCGTCGTCATCGGCGGAACATCTCGACATCCACGCTCAGCGGCCGGCCTGCCTCCGCCTCGGCGATGCCGACCCCTTCGTCGGTGCGGTCCGGACGCAGTACCACGGCGGTGTCGATCTCCAGCCCGGCCAGCCGCAGCATCTCGCCGGTGGCCTGGATCTTGGTGGTGGTCGACAGCCCCGCGGTGACCACGACGGTGGCGTGGGACGCCCACGTGGCCAGATGATCCGCGCCGATCTCCGGCCTCAAGGTGCTGAGACTGAGTACGACGTCGGCGACCTCCCAGGCCGAGTCGAGTGCGATGTCACCGGAGGCGGACGGCCGGTTGTTGTCGTTGAGGTGCAGGTAGCAGCCCTGCGCCGGGCCGGCGGTCTGCTCGGGGCGGTGGACGTCGACGCGCTGGCCGGGCTCACTGAACCGGGACTCGTGCGTGCCGGCAGTCGTCACCCCGAGCATGGCTGCGAGCCGGCCGGACTCGGTCAGGTCGGCCACCAGGACGTGCTTGCCGTCCTCGGCCAGCGCCATCGCCAGTGACGCCACCACGAGCGCACAGGTCTTGACGTCGTCGACGCTGACCACGGTCATCGCCGGCGTGGGGTGCTCACCCCAGAAGATGCGCTGGTCGAGGTGCTGCGTCATCAGCTGCACTTCCGGCTGCTGGCGCTGCGACGGACGGAGGTAGCGCGGACGCGGCAGCATTTGCAGGCGCGAGGGGCGCGGGCTGCTCAGCCGGATCCGTGCGCCCAGGGCCAGGGCGATGTCCTGGCGCTTCCACAGCCGGTCCGAGATCAGTGCGCGGACGACGACGAACGCGAGGCCGATGAACAACCCTGCGATCAGGCCGGTGCCGGCGTTGATCGCGAGCGCGCGCTTGGCCGAGACCGGTACCGGTGCGGCCACGTCGAGAAGCCGGCTGCTGTTCATCCGCAACGCCTCGACCTGCGAGTCGAGCAACTGCTGGCGGACGTAGACCATCTGGTCGCGGGCTGCGCCGAGCCGGACCCCTTCGGGGCTGTTCGGGTGCTTCAGCTCGCTCGCGGCCGGGTCGTCGCCGGTGGCCCGGACCGCCTGCTCCGCCACGGCCAGGTCGTTCTGGGCCTGGGTGAAGTCGCGCTGCAGCGGCGCGTTCTGCAAGGCGATCTGCTCTTTGCGGTAGACCAGGAAGACCTGCGCGACGACGCTGGCCAGCTTGGTCGCCTCGTCGCTGGTCTTCCCCGCCGCGGTGATCTGGAGCACCCGGTCCGTCATCGGGACCACGGTGTATTCCTTGAGCAGGTCGTCCTGGCTGATCGGCAGCTTGAGCAGGTCGATCACGCGCTGCGCCACGGTGTGAGTGGTCGCCAGGCTGACGTCCGTGGCCATCGCCTTGGTCGGGTCCTCGCCGTCCCGGTGGGTGATCAGCAACCGGGTCGCCGACTGACTCGGCGCCGGTACCACGTAGGTGGACGCGAGCCCGCCCAGGAAGCCGACCAGCGCGATGATGACCCAGATCCGCAGATGCCGGCGGATGGCGTCGCGGAGGAAGCGCAGCGTGACCAGCGCCTCCGGCGGATGCGCGTTCGTCGGCTGGTCGTCGAACATCCCGTCGTCGTCGGCCCAGGCCGGTTCGCTCACCACCGGCTCGGTGTACGGCTGGTTGCTCATTTGGTCCTCCTCGCGGTGCCGGTGAGGAGGGTGGGCAGTCGCGAGCTCGACCGGCGCATCGACTGGGAGACACGCCCGATGGTGCGATCCGTCGGGTCCGGATCGGTGACGACGATGCCGTCGATCGAGCGGTCGTCGGCCGCGGCCGCAACCGCGAGCCGGGCCAACTCCTCGGCGGTCACGGTGCCGGCCGACAGCGCCACGATCGTGTTGCTGGTCGACTCGGAGCCGACCACGATCGGGTCGTCCCGGTCGACGACGATCAGGTGGATGCTCAGTGTGGTGTCACCGGACGGTTCGTGGTGCGAGTCGACCACGATCGAGGTGGAGATGCCGATCGACGTGGCCAGCGCGGCGAGCTGCGGGCCGAGGGGCAGCGCCTTGTCGTCGCCGGCGAACGAGATGACCGCCAGCGAGACCGCGTTCTGGCCTTTCACGTCCAGGCCGAGGTGGTGCAGCGTCTTACGCAGGCCCCATGCCTCGACCGCTGTCGGCGAGTAATGCTCGAGCAGATAGGTCCAGTCGGACACGTCATTGGCCTGGTACGACGAGACCGAGGCCAGGACCGGCAGTCCGACCGCGTCGGCGATCTCGTCGCGCAGCCGCAGCCGCCGATCGCCGCGCTCCTTGGCCAGTACGCCGATCGATCCGGCCACCGCGCCGATCAGGGCGCCCAGCAGGCCGTAGATGCCGAGGTGAATCGGCATGTTTCCACCGCGTGCGGTTGTCGCCTGCTCCAACACCCGTGCCCCCGTTTTCTTCCCCAGATCGCCGGGCAGGTTCTGGTCCGTGGTGACGAAGACCAGATAAACCCCGGCGACAGCGTTCGCGAGTGCCATCGACTGGCCGGCCGTCGTTCCCTTCGCGTCGATCTTGATGACGTCGTCGGTGACGGCGGTGACCTTGACCCGGCTGCGGACCACATCGGTCGACAGCGGCGGGGTCAGGTTCTGTCCGGCGCTCTTCAGCACCGGCTCGCTCTCGGCGATGAACACCTGTGTGTCGGTGCTCTGTGTGCCGGCGGCCTTCTCCGCGTCGGTCGTCGGCGCCGGCGGTAGCACCACCAGCGACGTGGCGGTGTGCAGGGGCGGCACCAGGAACCCGGCTGCGACACCGCCGACCAGGCCCACCGCCGCCACGGCTGCCACGATCCAGCGATGCCTGCGGATGGCTCGCCAAGACTTCTTGACGTCGAGCTGCTGTGCGCTCACAGTCCCCTCCAGTCGAACGCCACTTCTTGTCTGTTAATAGAGGGCGGCGAGCGGAGGGTGATACAGATCAGGACCGGAATCGGAAGGTACTCACGGCGGCCTGATCCGCGCTCAGATTTCCGGCGCCGATCAGTGTCGTGATCGGCACCTTGCGGCCGAATCGCGGTGAGTACCAGCCCAGCAACGGATCGTCGCCACCGTGGTGCGCTGTCCAGGTCAATCCGGCCGGTAGTTCGACGACCGCAGAGCCAGTGGGCCACTCCAGCCGTCCGGTCGACCGGTCCAGCTCGACGGACACCTCTGGTCCGAGATGCCAGGCAATGCGTACGTCGGACGCCGCATCGAGCCGGTCCTCTACCCGCAGTACGCCGTGATCGAGTACTGCGGTCCGCCGGTGCGTGACCGGTGAGTCGCCGACCCGGTAGCCGTCGTGCTCGGCCTCCCAGGTGTCGGGAGCGTGGCGGCGTACCTTGCCGGTCGCACCGCGCAGCCAGAGGAACGGTCCGCCCCAGGTGGACTGCTCGGCGTTCGCGACCTCGACGGTGTTGTGGGCGATCGTGGAGCGGAAGTAGTTCCGCCACTCCTCTTCGCCGTGGTAGCAGTACGTGCCGGGATCGGCGAGGACGTCGACGCCGTCGACGCGCACCTCGAGCGAGAGCGCGTCGGAGTGCGCGTGGGCTGCGATGGAGAGGAAGCCGTGCGGACCGGCGTCACCGCGGCACCAGATCTCCGGTCCGGCGTCATTGCTGCGCAGAATGGTCAGACCTGCATCCTCGAAGTGGTCCGGCCGTACGGCGGGGCGGTCCGGCTGCTGTCCGTCGACGAGCGAGCCGACGATGAACGAGGTCGCAGTGGGCGGGCTGTCCGGCCACCAGGGCGCCGCACCGACGGCGGCCGCACCGAGAGACAGGAACGCTGACCAGTGGTGGATGTCCGGTGGATCAAGGACCAGGACCATGCCTTCGTCGTCGTCGCCCTGGCGTGGCGGCCGGAGCGTGGTGTCGACGATTGCCGCGGCGACGTCGAGTGTGCTGGTCAGCAGGTCCCACGTTTGCTGGCTGAGCGGGTGACCGGCCCAGTCTGCTTCCAGAGCGGCGTACAGGCCGAGCTCGGAGACGAAGCGGTGGTAGTCGGTGGCCAGCTCGCGGTTCACGCCGGACGGGAACGTGTTGGCGTCGAGTTCCTTCTCCAGCAGGGCTGTCGCGTCCTGGCGCCAGCGAGTGCTCTTGGTGAACCAGGGGAAGGCACAGGCCGCGACCAGCTGACCTGCGGCCTCGGCGATCACGTGGTTGTTGGCCGAGGAGCCGTGGCTCTGGAACGCGGCCAGGTAGCGCTGGTGCCAGTAGATCTGCCGGAGCGCCAGCTCGTTGTGCTCGAACAGGTCTGTGATCTCCGGCCAGTCGTTCAGCAGGCGGCGGATCCACGTCCAGCTGATCAGGCGGATGCCGATCTCGATACCGCCGGCCCAGTGCACCCCGGACAGGAACGGGTTCGTCCGCCACCAGTCGTTGAGGTGGTCGGCGACGCGTTCGGCGTACCGGTCGTCGTGGGTCAGGAACCAGGCGGCGGCCAACTGGGTCAGGTGGTGGTGGCGGGACAGCTCCCACACCTGCTTGATGTTGCCGACCGCTTCCTCGTTGCGGTGGTTCAGCTTGAAGACATACTGCGCCGGGTCCGACCGCCGGCCCGTGATCGGGTCGCGGAACCAGTCCGGCTCCTTCAGGTCCGTCCGCTCGACCCCGAGCACCTCGAGGTTGCCGGCCATGATCGCGTCGGCCGTCCGGATCACCGCCTTGCGGGCATCCTCCGGTACGGCGCAGGCGGTGTGCGCCGGCAACGTCGTACCGAAGGTCAGCTCCTTGCGGAGCGGAAGCTGGGCCGCCGTGGTCTGCCCGGGCCTGACCTGTTGGTAGGCCCAGGCAGTACGGCGTCCGGTGTCGCGAGCGCGCAGGATGAGTTCGGTGGGGGACATCCGGCGCAGGCGGCGGACGTACCAGCCCAAGGGCTGGCGGCTCACACTTTCTCCGGTTTGCCACTCGCCAGGCTGCGGTCGACGGCGATGGTGGCGCGGGTGGTGGCGACGAGCTCGTCGAACGAGATCGGCATCGGGCCGCCCGACTTCACCGCGGCCACGAACGCCGCGAGCTCGGTCCGCTGACCCTTGTCGGTACTGCGGGTCTTGCGGGTGGACGGTTTGCGCCCGGCCCACACCGAGGCGCTCTGGAAGTTGTCCAGCCGGCCGTTGCGGCCGCCGCCGGTGATGTCGAGCGTCTCCTTCGGGAACCGCGAGTTGCCGCCGGCGACGTAGTTGATCGTGCCGACCGAACCGTCGGCGAACCGCAGCGTGACGATCACGTCTCCGGTGTCGGGCCCGGGTACGGCGTACACCTCGGTTGGGAGGCTGTTCAGCCACCAGGTCAGGGTGTCGATGAAGTGGCCGCCCTCGCCGGCGAACCGGGTGCCTTCCTTGCCGGCGTCGAGGTACCAGCTGGTGGAGTCGAGCTTGCCGGCGTTCACCAGGTAGCGCAGCGAGTAGCTGCCGCCCGGGTCACCGAAGCGGCCCTTCAGATCGGTCAGCAGCGGGGCGAACCGCCGGTTGAACCCGACCATCAGCCGGTCGTTGCCGGTGGCATCAACCGTCGCGACGATCCGGTCCAGCTCCTCGTCGGTCAGCGCGAGCGGCTTCTCGACGAAGACGGCCTTCCCGGTCTCCAGCGCCTGACACGCCAGGTCCGCGTGCGAACTGTGCCGGGTCACCACGAAGATCGCGTCCAGGCTGTCGTCGGACAGCACCTCCTGCGCATCCGTCGAGATCGCCTGAAACCCGAACCGCCGCTGAGCATTCGCCGCCGACAACGACTTGTTGGTCGCCACCCGAGCCAGCACCGCATCCTCATCCTTCTGCAGATGCGGCAGAAGCATGCTCGACGCATAATTCCCAGCCCCAACGAACCCGAGCCGGGCAGATCCAGCGGTCGGGTTCGCAGGTCGGGCAACAGTTGCCGTGGGTGCCGTCTCCTGCTGCGGTACGTCGGGGTACTCGAAGAGGAAGCCGACTCCTGGCAGAGCGCCTGAGCTCAGTTGCTGGTAGACGTCGGTGGCGTCGGCGATGGGGAACTGGCCGGCGATGAGGGAGCCTACGTCGATCTGTTCGCGGGCGATCAGGTCGATGAAGCATTCGAGGTTGCGGCGTTCGGTCCAGCGGACGTAGCCGGCTGGGTAGTCGATGCCCTCGAGCTCGTAGCGGTCGTCGTAGCGGCCGGGGCCGTAGGACCTGGAGAAGCGGACGTCCAGTTCCTTGTCGTAGTACGCGTTCCACGGCAGGTCCAGCTTGGTCTTGCCGATGTCGACCACGCGAGCTCGGTCCCGGGCCAGCCGGGCAGCCGTCTCGACCGGTCCGTTCGAGTGCCCGCCGGCGGCCAGCAGGATGCGGTCCGCGCCGAGACCGTTCGATGCCTCAAGCAACGACCGCTCGAGCGACGCGATACCTGCCTCGTCGGGCGACGAGCACGCCAGCGCGCCCGCCTTCTCCGCCATCCGGCACCGGTCCTCGACCGTGTCGATCCCGAAGACCCGTACGCCGGCCGCGACCAGCAACCGCACGACCAGCTGCCCGACCAGACCGAGCCCGATCACCACAGCGGTCTCACCGAGCTGCACCTCAGCCTGCCGCACCCCCTGCATGGCGATCGCACCAACCGTCGAGAACGCGGCCTGCTCAGCTGGCACCCCGTCCGGGACCGGCACGCACAGGTTCAGCGGCACCCAGTTGTACTCCGCATGCAACGCGAACTCGTTCCCCGCCGCGGCAACCAGCTGCCCGACACTGAACTCCTCCGCACCGGCCCCGACCTCGACCACCACACCGCACAGCGAGTACCCGAGCGGCGTGTACGAGTCGAGCTTGTTCATCACCTTCTTGTAGGTGTTCAACGCGCCCTGCTGCGCCACGGAGTCGAGCACCTTCCGCACCTGATCCGGCCGCGCCTTCGCCTTGCCGACCAGCGACAGCTTCGCCTCGCCGACCTTCATCAGCTCGGTGCCGGTCGAGATCAGCGAGTACAGCGAACGGATCAGCACGCCACCGGGCGCACAGGTGGGCGGAGGCACGTCCAGCACAGCCAGCTCACCGGACTTGTAGTTCTGTGCAACCTGCTTCATGTCCGTCCCTCAGAGAGAAGTGATGGTGACACCTAGGTCACGCATGTGCCTGGTCCAGGTCTCCAGCGTCAGCAACTGCCAGATCTGCTTCGAGTAGTCCTCGCGGCCGGCCCGCTCGTCGTCGACGAGCTTCTGTACGGCGGCCCGCTGCAAGAACCCGCTGCCGACGAGCTCACCGCTCAGGAGCGTGTCGTCGACCAGTTCGCGCAGGTCGTTCCGGATCCATGCCCGCAGCGGCGCGCTGAACGACGCCTTCGGCCGGTAGATGATCTCCTTCGGCAGCCACGCCTCGGCCGCCTGCTTCAGCGCCAGCTTGCTGACCCGGCGGTGGATCTTCTCGCTGCCCGGGATCGAGAACGCGGCGCGCGCCACGATCGGGTCCACGAACGGCGTCCGTACCTCGGTCGACGCGGCCATGCTGGACCGGTCGGTGTAGGCCAGGTTGAGCCCGGGCAGGAACATCCGCGAGTCCGCCAGGCACATCCGGTTCACGTGATCGTCGAGCGTGGTGTCGTGGTAGATGTCGCTGTGCTCGGCGAGCAGCTTCCCGACGTACGGCTCCAGATCCGGACTCAGCAGGCCGGCCAACTGGTCTTCGTCGTACATCGTGTAGCTGCGCCGGAACGCTTCTTCCTCCGGCAGGTTCGAGAAGGTCTCGAACCGTTTCGCCCAGCGCGCGTACCGCAGGCCGCGACCGTTCACGGTCACCGGCAGCCGCCGGACGGCGGGCCCGATCACACCGTTCCGCAGTACGCCGGGGAGCCGCTGGTACTGCGCGCCCATCACGCACGCGAGGTGCTTGCGGTACCCGCCGAACAGCTCGTCGGCGCCCATCCCGGACAGCAGGACCTTCACGCCGGCGTCCCGCGCGGTGTCGCACATCAGCAACGTGTTGATCGCGGCCGGGTCGCCGATCGGTTCGTCGAGGATGTCGACGATCCGCGGCAGCAACTCGACCACGTCCGGCGCGATCTCGATCTCGTGCAGGTCGATGCCGAACTGCTGCGCCACCTTGCGCGCGTAGATCGCGTCGTCGGGCATCGCCTCGAGCTTCTGGTCCTGCGCCCGGAACGTGATGGTGTACGAGTCGACGCTCGGGTCCATCCGCTTCGCCAGCACCGTCACCAGGCTGGAGTCGAGGCCACCGCTGAGGAACGTGGACACGGGGACGTCGGCGACCATGTGCGCGGCGACCGATTCCTCGATCACCGTGCGCAGGTCGGCGCGCGGACCCGCGGCCGCCTCGGTCGCGACGTCCGTCACCCGCCAGTACGTCTCGTGCCGGCTGCTGCCGTCCGGCCGGAACTCGGTCCACGAACCGGGCGGGAGCTTCTCCACGCCGTCGATCGCGCAGCGCTGCTCGGGCAGCCAGTAATAGAGCATCGACGCGATCAGTGCGCCCGGCTCGGTGCGCAGCTCGGACCCGACCGCCGTGACGAGCGCCTTCAGCTCGGAGGCGAAGACCACGCCGCCTTCACGGCGGAGGTAGTAGAGCGGCTTGATGCCGAGCGGGTCGCGGGCGAGGTACATGCTGCCGCTGTCCTCGTCGAGCATCGCGAACGCGAACATGCCCCGGAACCGCCTGAGCGCGTCCGGGCCCCAGCGGCGCCAGGCTTCGAGCACCACCTCGGTGTCGCCGTTGGTGCGGAAACCGACGCCTGCCCTCGACAGCTCGGCGCGGATCTCCTTGTAGTTGTAGAGCTCGCCGTTGTAGCAGATCGTGAGCCCACGCTTGCTGAACGGCTGGTCGGCCTCGGACGACAGGTCGATGATCGACAGCCGGCGGTGCGCGAGGAACGCCCGCACATCACCCTCGTCGAATGCGTACACCCGGTCGGCGTCCGGACCGCGGTGGGCGATCCGGTCGCTCATCGCCTCGGCGAGCGCGAAGCCGTCGTGCTGCTGGTAGCAGCCGGCGATGCCGCACACGTCAGGACCCCGTCGCGCGTGCGACGTCACCGATGTGGCTGACGTGACCGGTCAACGCGTCGTACACCTGCAGGTACGCCTTCTGCTGGTGTTTCCACGCCAGCACCTGCTCGACCCGTTCGCGGCCGAGCTTGCCCATCCGGCGCCGGCGCACCTCGTCGTCGAGCAGGTCGACGATCGCTTCGCCGTACTGCGCCACGTCGTTCGGCTCGACGTACACCGCGGCGTCCGCGGCGGAGACCTTGGTCTCGATCAGGTCGAAGGCGACGACCGGGAGCTCGAAGGCCATGTACTCCATGGTCTTGTTCATCGTCGACACGTCGTTCAGCGGATTCTTCGGGTCGGGGGACAGGCCGATGTCGGCGGTCGACATCACCGCGCGCACCGTCTCGTCCGGCACCCGGCCGGTGAACTCGATGTACTCGTCGAGACCGAGGTCGTGCCGCAGTGCGACGACCTCGTCGAACGAGTCACCGCCGCCCATCAGCGTGAACGCGATGTCGGTCCGGCCGAGCTTGTTGACGATGTGGTCGGCCGCACGGACGACGATGTCGACACCGTCCTGCGGACCCATCACGCCGATGTAGGTGAGCAGGTAGCGGTGGCCGCGGCGCAGCGAGTCGTCCACAGCGGCCGGGTCGCGCTGCAGCTTGTCCGGGTCCGGCCCGGTCCGGACCACGGTCACGTCGTGGTTCGCCTTGCCGCTGCGGGTGATCGCGATCCGGCGGTACGAGTCGTTCGTCGAGGTGACGTGGTCGGCCGTACGGTGCGTCGTCCGCTCGAGGAACCGCAGACCCTTGTACGGCAGGCTCGTCGTACCGCCGAAGCGGGACTGGAACAGCTCCGGGCACAGGTCGTGGTGGTCGAAGACGAACTTCGTCCCGTCGAGGCGGCGCAGCAGCATCGCGATCGGCCAGAAGATGTCCGGCGGGTTGCAGGCCTGCATCACCTTGAACTTGCCGGCCTTGCGGGCCCGGAAGACCAGGCGCAGCGTCAGCAGGAACGAGTACGCGTACTCCCAGACGAAGCTGATCTTGCTGCCGCCCGGCGCGTAGGCCTTGTACTTGTGCACGGTGACGCCGTCGATGACCTCGTACGCCGGGTCGCCAGGGCCCTTCGGGCAGACCACGGTGACGTCGTACCCGGATCCCACCAGCGCCTGGCACTCCAGCCAGACGCGGCGGTCGAACGGCACCCAGAGGTTCTGGATGATGATGAGGACGCGCGGACCGCTCACCAGCCCACTCCTTCGTATCCGGGCAGCGCCTCGACCTCGGCGCCGAGGCGGCCGATCAGGTCGATCGTCCGCGCCGGTGGCGCCTCCAGCAGGGCGTTGATCGCGGCTGTGTCGGTGGCCGAGACGATGGCCAGGTCGGCGCCGGCGAGGGCGGCTGTCGGGTCGTCCGTGAGGACGCGCTGCAGGTGCGGGAGTTTCGACTGCACGTGGCGCAGGTTGGCTCCGACGAGGCGGGTGGGATTCACGATCGCGTCGTAGATGCGCAGGTTGTAGCCCTTGCCGATCAGGCGCTCGGCGAGCTCGACGTTCGGGCTCTCGCGCAGGTCGTCGGTGGCGTGCTTGAAGCTCAGTCCGAGCAGCGCGATCTCGCGGCCGGGGCCGGCGATCACCCGGTCGACGACGTCGCGGACACTTCGCTCGTTGGTGGCCAACGTGCCGGCCAGCAGCGGGAGCTCGGTGTCGTTCATCCTCGCCAGGTGCAGGACCGAGCGCAGGTCCTTCGGCAGGCAGGAGCCGCCGAACGCGAAGCCGGGCTTCAGGTAGTACGGCGAGATGTTCAGGCTGGTGTCCTGGACGAAGATCTTCATCACCTCGCGCGAATCCACCCCGAAGTGCCGGAAGATCCGGCCCATCTCGTTCGCGAACGAGACCTTGGTGGCGTGGAACGCGTTGCAGGCGTACTTCAGCGCCTCCGCCGTCCGGACGCCGACGATCTCGACCTCGGTGTCCAAGAAGCCGAACAGGTCGGTCAGAGCGGTACCGACCTTCGGGTTGCGGGTGCCGACGACCACGAACGGCGGCGCGTAGAAGTCCGCGAGGCCGGATCCCTCCCGCAGGAACTCCGGGCACATCGCCGTACCGAAGGTGAGACCGTCGGGTGGCGGTACGTCGGCCAGCACCTTCTCGACCACCTCGTCGACGGTGCCCGGCGGGACCGTCGAGCGGACGACGATGCTGTGGAAGCCCGACGCCGGCCGTACGACGGTCTGCGCGGCCTCGGCGATGTCGCGGACCGCGCGCTTGATGTAGGTCAGATCAGTGCTGCCTGCCGGCGTGGACGGCGTACCGACACAGATCAGCGAGACATCGGCCCGCTCCAGCGCAACCCGTGGATCGGTGGTCGCGTGCAGGCGACCTGAGGTCGCACCCGCCGCCACCAGCTCGTCCAGACCCGGCTCGACCACCGGGCTGTGTCCCTGAGTGATCGGATCGACCTTCGCAGTATCGACATCGACCCCCCAGACGTCGTGGCCGGCGGCCGCCAGGCACGCGGCCGTAACAGATCCGACGTACCCCAAGCCGAACACGGCTACCTTCATAACGCCCCCCACAGGCTCATGACGTGGCATCCCCACGTCCACAGCGCCCATGAGAGCGCCGTGTCTGCTGTGCTGATACATCAGCGCCAGAAATTGGCGGAAAGTATCCTGAGTCACGGAACGTGTCCGACCAGCCAGCCATCGGAGTAATCATGGAAGCCTCGTACGACCTCCCGAGCGGCGACCGGATCAGGGTCATCGACACCACGACCGTGGGACAGAGCCTGGGCCGCATCCTCGAGCTGTACCGCGGCGGCGCCACCGAACCCGTCTTCTTCGGCGACCAGCCCCGCCCCGAGGGCGTCGTCATATCGTTCGAGCAGTGGGCCGAATACGAGGCCATGAAGAACGAGGCCGAGTTCGAGCGCCGGACCGAGCAGATCGCCCGCGACCGGATCGCGAGCTCGCGTTCCGAGGACTCGGTGTCGTTCGAGGACATGATGCACGAGTACGGCCTGGACCCGGATGGCAACGGCGGTCAGGCGTGAAGTACCACCTGATCATCCACCCCGAGCTCAAGCAGGACATGGACCGGCTGTACCAGGCGTTCAAGCAGGACCAGAACAGTCCGCAGGGCCGGGAGTTCCAGGCTGCCGTGGACGCGCTGAAGGCGTTGCGCGAAGGTCGCGAGAGCGAGTACCAGGGCAAGCAGCTCGGCTACGGCCCGGGCTCCCACGACCTGCGCGATGCCGCGGAACTGAAGGTCCCGGTCGTCCAGGAGTACAGCGACCACGGCCGGCCGCTAGGCCCGTCGCACCGGCTCGTCTACCGGGAGTTCGAGCCGCTCCCGACCATCGAGAACGGTCAGGTCGTGCGGGACCCGAACGCCCGGGCCTACCGCGAGGCGCTCAACTTCACGGCTCGATCGGACGACCCTGCCGCGGTGGCCGGACAACGTCTGGGGCGAGATCGAGGGATGCCCCAGCCGGAGTTGCACGGCATCGCGGGCGGCGGGCGACCCGACGTCGGCCCGCAGCGACCGGGGGTCCGGACCACTCCGCACCGGGTCCCGGTGCCGAAGGACCTCCTCCGCCAGGCCGCAATCCTCCGCGACAGCCCGCCGGCCGGAAATGCGCCGAAGCCGTCGATCGCACCTGCAGCCAACGTCCACCGCCCGACCACCCTGGGCCGCACCCAGGACCGAAACCTCGACTCGTAGGAGCCCGCCGGAACCATCACTGATGACGCAGGGGCGCCTGCTCAGGCAGCCTCGGTCCTGTGCGGGGTGAAGGAGACGTGGATCTCGTCGTCGTCGAGTGCGATGTTCAGCGAAGCGTCCAAGGCGTGCGCGAGCTTCGAGAGCAGCGGCAGAGTGGGGACGGTGTCAGAACCTTCGATGCGCGAGACCTTCGCCTGCGTCAGCCCGGCACGATCGGCAAGCTGGGCCTGGGTGAGGCCGAGCTCAACGCGCCGTTCGTACACAGCTCGAGCAAGGGCCATGGAAAGGCGGATCTCACGACGCGCCTGTACGACGTCCTCAGGCTCGAGCGCACTCGTGCCGAGCTTCCGCTCACGCACGGACTTCCAGCGACTGTGGCTCATTGCTCGATCTCTCCTCTCTCTACGACCCGGACGAAGTCGTCGTGGGCCGGTCCACGGACTTCGCGTGAATTCGCGAACGATGTATCAGGCGCTTGTCCGGGGGTTCTTTATGGGCGACAGGGGACTGCGCTGGGGTGAGGGGAAGACGGATGAGGGTTCTGGTTACCGGTGATCGGGGTTATATCGGGGCCGTCATGGTGCCGTTTCTACGGGACGCCGGGCATCAGGTCGACGGTCTGGACACAGGGCTGTACGAAGGGTGTGACCTGCTCGGCGGGCCGGACCCGATCGGGAACAGGCCGCCGCGGGACATGCGGGACGTGACCGCGCGGGAGCTCGAGGGGTACGACGCGGTGGTCTGTCTGGCCGCCCTGTCGAACGATCCACTCGGCAACCTGGACAAGGCCGCGACGTACTCGGTCAACCTGGACGGCACGCTGAACGTCGCGCAGGCCGCGAAGGACGCCGGCGTCGAGCGGTTCCTGTTCGCGTCGTCCTGCAGCCTGTACGGCGCGGCCGGCTCCGAGGCGGTCGGCGAGGACGCCGAGATGTTCCCGGTCACGGCGTACGGCGAAACCAAGGCGCTCGCGGAGCAGCAGCTGTCGAAGCTGGCCGACGACACCTTCAGCCCGACGTACCTGCGGAACGCGACCGCGTACGGCGCCTCGACCCGGCTGCGGCTCGACATCGTCGTCAACAATCTGACCGCGATCGCGCTGACGTCCGGTCAGGTCCGGCTGGAGAGCGACGGTACGCCGTGGCGCCCGCTGGTCCACATCGAGGACATCAGCCGGGCGTTCCTGACCGTGCTCGAGTCGCCGCGGGACGTGATCCACGACGAGGCGTTCAACGTCGGCCGGTCCGAGGACGTGGTCCAGGTCCGCGACATCGCCGAGATGGTCCGCGAGGCCGTGCCCGGGTCGACGCTGTCGATCGCCGAGGGCGCCGGCCCCGACCTGCGCAACTACAAGGTCGACTTCAGCAAGCTCAACGACACGTTCCCGGAGCTGCAGCTGCAGTGGACGGTCCGCAAGGGCGTCGAGGAGCTGTACCACGCCTACCAGCGGCACGGCCTCACGCTCGACGACTTCAACTCGGCCCAGTTCGTCCGTCTGCGCCGGATCCGGCAGCTGCTGGGTGCCGGTCTCGTCGACGGCAACCTGCGGCGTCAGACCGACGGGCCGTTCCCGGGACCGAAGGAGATGCAGTGATGAACAGCTGCCGGATCTGCGGCGCGGAACTGACGCGCACGTTCGTCGACCTCGGCATGTCGCCGCCGTGCGAGAGCTACCTGCGCGCCGACCAGATCGACAGCGGTGAGACGTTCTACCCGCTGAATGTGCGGATCTGCGACAACTGCCTGCTGGTCCAGCTCCCGGCGTACGTCGCCGCGGACGACGTGTTCAGCGACTATCTGTACTTCTCGTCGTACTCGACCAGCTGGGTCGAGCACGCCCGCCGGTTCGTCGTCGACATGCAGGAGCGGCTCGACCTCGGTGCCGAGAGCCTGATCGTCGAGGCCGCCAGCAACGACGGCTACCTGCTCCAGCACGCGACCGCCCTCGGCATCCCGGTGCTCGGCATCGAGCCGGCCGCGAACATCGCCAAGATCGCCAACGAGAACGGCATCCGGACCGAGAGCTACTTCCTCGGCGAGGAGACCGGCAAGGACGCGGCCGCCCGGCACGGGCAGGCGGACCTGGTCGTCGGCAACAACGTGTTCGCGCACGTCCCGGACATCGTCGACTTCGCCAAGGGCCTGCGCGCGCTGGTGAAGGACGACGGGCTGGTGTCGCTGGAGTTCCCGCACCTGCTGCGGCTGATCGAGCGTCGCCAGTACGACACGATCTACCACGAGCACTACCAGTACCTGACGCTCAAGACCGCTGCGCTGGCGCTGGAGAAGGCCGGCCTGAAGGTGGTCGACGTCCAGGAGCTGGCCAGCCACGGCGGCTCGCTGCGGCTGTTCAGTACGCCGGCCGAGACCGCCGGCGAGCCGACCGAGCTGGTCGGCAAGGTGCTGCAGGACGAGAAGGACGCCGGTCTGCACACGGTCGAGGGCCACCTGGGCTTCGCCGACGAGGTGTTCGCGATCAAGTCCGACCTGCTGGAGTTCCTGATCCAGGCCCGCCGCGACGGCAAGTCGGTGGCCGGGTACGGCGCTCCCGGCAAGGGGAACACGCTGCTCAACCACTGCGGCATCCGCGAGGACCTGCTGGAGTACACGGTCGACCGCAGCCCGCACAAGCACGGGATGTACCTGCCCGGTACGCACATCCCGATCTTCGCCCCGGAGCGCCTGGCCGAGACGCGCCCCGACTACATCGTGATCCTGCCGTGGAACCTGCGCGCGGAGATCGTCCACCAGCTCGGCTACGCACGGGAGTGGGGCGCGAAGTTCGTCGTACCCATCCCGCAGCTCGAAGTGATCTGAAAGGCGTTGGGGGGAAGGAAGTCAGATGAAGGTCGTGATCTTCTGCGGGGGGCTCGGGCTGCGGATGCGCAGCGGCGTCGATTCCGCACCGAAACCGATGATGACGATCGGCGACCGGCCGGTCCTGTGGCACATCATGCGGTACTACGCGCACTTCGGCCACACCGAGTTCATCCTGTGCCTGGGCTTCGGGGGAGCCGCGGTCAAGAACTACTTCCTGAACTACGAGGAGACCGTTTCCAACGACTTCGTGATGACGAAGGGCGGCGAGCACATCGAGCTGCTCGACTCCGACATCAGCGAGTGGAAGATCACCTTCGTCGACACCGGCATCGACACCTCGATCGGTGAGCGGCTGCGCCGGGTCCGGCCGTTCCTGGAGGACGACGACGCCTTCCTGGCCAACTACGGTGACGTGCTCACCGACGCGCCGATGGACAAGATCGTCGACCACGTGATGACCAGCGACATCACCGCCAGCCTGCTCGCGGTGCCGCCGCAGGCCTCGTTCCACACGGTCGAGTTCGGCACCGACTCCCGGGTCACCGGGCTGCGGTCGGCGGTCGACCTGAACGTCTGGATCAACGGTGGGTTCTTCGTCATCAAGAAGGAGATCTTCGACGTCCTGCACGAGGGCGAGGACCTGGTCGGCGATGCGTTCCCGCGGCTGGCCGCGATGCGCAAGCTCGAGGCAATCCCGCACCACGGGTTCTGGGCGCCGATGGACACGCTCAAGGAGCGCAGCCAGCTCGAGGAGCTGTACCGATCCGGCAAGAAGCCGTGGGCGCTGTGGAGCCACCAGGTCCGCCAGCAGCAGGCACAGGTGCTGGACAAGGAACCCGCGGTGTCGGCGGACGCGCCGGTAGTGGTGGCGATCTGATGCTTCCGTTCCAGCTCGGCCTGATCGACGGGCCGGTTCATCTGGTTGCCCTCGGCGCCCATCCGGACGACATCGAGATCGGCTGCGGCGGCACGCTGCTGAAGCTGGCCGAGTCGGTACCGGAGCTGACCGCCGAGTTCGTGATCGCGACCGGTACGCCGCTGCGCCTGGAGGAGGCCCGCCGCGCGGCGGAGCTGTTCCTGCCGGAGTGCGAGGTGACCGTCACCTCGGCCGAGCTGCCGGACGGCCGGTTGCCGTCGCACTGGAACGAGACCAAGGAGTTGCTCGAGGCAACGGCTCGGGGGAGCCGTCGTCCCGACATCGTGTTTGCCCCGAGCAAGCACGACGCGCACCAGGACCACCGGCTGATCGCCGAGCTGGCGCCGACGGTGTGGCGCAGCCATCTGGTGCTGCACTACGAGATCCCCAAGTGGGACGGCGACATCAGCCGGCCGTGGCTGTACGTCGAGCTCACCGAGGAGCAGCTGCGGGACAAGGTCGCGCTGCTGCACAAGGCATACCCGTCCCAGGTCCCGCACGACTGGTTCGACGAAGAGGTCTTCGCCGGGCTGGCCCGGCTGCGCGGAATGGAGTGCCGGGCGAAGTACGCCGAGGCGTTCACCACGGCCAAAGCGACATTGACATGGTGAGCGAGGGGGATGCAGTGAGCTTCGAGTGTCGTGGCTGCGGCGCGGAGAACGTCGTACCTGTCGTGGACATCGGCGACCAGCCGTGTGCCGACCACTTCCCGCCGGCCGACAGTCCTGGACCCGACCCGCGCTGGCCGCTGGCGCTCTGGCTGTGCCGGGAGTGCACGCTGGTGCAGCTCGGCCCGGTCGAGGCGCAGATGGCCGAGGAGCCGCTGGCTGTCGAGTCCGCGACCAGCCGCGCGCATGCGGAGGCCGGGGTCAAGGAGATCCTCAGCGATCACCCGGAACTGAGCAGCGGGACGGTGTTCGAGTTCGGCAGTCCGCATGGCGGGTCCTGGCTCGATCACTTGTACGTCGCGGGCTGCAGGCTCGCGGGCGATGGCGAGAAGGCCGACCTGGTGGTCGACGTCCACGGGATCGTGCATGAGCCGCAGTACGGCGACTCGCTGAAGCTGCGGGCGGAACGGCTCGCGCCGGGCGGCCTGCTGGTGATGGAGTTCCACCACCTGCTGCCGTTGTTCATCGGCAACCAGTTCGACACGATCCGGCACGGCCACTGGGCGTATGTCTCGCTCCGCGCGCTGCAGAACATCGCGGCGCTGCACGGTCTGACCGTCGAGTCGGTCAACCAGGTCGACATGTACGGCGGCAGTCTGATGGTGATGCTGCGGCACACCGCGGACGCCAAGCCGGATCAGTCGGTCGACGTGGTGCTGGAGGACGAGGAAGCGGCCGGGATCGCCGACGAGGTTCAGCTCGGCAGCCTGCAGGAGGCCGCACGGCACGCCGCCGGCGCGTTGCACGAAGAGCTGAGCCGCCATCAAGCCGCAGGTCGCACGGTTCTCGGGTACGGCGCGCCGTCCAAGGCGCCGGTGCTCCTGGATCTGAGCAACGTGACGACCGACCTGCTGCCGTTCACCGTCGATCTCGCACCAGGCAAGCACGGCCGCCGGATCCCCGGCGCGTGCATGGTCCCGATCCGGCCGATCGAGGAACTGAAGGCCGCGCGGCCGGATGTCGTCCTCGTGCTGACCTGGGACATCGCCGACGAGATCGTCGCGCAACTCGAAGCAGACGGCGGCTGGGGCGCCACCTACCTGGTCCCACTGCCGGAACCCCATGAGCTGGGGGCTCGACGTCAAGACGTCAGTTGAACCGGGGAAGAGGAACCAGAAAATGACATCACTTGCAGGCAGCCTTCGTGATTCCGGGCTGGATATGCTGAAACGCCTGCTCCGCGGGCCGATGGCACGGGTGCGGGCGGTCCACCGGCTGCGCTGGCGGGTGACCTCGCGAGAGGCGCTGTTCACCCAGGTCTACGAGTCGTCGGGGTGGGACAGCGCGGAGTCCGGCTCCGGCACGGGCTCCGAGCTGCGCGCCACCGTCGACATCCGCGAACGCCTGCCTGAGCTGCTGACCCGTCACGGCGTGACGACGATGCTCGACGCGCCCTGCGGCGACCTGAACTGGATGCGTCACATCGATCTTCCGGTGCAGAAGTACCACGGGGTGGACATCGTCGCGAGTGTGATCGAGAAGAACCAGGAGGAGTACGGGAACACGCAGCGCGATTTCGCGGTCGCCGACCTGACCAAGGGCGAGCTGCCCAAGGTCGACCTGGTGCTGTGCCGGGACTGTCTTGTGCACATCTCGTTCCAGGACGCAGCGGACATCCTGGAGAACTTCCGCTCCACCGGCGCGAAGTGGCTGGTGATCAACCAGTACGACGATGTCGAGCGCAACCACAACCAGTTCACCGGCCGGAACTGGCGGCGGCTGAACATGCTCCTGCCGCCGTTCAACTTCCCGGAACCGCTCGAGTCCTTCCCCGACGGCGGCGAGGTCGACCCGAACCGGCTCGGACTCTGGCGTCTCCAGGATCTGCCGGCCGTCCAGCGAAGCGGTCTGTGAGCCGACCATGAGAGCTGTTCTACGCCGCCTCACCTGGGGACTCGCCGACCAGGCTGTCACCAGCCTGGTCAGCTTCCTGGTGGGCATCGTCGTCGCCCGGGAGCTGGGCGCGCTGCAGTTCGGCGCGTTCAGCCTGGCCTGGGTGACGTACGGCGTGGTCCTGAACATCTCCCGCGGCCTGGCGACCGATCCGTTGGCGGTGCGGTTCAGCGGCCTGGATCGGTCGGTCTGGCGGGCAGCGGTCGCGAAGTCGTCCGGGATGGCGATCGTGGTCGGTCTCGGCCTCGGTGCGGTCTGCGCGGCCGTCGGTCTGTTGATCGGCGGGCACGCCGGCCAGGCATTCATTGCCCTGGGCATCGTGCTGCCCGGCCTGATGCTGCAGGACAGCTGGCGGTTCGCCTTCTTCGCATCGGGACAGGGCGGCAAGGCCTTCGTCAGCGACATCACCTGGGCGCTGGGATTGGTGCCGCTGCTGTACCTGGCCTCACAGCACGCCAGTGTGACCAGGTTCGTCCTGGCCTGGGGTGCAGCCGGGGTGTTCGCGGCGCTGGTGAGCGGGCTGCAGGCAGGCATCCTGCCGCGGCCGACGCTGGCGCGCCGCTGGCTGTCCGAACACCGCGATCTGAGCCTTCGCTACCTGACCGAGAACCTGACGCTCAGTGGGGCCTATCAGCTCCGCATGTACGGCCTGGGTGCCTTCGCCGGCGTCGCAGCCGTGGGTACGGTGCGTGGCGCCGAGATGCTGCTCGGACCGTTCTTCATCGTGCTGTCCGGCATCGGACTGGTCGCGGTGCCGGAAGCGGCCAGGGTACTGCGTCGATCGGTGCGGGCACTGCCAGTGTTCTGCTTGCTGCTCGGTGGCGCGCAGGCGATCGCCGCGCTGGCCTGGGGTCTGCTGCTGCTGTTCGCGCTGCCGGACGAGTGGGGACACGCGCTGCTCGGCGAGGTCTGGCTGACCGCGTCCGCATTGGTGCTGCCGGCAACTTTGTCGGTGGCCAGCGCGGGCTTCAACACCGGAGCCGCGGCCGGTCTGCGCGCGCTCGGTATCGCCCGCCGCAGTCTCAAGGCCCAGCTCTGCGCCTCCGCCTTCTACCTCGTCGGCGGCGTGGTCGGTGGCGCACTGGACGGTGCGCGTGGTTCGGCCTGGGGCGCTGCGAGCGCGACGTTCGCGGCGGCGTTCGTCTGGTGGTACACGCTGCGCGTCGGCGTCCGGGAGCGCAAGCAGCTGGAGTCTGCGGTGAATTCTGACGATGCGCAGACCGTCCTTCCCGAAGTGAGAAGCACATGACCGCCGTACCGCGGCTGACCGTCGGCCTCCCGGTCTACAACGGGGAGAGCTACCTGGCCCAGTCGCTGGATGCCCTGCTGGGACAGTCGTACGGCGAGTTCGAGCTGATCATCTCCGACAACGCCTCGACCGACGGCACCGAGCGGATCTGCCGGGAGTACGCGGCTCGCGACCCGCGCATCCGCTACCTCCGCCAGCCGGTCAACATCGGCGCCACGCCGAACCACAACTACGTCTTCGAGCAGTCGCACACCGAGCTGTTCAAGTGGGCGTCGTACGACGACCTGTACGGGCGGGAGTTGCTGGCGCGGTGCATCGCGGCTCTCGACGACGATCGCGACCTGGTTCTGGCCCACGCCTGGCAGGCGATCATCGATGCGGCCGGCGAGGTTGTCCTCACGCCCGCGTATGCGTTGGCGACCGACTCGCCCGACCCGGCCGAGCGCTTCCGGAGCATGCTGTTCACCGTCGGCGGGGACGACTTCTACGGCGTGATCCGGTCCGAGATGCTGCGCCGTACGCCGCTGCACGGGAGCTACCACCACGCCGACCGCACGCTGATGGCCGAGTTGGCCCTGTCCGGCCGCTTCTACCAGGTGCCCGAGGTGCTGTTCTTCCGCCGCGACCATCCGGACCGCGCCGAGCGGGCGAAACCGACGATCCGCAGCCGCGCCGCGAACATGGAGCCGCGGCGCGCGCACCGGCTGAGCAACCCGACCGCACGGTTGCTCGCCGAGTACGTCGGTGGATTCGTCGGCGCGATCCGCCGGGCGCCGTTGTCGTCCGCCGAGCGCCGCCGCTGCTACACCCACCTGCTGCGGTGGATGGCGAGCCGGGCGGCGCACCGATCGTCGGCCCGGATCGAGGACACGGTGCCCCGCGGGCCCCGCAGGTCCCTCACGCCCCCGCAGGCTCTCGCAGAGATGAGGAGAAGATGAACGCAGTACCGCGGCTGAGCATCGGACTGCCGGTCTACAACGGCGAGAAGTACCTGGCGGAGGCACTCGACGCGCTGCTCGGGCAGACCTACGCCGACTTCGAGCTGATCATCTCCGACAACGCCTCGACCGACGGCACGGAGCGGATCTGCCGGGAGTACGTGGCTCGCGACCCGCGCGTCCGCTACATCCGCCAGCCGGTGAACCTCGGCGCCTCGCCGAACCACAACGTCGTCTTCACCGAATCGCGGGGCGAGCTGTTCAAGTGGGCGTCGTACGACGACCTGTACGCCCGGGACCTGCTGGAGCGGTGCATCGAGGCGCTCGACGAGCACCCGGACGCCGTGCTGTGCCACTCGTGGAGCGCGATCATCGACGAGGCCGGGGACATCGTCGCCAAGGTCGGCTACCCGTTGACGACCGACTCGCCGGATCCGGTCGAGCGGTTCCGGAGCCTGCTGTTCGACGTCGGCGGTGACGACGACTACGGTGTCGTCCGGTCCGACGTACTGCGCCGTACGGCCCTGAACGAGAGCTTCTACCACGCCGACCGGACGATCGTGGCCGAGATCGCGCTGCACGGCCGGTTCCACCATGTGCCGGCGTCGTTGTTCTTCCGTCGCGACCACCCGGACAGCGCGCTCCGGTCCAACCGGACGGTCCGCTCCTGGTGCGGCAACCTCGACCCGCGCCGCCGGAACAAGCTGCGGCACCCGACGGTCCGGCTACTGGTCGAGTACCCGCTGGGCTACGTCCGGGCGCTGTTCCGCTCGCCGTTGACCGGCGGCCAGCGAATGCGTTGCCTCTGGCAACTTCTGCGCTGGATGACGAGCCGGGTGGTCCCGCCGTCGATGCGCCGGCAGGACACGCCGGTCGAGCAGGTCAGCGAAGTCGTATCGGTCTCCGGAGTGGTCGCGGGCCAGAACGGGCGGGTCGCATGAGCGGCGAGAGCTTCACCACGGCAGCCGCGGGCGGTCCGCGGATCGGGTTCTTCGGCCTGCTCGGCCACGGGAACCTCGGCAACGACGGATCGCTGGAGGCGTTCCTCGCGTTCCTGGGCAAGTCGTACCCGGACGCCGAGATCGACTTCCTCTGCTCCGGTCCGGAGGTGGTCGAGGCTCGTTACGGCCTGCCGGCCACCCGGATGAACTGGAACCGCGACGAGTACAGCACCGCGAGCAGCCTGCGTTCGGTCGCGCTCAAGGGCATCGGGAAGATCGTCGACTTCTTCTGGACCGCCTCCTGGGTACGGCGCCACGACGTGGTGGTCGTGCCGGGTATGGGCGTCCTCGAGGGCGGCCTGCCGCTGCGCTGGTGGGGCTTCCCGTACTCGCTGCTCCTGCTCACCGCCGCCGGTCGCCTGGTCGGTACGAAGGTCGCTCTGGTCAGCGTCGGCGCCAACTCGTCGGGACGCCGGATGACCCGCCGCGTCTTCACCTTGGCGGCCCGGCTGGCGTACTACCGCTCGTTCCGCGACCAGCTGTCGAAGGACGCGATGCGCGCCACCGGCCTGGGCATCGCGGACGACCCGGTCTATCCCGACCTCGCGTTCTCGCTGCCGATCCCGGAGGTCCGGTCGGTCACCCCACCGGGGGAGCCCACGACGGTCGGCGTCGGCGTGATGACGTACCGCGGTACCGAGGACGACCGGGACCAGGGCGAAGAGGTGTTCGCGGAGTACCTCGCGAAGATGACCCGCTTCGTCGACTGGCTGGTCGGGCAGGGGCACCGGGTGCGGCTGCTCACCGGAGATCACGAGGACGAGCTGGCCTCGGCCGCGATCCTCGCCGAGGTGCGGGCCCGCCGGCCC
The DNA here is from genome assembly GCF_036226565.1 of Kribbella sp. NBC_00709. Lineage (GTDB taxonomy): Bacteria > Actinomycetota > Actinomycetes > Propionibacteriales > Kribbellaceae > Kribbella. Next base: position 6,071,123 of record NZ_CP108996.1, read on the forward strand.
GAGCTCGATCCCTCCTGGGTGGTCGACGAGCCGCCGCGGTCGCTGGACGAGCTGATGGAGCAGATGGCAGCGGTCGACACGATCGTGGCCACCCGGTACCACAACGTGGTCTGCGCCCTGATGCTGTCCAAACCGACCGTCTCGATCGGGTACGCCGCGAAGAACGACGTCCTGATGGCCGACATGGGTCTCGCGGAGTTCTGCCAGTACATCCGCACTCTCGACGTGGATCGGCTGATGAGCCAGTACTCCGCGCTCGAGTCCCGCCGCGACATCGTCGGGCCGGTGATGGACGAACGGAACGCCGTCAACCGCCGCCTGATCGAGGAGCAGTACGAGGTCCTGACCTCGCAGCTCTTCCCGCAGTCGGCCGAAACCCTGGAGGGACGCTCATGAAGGTGACGCAGGTACCTGAGGTCGCCGGGGTCTATCTGTTCGAGCCCACCCCGCACGTCGACGAGCGGGGCTTCTTCAGCCGGACCTTCGACGCCGAGATCGCCCGGTCGGTGGGCATCGACCCGGACGGGTTCGCGCAGGACAGCCTGTCGCGGTCCCGCAAGGGCGTCCTGCGCGGGATGCATCTGCGATCCGGCGGCGGTGAGGCGAAGCTGGTCCGCTGCTCCGCCGGCGAGGTGTTCGACGTCGTCGTCGATCTGCGGCCGGAGTCGCCGACGTACCTGCAGCAGGCGCACTTCACGCTGTCGGGGGACACCCAGGCCTCGATCTACATCCCGGCCGGGTGCGGGCACGGCTTCCAGGCGCTCACCGAACCCGCGGACATCGCGTACCGGATCGACCGGCCGCACGATCCGTCCGAGGACGTCGTGATCGCCCACGACGACCCCGATCTCGCCATCCCGTGGCCGCTGCCGGTCACGCTGATGTCGGCCCGCGACCAGCGGGCCGTATCGCTCGCAGACCACATTCGCCCGGGCGTTCCGACCGCTCGCTGATCGATCACCACCAATCTCCGGGAAGGCGCCTCATGGCTCACACCGCATCCATATCGCAGCTCACGACGCCGCCGTGGGCGCTCGTCAACGGCGAGCTCGTGCCGTACACCGACGTGAAGATCCACATCGGCGCCGAGGCGCTGACCCGGGCGCTGAGCGTCTTCGAAGGCGTGAAGGGCTACTGGGACTCCGCCGGTGAGACCTTCTCGATCCGGACGCCGCGCCGGCACTACGACCGCCTCTGCCGGTCGGCTTCGCTGTTCCACATCCCGGTCCGGTTCACGTACGAGGAGTTCCTCGCCGGGCTGGCGACGCTGGCCGGCGAGCTGCTCGTGCCGGACAAGGACCTGTGGTTCCGGCCGACCATGTACGTGACCCACGGGCACTGGGGTGAGGCGACCGAGGCCGACCTGGTGGTCACGGCCTTCAGCCAGCGCAAGCTCGACCCGGACCCGATGCGGCTCGGCGTGACGAGCTGGCGCCGGGCGTCCGACCTCGTCCTGCCCACGCGGGTGAAGAGCAGTGCGAACTACGTCGGTGCCCGGATGGCGCGGATCGAGGTACGCCGGCTCGGGTACGACGACGCGATCATGCTCAACGACGCCGGCCGGGTCGCGGAGGCGACCGGTGCCTGCGTCCTGATCGCCCAGCGCGGACGGATCGTGACGCCGCCGACCAGCGAGTCGTGCCTGGACAGCATCACGGTCGACGTCCTCGAGGAGGTGGCCAAGGACCTCGGGATCCCGTTCGACCGGCGACCGATCGAACGGACCGAGCTGCTCGCCGCCGACGAGTGCGGCCTGGCCGGCACCATCTCGGAGCTGACGCTGGTCGCCGAGCTCGACGGTGTCGAGTACGAACAGGCCGGGCTGCTGGCGCAGCTCCGGCAGCGTTACCTGGAGCTCATGCGTGGCGACCTGGCCCTGCCCAACGTCGACCTGGTGCCGTTGGCCGACGCGTCACGTGTAGCACAGCCGGCGGGGGCCGGCGTGCAGGCCGGCTGAGTTCGATCGCGGCCGGCCGGGCTTTTCGCAGTACGACAAGGAGGGGGAACTCCGATGCATTCCATTTATGTCGACGCCGAGTTCGGCGACGACGAGCGTAGGCAGAAGTTGTACGACGGCGACCTGTTCGTCTACTCACCGCGTCCGTCGACGCTGGCGCTGACCGAGTTCGCCGGTGAGATGGCCCGGCAGGCCTTCCACCCGCTCGACCCGGAGACGGCCCAGTTCGACATGGCCGTCGAGGAGTACGCGGCGCTGCTCGCCGAACTGAAGCCGCGGTTCATCCATCACCCGGAGTCGAAGCGGCTCATCCAGGAGATGCTGGCCGACTTCGGCTGCGACCCGGAGGAGGTGTACTTCGACGTACCGCGGATGCGCAGCTCGACGTCGGACGACTACCTGACCACCGGGATCGCGTTCGCGTTCCACCCGCACCGCGACACCTGGTACTCCGCGCCGTTCACCCAGCTCAACTGGTGGCTGCCGATCTTCGCGATCAGCGACGACAACGGGCTGGCGTTCCACCCGCGGTACTGGCAGACCCCGGTGAAGAACAGCTCCCGGGTCTACAACTACGCGGAGTGGAACGCGACCAGCCGGAAGATCGCCGCGACCCAGATCGGCACCGACACCCGCGTGCAGCCGGTGCCGGAAGAAGACGTCGAGCTGGTGCCGCAGATCCGCCCGATCTGCAAGCCGGGCGGGATCATCCTGTTCTCCGGGGCACAGCTGCACTCCAGTGTGCCGAACACCTCGGGCCGGACCCGGTTCAGCATCGACCTGCGCACCGTGCACCTCGGCGACACAGTGAACGGGCGGTCCGCGCCGAACATCGACTCCGAGTGCACCGGCACGACGATGGGCGACTACCTGCGGGTCAGCGACCTCGAGCACATCCCGGCCGAGGTGGTCGCGGAGTACGACACACCAAGTCACGCGACTGTCTGACCAGTCGTCAAGTTCTGTCCGGCCGGCGTCAGCGCGACGCCGGCCGGACTGCCTTGTTTTCTTGATCATTTCGTGATGAACCAACTGGTTCCCGGCTCACAATGCAAGTTCTCCACAAGGAAGGCGGCCTGATGGTCGCCGAGGCCCGTGGTGCGTAGTAATGTTCGGTGACTCGCCGCCGACGCGCGGGTGAATTCTGGGGACGGCCAGCTGCGGAAACCCCCGGGCACGGAGCGTGTTCGAGTGGCCGCAACGTGAGACCGAGGGACAGGTGTGAGCGGAGCTGAGGCGCCCGGCCGGATGGACGGGCACGCACCGCTCTGGGTCGTGCCGCATGAGGTCCCGGCGATCGTTCCGCTGCCGTCGCGCTCGACCGAGCCGCGCTGGGTCGGTGTGTACCGCTGGGCCGCCGTCGGCGGTGACCTGCTGGCCGCGATGCTCGGCGTCTCGATCGCCCTGCTGACCAGGTTCGGGTACCACGTCGGCCCCAGCTATCTCGTCGTGAGCAGTCTGCTGCCGCTGGCGTGGGTCGGCGTGGTCGCGCTGTCGAAGGGCTACGACCCGCGGTACTTCGGCGCCGGGCCGGACGAGTTCCGCTCGCTGATGCGATCCGGTGTCGGACTCACAGCCGCCGTCGCTATGACGTCGTACGTGACCAAGACCGAGATCGCCCGGGGCTTCGTGGTGCTGGCGATCCCGGTGATGGTGGTCTCCGCCCTGCTGCTGCGGTACGCCTTGCGGAAGGACCTGCACCGGCACCGGGTCCGAGGTCGCTGCATGCACAGGGTTCTCGTGGTCGGGCGCAGTGGCCCGGCCGCGACGCTGTGTGAGCACCTCGAGAGTCGTCCGACCGACGGGTTCCGCGTGGTGGCGACCTGCCGGCCACGCGGTGACCGGCACAGCAACGGCCCGTTGCAGCCCGAGGAGCTGGACGAGCCGGACATCCTGGCCGCCGCTGACCGGCACGCGGTCGACGTGGTCGCCATCTCGACCGACCCGGAGCTGGTCGGCCAGTCGCTGCGCCGGCTGTCGTGGGCGCTGGAGCAGCGCGGCATCGAGCTGATCGTCTCGCCGGGCATCATCGAGGTGGCCGGTCCGCGGATCTCGGTCCGCCCGGTCGCCGGTCTGTCCTTGCTGCACCTGGAGCGGCCGTCCGTCAGCGGCGGGCCGCACCTGATGAAGGCGGTCTTCGACCGGACCGTTGCCCTCGGCTTCATCGCCGTACTGTCGCCGCTGCTGATCGGCCTGGCGCTCGCGGTCAAGGTGTCGAGTCCGGGGCCGGTGCTGTTCCGGCAGCAGCGGATCGGCCGCGGCGGCGCCGAGTTCACCATGCTGAAGTTCCGCAGCATGTACTCCGACGCCGAGCAGCGGCTCGGTGACCTGTTCGCGTTGAGCGACGGCAACGGCGTGATCTTCAAGATGCGGGACGACCCGCGGATGACGCCGCTCGGCCGGTGGATCAGGCGGTTCTCGCTCGACGAGCTGCCGCAGCTGTTCAACGTGCTGCGCGGCGACATGTCGCTGGTCGGGCCGCGGCCGCCGCTGGCCGAAGAGGTCGCGCTGTACGCCGCCGACGACTCGCGGCGGATGCTGGTCAAACCCGGCATGACCGGCCTGTGGCAGGTCAGCGGCCGCAGCGACCTGTCGTGGGACGAGTCCGTCCGGCTCGACCTGCGGTACGTCGACAACTGGTCGATGACCCTGGATCTGCTGATCCTCTGGAAGACCGTGCGCGCGGTGATCTACGGCGCGGGAGCGTATTGATGGATTCGGTGTATGTAGCAGGCCATCGTGGACTCGTCGGTTCCGCCATCTGGCGACGGCTCGAGGCCGCTGGTCACACGAACCTGATCGGCGCGTCCTCCGCAGAGCTGGATCTGCGGGACCGGGACGCCACCTTCGCGTTCCTGCAGGAGCACCGGCCGGCCGTGGTCATCGATGCGGCAGCCCGGGTCGGCGGCATCCTCGCGAACCGGGACCACCCGACCGAGTTCCTCAGCGACAACCTGCGTATCCAGGTGAACCTGATGGACGCGGCCCTCGACGTACGCACACCGCGGCTGTTGTTCCTCGGCTCGTCCTGCATCTACCCGAAGTACGCCGACCAGCCGATCCGCGAGTCGAGCCTGCTGACTGGTGAGCTCGAGCCGACCAACGACGCGTACGCGATCGCGAAGATCGCCGGCATCATGCAGGTCCAGGCCGTCCGCCGGCAGCACGGTCTGCGCTGGATCTCCGCGATGCCGACCAACCTCTACGGGCCGAACGACAACTTCGATCCGGCGACGTCGCATGTGCTGCCGGCTCTGATCCGCCGGTTCCACGAGGCTCGTGAGACCGACGCACCTGAGGTCGTGCTGTGGGGGAGCGGTACGCCGCGGCGCGAGTTCCTGCACGTGGACGACCTGGCCGACGCCTGCCTGCACCTGCTCGAGCACTACGACGCGCCGGAGCCGATCAACGTCGGCGTCGGCACCGACGTGTCGATCCGCGAGCTGGCCGAGCTGGTCGCCCGCGTCGCCGGGTACACCGGTGCCCTGAGCAACGATTTGTCCAAGCCGGACGGCACTCCGCGCAAGCTGCTCGACGTGAGCCGGCTGCTGGCGCTGGGCTGGAAGCCGTCCATCGACCTCGAAGACGGTGTGGCCGCCACCTACCGCTGGTACGTGGAGAACCACTCATGAAAAAGGCCTTCGTCACCGGGATCACCGGCCAGGACGGCTCGTACCTGGCCGAGCTGCTGCTCGCCAAGGGCTACGAGGTCCACGGCCTGATCCGGCGCGCGTCGACGTTCAACACCAAGCGGATCGACCACCTGTACGAGGATCCGCACGCGAAGGACAAGCGGCTGTTCCTGCACTACGGCGATCTGACCGACGGGTCGCGACTCGTCACGCTGCTCGCGTCGATCCAGCCGGCCGAGGTGTACCACCTGGCCGCGCAGTCGCATGTGCGGGTGAGCTTCGACGAGCCGGAGTACACCGGGGACACCACCGGGATGGGGACGACGCGGTTGCTCGAGGCGATCCGGATGATCGGACTGGACTGCCGGTTCTACCAGGCGTCCTCGTCGGAGATGTTCGGCGCGACGCCCCCGCCGCAGAACGAGGACACCCCGTTCTACCCGCGGTCGCCGTACGGCGCGGCCAAGCTCTACGGCTACTGGATGACCCGGAACTACCGCGAGGCGTACGACATGTTCGCGGTGAACGGGATCCTGTTCAACCACGAGTCGCCGCGGCGGGGCGAGACGTTCGTGACGCGGAAGATCACCCGCGCGGTCGCCGCGATCAAGCTGGGTCGCCAGGATCGCCTGTACCTGGGCAATCTGGACGCCTGCCGCGACTGGGGTTACGCCCCGGAGTACGTCGAGGGCATGTGGCGGATGCTGCAGCACGACACGCCCGCCGACTACGTGATCGCGACCGGAACGTCGTACTCGGTGAAAGATTTCGTCTCACTGGCCTTCAACCACGTCGGGCTGGACTGGGAGGAGTACGTCGACTACGACTCCCGGTACGTTCGGCCGACCGAAGTGGACTCGCTGATCGGGGACGCGTCCAAAGCCATGACCGAGTTGGGCTGGAAGGCCCAGGTGCACGTGCCCGAGCTGGTTCAGATCATGGTCGACGCGGATCTCGCCGCGCTGACCCCGGAGGACTGACTGATGACCGATATGCAGACCGCGGCGAGCACGGCCGACCGAGTCGATGTCCTGGGCATCCATGTCAGCATCACGAATCCGGACCACACCGTCGAGACGTTCGCCCGCTGGATCGACCACAACGCCCGCGAGCTCGTCTGCGTCACGGACATGAACGCCCTGCTGCACGCGCGCGCCGACGAGCGGCTCACCGAGGTCTACAACACCGCCGGGCTGACGGTGCCGGACGGCATGCCGCTGGTCTGGGCGGGCCAGAAGGCCGGGTTCGAACAGATGGACCGGGTCGCCGGGCCGGACCTGCTCGAGCGGGTGATGGCGGAGGCGGCCGGGCGCGGCTGGACGCAGTACTTCTACGGCGGCGCCGAGGGTGTCGCCGAGGAGTTGCGGGGCGTCTTCCAGGAGCGGCATCCGGCGTTGAAGGTGGTCGGCACCGAGTGCCCGCCGTACCGGCCGCTGACCGAGGCCGAGGACGCGGCCGTGGTCGCCCGGATGAACGAGGCGCGCCCGGACATCATCTGGGTCGGGCTCGGCGCACCGAAGCAGGAGCGCTGGATGGCCGACCACCGCGACCGGCTGAACGCGACGATCCTGATCGGCGTCGGCGCGGCGTTCGACTTCCATACCGGCCGGCTCGACCGCGCCCCGCTGTGGATGCAGCGCGCCGGACTGGAGTGGAGCTACCGGCTCTACAAGGAGCCGAAGCGGCTCTGGAAGCGTTACCTGCTGGGCATTCCGCAGTTCGTCTTCGGCATCCTGCGACGCCCGCCCCGGCCGGTTACTTGAAGCTGAAGAGGCTGAGAGGTCCTGCTGGCCGGGCCAGTTGGGGACTCGCCGACCAAGCGCTGTCGAGCCTCAGCAACCTCGCAGTCGGCGTCGTCGTCGCGCGGTCGAGCACCGTCGCCGACTTCGGTGTCTACGCACTCGCTTTCGGCGGGTACACGATCGCTTTGAACGTGTCCCGTGCGGTCGCCACCGAGCCGCTCGCGGTCCGGTACTCCGGTGATCGCACGCCCGAGTGGCAACGTGCGGTCCGGGCGAGCACGGCAACTGCCTTGCTGACAGGCTTTCTGGCGATGCTCGTAGCGTTGGCGATCGCGGCCTTCCCGGGTGTCCCGTCCAGGGGAGTGCTGATCGCGTTCGCGGTGACGATGCCGGGGCTGCTGCTGCAGGACGCCTGGCGCTGGGCGTTCTTCGTCGTGGGCGAAGGACACAAGGCGTTCGTCAACGATCTGATCTGGCTGCTCGCCATGCTCGCGATCTTCGGCGGTCTCTACCTGACCGGTACGACGTCGGCGTTCAGCCTGACGTTCGGGTGGGGGCTGGGCGCGGTCATCGCCGCGATCGCCGGCCGCTTCCAGGCCGGGGTGGCGCCGCGGCGGCAGCTGATTCGTGAATGGGTGAAGCGGAACTGGGACCTGAGCCCGAAGTACGTCGGGGAGATGCTCGCGGTCTCCGGCACGATCCAGGTCTACATGCTCGGCATCACGGCCGCGGCCGGCCTGGTCGCCACCGCGGGCATCCGCGGCGCGCAGGTCCTGCTCGGCCCGGTCAACGTGCTGAACCAGGGCATCCGGATGATCTCCGTACCCGAAGCCGCCCGCGCCCTGCGGCACTCGTACCGTCGCCTGTGGCTGGTCGGACTGGCCATCTCGCTCGGCGTCGGAGCCGGCGCACTGGCCTGGGGTGCTGTCTTCCTCCTGCTTCCGGCCGTCGTCGGCCGGGAACTGCTCGGCCCGGGAGTGTGGACGCAGGCTCACAGCGTCCTCATCCCGGTCATCCTGCTCCAAGCCCTCGGCGCCTCGAACGCCGGCGCTTTCGCGATCATGCGAGCCCTCACCGCCGCCACCCGCGGCCTGCGCGTCCGCCTGATCTCGTCGGTCATCCTGATCACCTGCGGTGTCGGCGGCGCCTTCCTCTGGGGCCCGAAGGGCGCGGCCTGGGGCCTGGCCGGCGCCTCGTTCACCACCTTGCTGCTGTGGTGGAACGAGGCACACCGAGCCATCGCCGCCCACCGCCGCGCCAACTAACCCACCCACCCCCACCCACCGCCCCGCCCGCCACCGCCCCGCCCGCTACCGCCTCGCCTCGCCTCGCCTGTCCGTCTCAGGGGTCAACCCCTGAGGGGGACGGTTGGCACCCTGAATGCAGGTAGGCAAACCGACCATCTCGGGGGTTGACCCCTGAGACGGCGAGATGGTGCAGGCCCTGGTCGAGTGGCGGATGTCGTCAGGCGGCGCGGCGGGCTCGGGCGAATGCGGCCCGGATGGTGGCGGCCGCGTCGGCCGGACGGTTCAGGTCCGGCCACATCATCCGGACGACTTCGAGCCCGATGCCGCGCAGCCGGTCCTCGCGGATCTTCTCCTGGACGAGTACGTCGCTCGATGCGTCCGCGTACTTCAGCCTGCCGTCGAACTCGACGACCGTGTTGCGCCCGGAGAAGTCGAAATCGACTCGTCCGATGATCCCGTGCCTGTCACGATAAACGACCTGGAGCTCGGGGACCGGCAGCCCCTGGTTGTGCATCAGGACCCGAAAGCGAGATTCTCCGACCGACTCCGATCGGCCGTCGGCGAAGCTGAGCGCGGCCCGTGCAGTGGCGCTTCCTGGCCAGAACTCGGTGAGCTGGAGCAGCCGGAGCAGCTCCTGTCCGTCGATCGCGTGATCGCGCAGAGCCGCGTCAGCGAAAACCACGGCCGCCTCGAACGACGCCGTACAGGCGGACTCGACGACGCTTCTGGGCAAAGCCGTCGTGGTCTGACCTCCGATCATCGCGAGGTCGTCGGATGCCAGGCTGCCCCGGTGGTACCGGACATCCGCAACAGGGCCGCTGTGTCTGCGCTCGTCCAGGCGAGTGAGGTGCACCTGCGACAAGTCGACGCCCCACAACGGCAGCCCGTGCAGGAGAAGCGACGACTGATGGCTGATCGCCACGGACCCGGGTCGCATCGCGTTCATCACGGCGTACACCAGCTGCCGGTACCGACTCAGCTCCTGGTCCCAGGGGGCCAGCCGGCTGAGGTCGACCGCTTCGGCGTACTGCCCGTAACGCACCCGCAGCCATCGTCCGCTGCGAACCCGGTCCCGAATCCCGCGCGGTGTGTACCCGCAGGCGAGCGCCTGCCCCCGGCTGAACACGCCACCTTGGCTCTCGGCCACCACGGCGAGCATCGGATTCATCCCGCAAGGATCGTCCATCGCGCCCGTCCGCCGCATCCCCGGAACCGAGCGCTGTGGATAACTCATCCCCAGCCACGAACGTCTCAGGGGTCAACCCCGCAGGTTGTCGGTTGCATTGCCGGATTCTTCATCCGCAACCGACCATCCGCGGGGTTGACCCCTGAGACGTCCCAACGACGACTGCGGGCTAGGGGATCTTCACGCTCGCGGTGGCGCCCTTCATGATGTTGCGGCCGTCGTGTACTTCGATGTGGTACGCGTACGTCGAGCCGCGCTTGAGGCCGCGGTCCACCACCTGGTAGCTCTTGCGGGCCTGCCAGAAGTACGACGTGTAGGCGTTCGATCCGACGTTCAGCGAGCCCCGGAACACGTTGTATGTCAGCGTCAGGTTGTCCAGGTCGTACACGTCGGAGTACGTGACGTAGACCCGGCCGGACGTCGTCGCGCTCAGCGTCGGCGCCTTCGGTACGGCGGGAGCCGCGCCGCCGGCCGCGTTCGTGAACCGGGTGATGCCGACCTGGATCTGGCCGTTCACGTGCAGGAAGTCGCCGCCGACCCAGAGGTCGGTGTCGCCGCCGGCCATCGCCAGCGGACCGACCTGCGTGGTGCTCTTCGGGTTCGCGTCGGTGTTCGGGAACCAAGGTCCGAGGTTGCCGTTGATCGCGCTCTCGACCAGCAGGTAGTGCGTCCCGGAGCCGTTGGCGAAGCCGTTCGGCGTGGAGCTGCAGTCGTGCGCGTGCGAGCCCTTGTAGACCCAGTTGCCGATCGCCTTGATCGCCTCGGTCGCGCCCAGGCACTTGTTCTGCCACAGCAGCTGGCCGGTCGAGACCTGCGCGGCGAGTACGCCGTCGTAGCAGCCGCCGCCGTCACCGCCGTTGGAGACGAACACCTTGTCGCCGAGCGTGTCGATGTCCTTCACCCGCGTCGTGCAGGTCGCGGTCGGCTTCGGGATCGCGGCCGCGGCCGGGAACGCGAAGGCCGCGCCGGTGGTGTTGTTCAGCATCGCCAGCGAGTAGTGGTCCTTGCCGTTGATCGTGCTGAACGGGCCGCCGACGAACACCCGGGTGCCGTTGTCGGACACGTCGATCGCGTACACGTCGTTGTTGGCGTTCGGGTTCCACGGCAGCACGTCACCTTGCAGCAGCCGGACCGCGCCGAGCCGGTTACGGACCACGCCGTCGATCTTTCCGAACGCGCCCCCGATGAACACGCTGTTGCCGTAGATGGCCAGTGCCTTCACGCGGGCCGCGACCACCGGGTCCCAGGCCTGCACGATCTTGCCGGTGGCGACGCTGAACATCGCGATCTTGCTGCGCCGCAAGCCGTTCACCATGGTGAAGTCGCCGCCGATCACGACCCACTTGCCGTCCGGACTGGTCGCGATGGCATAGACCGGACCGTTCACCGTCGGCGCGAACGCGGTCGGCTTCCCGGTGGTCCGGTCGAACGCGGCGACGTAGCTGCGGAGGGTCTCGGGCGCCTGGCCCGACGCCATCCCCGGCTGCCGGAGCCTGGTGAACAGACCGCCGGCGAACACGGTGTTACCCGCGACGGCCAGCGCGTTGACGCTGTTGTTGGTCTGCCACGAAGTCTGCTTGATCGCGGATACCGCGGAGGCGAAGCCCGGAGTCGCCGCCTCCACCGGCGGTCCGGAGGGGATCAACGCCGCGGCCAGAACAGCCGCGCCGGTGACAAGGGCCAGCACTAACTTCTTCATTTATGTCCTTCGACAGGCGGGGGCCGTACAGCGCGTGCCTCATCACGCACCAGCGGCGGACATTACCGCTGTGGGAGGCCCACCGGAAGCGGGCCTCCCAACCGCGTTATGAGTTTGTGCCAAACCTTGCAGAAAGGGGCCTTTTCACTTTGCTGCGTAGTGAGTTTGGACCTGCAAGGGAGTGAGCGCGTACGGGTAGACGGCGGCCTCGTCGATGCCCATTCCGGTCTGGGTCGCTCCGCCGCCGGGCCACGAGTTCGTCAGGTCGTATCCGACCCGCCACCAGCCGTAGTACGTCGATGCCGAACCGACGAGCGCACTGCCACTGAGTACGCCGTCGACGTACAGCTTCATCATGCCGCTGTCGTACGTGCCGACCACGTGGTGCCACAGGCCGTCGTTGTCGCCCGACGGGCTGGTGAGCGTCCGCTGTGCGCCGTCGTTGACGCCGAAGACGATCGATCCGTTGGTCCGCATGTACAGCATCCGGTCGCCGCCACCGCCGCTGTTCCCGGTCTTCGAGTTGCCGAAGCCGATGATCCGGCCGCCACGGCCGACGCCGCTCTGCTTGACCCACGCCTCGACGCTGAACTGCTGCGGGAAGCTGTACGCCTTCTCGCCGGCCATCCGGCCGGTGCTCGAGCTGGTCGTCATCGCCGTGTTGCCGGCGATCGCGCCGGCACCGCCCAGCGTCACTCCGGTGAACGTGCCGTTGTTGCTCTGCCCGGAGGAGTCGACGGACGTCGTCGTACCGGCCGCTTCACCGAGCCGCCAGTACGCCTGCGGACCGTCCGCGTTGATGATCTGGTCGTACGCCGTGGATGCGGTCGAGGCGACCGTGATCGGGTCGGAGTAGTTGCCGCGGATCGTATTGCTGCCGTCGGTGACCTCGACGCGGTAGTTCGTCACCTCACCCGGAGCCGAGGAGGTGTCGGTGTAGCTGAGCCACGGCCGGTACCACGGTGTCGAGGTAGCGGTCCAGGTCGCGATCGTGGTGTTGGTGAACCCCTTCAGCAACCGGTACGTCAGCGTGCTGTCGTCGTTGTCGACCACGGTCGGGAAGTGGATCTGTACGACGCCCGGCTGGACGCTGTACGGCAGCAGCTTGGCCGGCTTGGCCGGAGCCGCACCCGGGGCCGCGTTCGTGAAGTGGGTCAGGCCCTGCTGGGCCACGTCGTTCACGTGCAGGAAGTCGCCGCCGGCCCACAGGTCGTTGCCGCTGGTCGCGAACGCCAGCGGACCGACGTTGGTGGCGCTGTTCGGGTCCGCGTCGGTGTTCGGGAACCACGGGCCGAGCGACCCGTCGGTCAGCTTCTCGCTCAGCAGGAAGCGGTAGTCGAAGCCCTGCGGGAAGCCGCCGGCGCCCTGGTTGGCGCAGTCGTGGGCGTGCGAGCCCTTGTACAGCCACCCGTTGACGACCTTGACCGCTTCGGTCGCGCCGAGGCACTGGTTCTTCCACTTCAGGGTGTTGGTCGCGATGTCGACCGCCCAGGTGCCGTCGAAGCAGCCGCCGCCGTCACCGCCGTTCCCGAAGTACACGGTGCCGCCGCTGGCGTCGATGGTCTTCACCCGGGTCGTGCAGGACCCGTTCGGCGGCGGTACGGCGGAGCCGCCGGGGAAGGGCAGTACTGCGCCGGTGACCGGGTCGAGGCTGGTCGCGGTGTTCTGGTTGGTGCCGTTGACGGTGCTGAACTGGCCACCGGCGTACACCTTGGACGCGTCGTCCGCGGCGTCGACGGCGTACACGTCGCCGTTCACCGAGGGCGCCCAGGGCAACAGAGTGCCGGTGTCGGTGGTGACCGCGGCGAGCCGGTTGCGGGTCAGGTTGTTCACCAGGCCGAACGAGCCGCCGAAGTACACGGTCGTGCCGGAGACGGCGATCGTCTTGACCCGGTAGGACACCGACGGCTTCCAGTTCGTCACCAGGGCGCCGGTCGCGGTGTCGAAGGCGGCGATCCGGTTCCGGGTCTGGCCGTTGACGGTGGTGAAGTCACCGCCGACGAAGATCCGCGAGCCGTCCGCGGAAGCGGCCACCGCGTAGACCTGACCGTTGAGCACCGGGTTGAACGAGCTGACCAGCGCGCCGGTGCTCGCGTCGAACGCGGCCAGGTACGCCTGGCCGACCTCACCGGTCCCGGCGGCGGCGCCCGGCGGCCGGACGCTGGTGAAGCGCCCGCCGGCGTAGGCCTTCCCGGCGGCGACCGCGATGCCCTGGACGCTGGCGTTGGTCTGCCAGGTGGTGCTCGCGGTGGCCGAGAGCGAGGCCTCGATGCTCTGCGCGGGCGGCGCGATCGCCACCACCAGCGCTCCGGCGAGCAGAGTGCCCACGACCCCCAGCCGCGTGAACAGACGTGTCTTCCTCATGCTGCGATGTCCCCCCTTGGACATGAAAGTGAAAACCCCAGATTCCCCCGAGAAGAGCGTAGGGCACTGGACAAGGTGCTGTGATCACATTCCGGTGCCTATATCCTGGGGCGCTGGCAGCTAAGGAGTGAGGTAGCGAATGGAACCGGGCACCGTGGTCTGGCGGGAAACCGCTCAGTCCCTGCTGCGGCAGAAGTGGCTGATCATGGGCTGCATCGTGCTCGGACTGCTCGGCGCCTCGGTGTTCGCGCTCTCCCAGACCACGCGGTGGACCGCCTCGAGCCAGCTGGTGATCGGCCCGGCCGTGCCGCCGGCCCTGGTCGGGAAGCTGTCGGACGGCGCGGACAAGACCGGGCCGCTCGGGATGGACCTGCCGGCCGAGACCCAGGCCCGGGTGATGGCCAGCCCGACGCTGCTGGCCGCCGTGGTGAAGCAGCTCGGCATGCCGACCGACGACAAGACCATCCAGGAGCTCGCCACGGTGACCCGGGTGAAGGCGGTCACCGACAACGCCTACCTGGTCACCACCGACGGCCCGACCGCCCAGAAGGCGGTCGACCGGGCGAACGCGATCGCCTCGATCTACCTGAAGCAGCGCAACGACGAGGCCAAGGCGCTGCTGACGAACCTGGCCGAGCAGGCGCAGGCCCGCTCGAAGACGGCGACCACGCAGTCCCGGAGTCTGGTCAGCCAGATCGACGAGGCCGTCGGCCGTGGCGACAACCAGACCGCGGCGGCGCTGCGGGACCAGCGGGTCGGGCTGGCGACCGAGGCCCGGCAGGCCGCGGACGACGCGGCCGCGATGCTGAAGGCACTGTCCACGGTTGGCTCCGGGAGCCAACTGGTGACCCCGGCAACGACCGACACCGCCAGCTCGTCGCCGATCGTTGCCCGCGACATCCTCGTCGGCGGGATCCTCGGGCTCGTGCTCGGCTTCGGTCTCGCGCTGCTGCGCTCGCACCTGACGCCGTACATCCTGACCCGGGATCAGGCGGCCCGGGCGACCAGTTCGCCGGTGATCGCGGCCTCCGAGGGGCATCGGCGCCGGTTCTGGCGGCGGTCGGCCCCGGAGCTTCCGCAGTACGAGATCACCGCGCTGGGCGCCGAGGCGAGTGGCGCGCTGGCGCGCCGGGAGCTGAGCCCGCGCGCGTTCGCGGGCGGCGGTCCGGGCGCGCTGCTGGTGGTCTCGGCCTCGCCGACGCCGAACTCGGCCGGGATCGCGCTCGCGATGGCCGAGGCGAACGCGCGTGACGGCCGGGAGACCCTGCTGGTCCTGGCCGACATCGAAGGTACGCCGGTGCTGCCGCATCTCACCGGCCACGAAGGACTGACCGACCTGGTCAACGAGCCGGCGGCGACCCGCGCGATCCGCGCCCGCAAGCTGTTCCGGCCCGGGACGGTCGCTGATCTGTACGTGCTGCCGCCCGGTCTGAACCACGAGGAGACCGCCGAGGCGGTCGGCCCGTCGCTGGTGCCGGGCATCGTGGCCGATCTGCCGCCGGGGTACTCCGTCGTCATCCACGGCCCGGCGTCGGTCGGGCGGCACGGGATCACGCCGCTGGCCGCCGCCGTGGACGCATCGGTGCTGGTGGTCCAGGTCGGTCTCGACAAGGAGATGGACGTCGCGCGGTTGACGGGTGCGCTGCAGTTCGCCGGCGCCCCGGTCCTGGGCGTCGTGCTGATCGGCACCGCGGTGCAGGACGAGACCCTCGGGATCCCGCTGAACTACAAGCCGCTGGACTCGGCCGCGCCGCCGCGCTGATGCTGAGCACGTACTCTCGCGGCGATCGGCTGGCCCCGGCGGTGCCGGGGACGGTCGAGGGCGAGGTCGAGCGGCCGGCCTGGTTCTGGCTGATGCTGTGGTGCCTGTTCGTGCTCGGCGTCCAGCCGTGGTCTTCGCGGGTCGCCGCGCCGCAGGGCACGACCGGGTCCACGAACAGCATGGCGAAGGGCGTGCTGCTCGGCGTGGTCTTCCTGGTCGCGCTCGCAGCCACCAAGCCGGGATTCCGGACCCGGGTGAATCCGGCCAGCTGGCTCTACGTGATGTACGTGCTGTTCGCCTGCGCGACCGCATTCCTGCTGGCCGAACCGATGGGTCCGTTGACCCGGTTGGCGCGGTTCCTGATCGGGCTGGTGTTCGTCTTCCTGTTGTGGCGGCCGCTGGTGCAGGTTCCGGAGCGGTTGGTCCGGGCACATCTGTGGGCCCACCTGTTGCTGGCAGCAACCGTCGTGCTGAGCCTTGCCTATGATCCGGGCCAGGCGTGGCGGCCGCTGAGCTCGCTGGGCACGGGGTCACGGCTGCAGGGCGTCATCATCCCGATGCTGCCGCCGCGGGTCGGCGAGGTCGGGGCGATCCTGCTCGGGCTGGCGCTGATCGGGCTGTTCTGCCGGAAGCTGTCGGCGCTGCCGGCGCTTGCCCTCATCGGGCTGGGCGGCGTCTTGATCGCGGCGAGCCGGACCCGCACGTCCGCGGCCGCGGTCGCGCTCGGGCTGGTGGTGGCGTTGATCGTGACCCGGAAGACCTGGGCGGGCCGGATCGCGAGTCTCGCGGTGCCCGCCCTCCTCGGCCTGGCGTTCCTGACCATCGGGTCACTGCACACCTGGTTGCTGCGCGGCCAGGGCACGCAGCAGATCAGCTCGCTGAGCGGTCGTACGACGAGCTGGCAGGCGGTCATCGACGAGCACGTGTCCACCCAGACCGCGATCATCGGCCACGGCCTCGGCAACAAGCGGGTCCTGCTGCGTCGCGGCGAGGGCGACATCGACGTGATGGCCATCGACAACAGCTGGCTCGGCCTGTACTGGGAGACCGGTCTGCTGGCCGTCGCGATCGTCGCGATCGCGCTGATCGTCGCGTGGGTCTCGGTCCTCCGCGCGCCCACGCCGTACATCCGCGCCTGCGGAGCCCTCCTGCTGGCCTACGTCACCGCCGCTTCGCTGAACGAGAGCGGCCTGTCCGACCTGTCGTCGATGACGGTGCACCTACTGGTCGCCGCCGCGATCTGCGACGCCGACAGGCTCCGACATCGAAGACGTGCGCTAGCTGCTCACTGAGTCCTGGTCGAAGCCGGATTGTTGCCACTCCGACCAGGTCATCGTCTTGCCGCGGTACGCGAAGTGGTCGGCGCCCTGGTAGCTGTTCCGGCGGAACGTGATCGCGCCGGGCTGCGCGGGGGAGCGTTTGTTCTCCACCACGCCGAGGGACGAGGCGGCGTCGCTCATCACGACCAGGTTGCCCTCGACGAGGACGTTGCGCAGTACGTACGTACCGCGCGGACCGTCGCCGCGGGTGCGGGACTGGATCGACAACGCGTTGCGGTTGTCCTTGATCAGGTTGCCGCGGACCTGCACGTCGGAGGACGTGTTGACGTTGATACCGCCGCCGTCCCAGAGCGTGCCGCCCGAGCCGCGGCCGGTGCCGAACCCGTTGTGCTCGACGACGTTCTGGTCGATGACGGCGGAGTAGCTGATCTCGTACCGGATCCCGTCCGCCGCGTTGTCCCGGATCCGGTTCCCGGAGATCCGGCGGTCGTACTCCGCGATATCGCTCCAGATCCCGATGCCGCGGTTCGCGATGATGTCGTTGCCGCTGACCTCGCCGGACGACCGGGTCGACTTGATCCCGCCGGACTCCCAGTCCGCGATCCAGAAACCGTCGGTGTTGTTCCGGGTGACCAGGTTCGCGGTGATCTTCACGCCGGCCGATTTGTACTGGCCGATGCCGAGCTGCCCGTTGTCGGCCACGGTGTTGCGGCTGACCTCGGTGCCGTCGCCCTCGATCACCATGATGCCGACGGCGTGGTTCCAGCGGACCTCGTTCGCGGTCACCTTCCAGCCGCGGCCGGCCTGCAGCGCGCCGGCCTGCGGGCGGCTCGCGAACTGCTGGATGGTCAGGCCGGTCACCGTGACGTCGTCCGCCGACTTGTCGATCGCGGTCTGCGTCCTGGCCATCTCGATCACGTGACCGGTCGGGTTGCCGCCGAGGTACACGACGTTCGCCTTGTAGTCACCGAAGAACGTGCCTGCCTCGAGTTGGCTCGGGCTCATGACGCGGGTCAGATGCTTGCCGTCCTGGAACACTTGCTCGCCGAGCTGGCACGGCTTGGTCTTGTCGTCCTCGCACTGACCCTTCAATGGGTACGCCGCGGGCAGCGCACCCTGGACCGTCCAGGCATTGCCGGCCCGCTTCCATCCGGTCAGCCGGACGGATCCGCTGAGTACGGCGCCGGCGTTTCCGGCCAGCGTGTCCTTGCTGCGCGGCTGGATCGGGCGGGTGATCCGATGAACGCCCTTGGCGAAGCAGAAGGTCGTTCCCGCGGGGGCAGCGTCGATGATCGGCTGCGGGTCGCTGCCCACCGGGATGTCCGTGCCGTTGCAGGGCTTCGCCGTACCCGGGCCCGTCGGTCCGAGTACGGCGGCCGCTGCGGTCGGGGGAGCGGTGGGCACGGTGACTGTGGTGGTGGCAGTCGGCTTCGGAGGCACGGTCGAACCTCCTGAATCCGAACAGCCCGCAACCAGCAGCAGCGCGGCACCAGCGGCCGCGACAACCCCACGCCTCATCCAGGTCCCTTCACACACCCCCGGGCGAACAGATCTGCGTGAGACTACCTGTTCGAGAGGTACGTGTCCTTCGCCAGGTCGTAGGCGAGTGCCTTCGCAACGGTGAAGGCGTCGTCCTCGTCGAGCCGGTGCTGTACGACGAGGTTGGCCAGGTACCCGGCGTCGATCCGGCGGGCGAGGTCATGGCGCGCCGGGATCGACAGGTACGCGCGGGTGTCGTCGACGAACCCGGACATGTTGTAGAAGCCCGCCGTCTCGGTAACGAGCTCCCGGAACCGCCGCATGCCGTCGGGGCTGTCCAGGAACCACCACGGCGCACCCAGCCGCACCGCCGGGTAGACACCGGCCAGCGGCGCGAGCTCCCGGGAGTACACGGTCTCGTCGACGGTGAACAGCACGATCCGGAAGCCGTCCGCGTGCCCGAACCGCTCCAGCAAGGGCCGCAACGACCGCGTGAACTCGGTCGCCACCGGGATGTCGTGCCCCTGGTCCGCACCGTACGTCGCGAAGATCGCCGGATCGTGGTCCCGCAGTACGCCGGGATGCAGCTGCATCACCAGTCCGTCCTCGGCCGACATCACCGCCGACTGATACAGCATGTGGCCCGCGAACGCCGCCGCGTCCTCGGCCGTGACGTCGCCCTTCAGCGCACCCGTATAGATCCGCCCCGCCTCTGCATCGGTCAGCGGTACTGCGGCCGCGCTCAGGTGACCGTGGTCAGTGGCCCGCGCACCTGCCGCGACGAAGGCACGCCGCCGCTGGCGAATGGCTTCCAGGAATCCGCCGTACGTCGAGGTGTCGACGTCGGCCAAGGCGCCGAGCTGGGCCACCAGCTCGGGCCAGCCGGCGCGGTCGGGATGTGCGACGGCATCGGGCCGGAAGGTCGGAACCACCCGGCCGGGCAGGTCGGCCGCGAGCGTCGCGTGCTGCGCGAGGTCGTCGGTGGCCGCGTCGGTGGTGGAGATCAGCTCGATGTTGAAACGGTCGAGCAACGCCCGCGGCCGGAACTCGGGCTCCGCGAGACGGGCCGTGATCTGGTCGTACAGCTCGTCGGCGTTCTCGGCGGACGGGTGCACCGTGAGGCCGAGGACCTCGGCGAACTCGTGCTCCAGCCAGTACCGGCTCGGGGTGCCGAGGAACAGGTGCCAGTTCGCGCAGAACTCGCGCCAGATCTCCCGGGGCTCGGCGGCCTGCGTGCCGTCACGGCGGGGCAGTCCGAGCTTGTCGGGGGAGACGCCCTGGGAGATCAGCATCCGGGTCACGTAGTGGTCCGGGACGACCAGCAGCCCGGCCGGGTCGCCGAACGGCGCGTCGGTAGCGAACAGTCCGATGTCGACGTGCCCGTGCAGGCAGAGCAGCGGCAGGTCCTTCGTCGAGGCGTGGATCCGGCGGGCGACGTCGCGCGCCTCACCGGCCGGCAGGGCACGGTCCGGATGAGGCTGCAGGGCCTTCGGCATGGGTCCTCCGATGAGCGGTCTGAAACAGATACTGCAAAGGATTGCAGCCGGTCCTTGTCAGCACAAGGGAGCGTCCATGGGATGGCTCCTTGACACAAGCTGCAACCGATTGCAGACTCGATCGCGACCCCAGAGGAGATGACGTGGCGGCGACGATCCGGGATGTGGCGCGGCTGGCCGGCGTATCGCCGTCCACCGTCTCGCGCGCGCTCTCGCTGCCCGGGATGGTCAACGCCGCCACCAGAGCGCGCGTGGCTGCCGCCGTCGAGCAGCTGGGCTACGAGCCCAACCGTGCGGCCCGTGGTCTGATCACCGGCCGCACCGGGACCATCGGTCTGGTCGTGCCCGATCTCGCCAACCCGTTCTTCTCCAGCGTCACCAAGGGCGTGCAGGCGCGCGCCCGCCGCCACGACGTCGCGGTCTTCGTCGCGGACACCGACGAGGACCCGGCGGCCGAGGCCGGCCTGGTGCGCGCCCTGTCCAAGCAGGTCGACGGAGTCGTGCTGTGCTCGCCGCGAGCCAGTGACGAAGAGCTGGCGGCGATCGCCCAGGACACCACCGTCGTCCTGGTCAACCGGACCGCCGCCGGGCTGCCCGGGATCACCTACGACAACGAGGGCGGGATGCGTCAGGCCGTCGCCCATCTCGTTGCCCTCGGCCACCAACGGATCGCCTGGGTCGGTGGACCGGTGACGTCCTGGTCGACCCAGCATCGCGGCCTCGGCCTGCGCAACGCGGTCGAGGAACTGCGCGTGAAGCTCGCCCCGGTCGGCAACTTCGCCCCGACGTACGAGGGCGGTATGGCGGCCGCGGACCAGGTCGTCGCCACCGGTGCCACCGCGGTGGTCGCCTACAACGACCTGGTCGCGATCGGCCTGCTGGCCCGCCTGCACGCCCGCGGCATCTCGGTGCCCGGCGAACTGAGCGTCGTCGGCGTCGACGACATCGCGATGTCGAGGATGGCCCGTCCGGCCCTGACCACGGTCCGGCTGCCCAAACAGGAGGCTGGCCGGATCGCCGTCGAGCTGCTACTGGCAATGCTCGACGACCCGGACAGCCCAGCGGCCTCGGCCGGCACCCACGGAGAACTGCACGGGGAACTGATCGTCCGGGACAGCACCGGACCAGCACCACACAACTGAAGACAAGACAACCTCACGGTGATCATCCCGGTCGTGTGCCGGGCCCGCCCTGATCCAGAGGAGATACCCGATGCACCTGCAGCGGAGAATGATCGCGGCCGCCGGCATGTTCGCCGTACTGGTCGCCTGCGGCGCCCCGGCGCCGAACAAGCCCGCCACCGACAGCAATGCCGACGTGCCGGACAAGCCGTCCAAGGCGGTGACGCTGAACATCCTCGACGTCGCCGGCAACCTGCAGCTGACGCAACCGATGATCGACGACTTCGTCCAGCAGCATCATGACGTGATCTCGAAGGTCACGTACTCGAAGGCGCCCGCCCCCGAGCTGGCCGGCAAGATCAAGGCCCAGCAGAACGCGAACCGCGTCGACATCGACCTGGTGCTGACCGGCACCGACGGTCTCGCGGCCGGCCGTGAGCAAGGGCTGTGGACCGACCTGCTGACGAAGTACTCCGACCGGCTGCCCGGGATGAAGGACTACCTCGCGCCCGCGCAGAAGATGCAGGAGCTGGCCGGCACGGAAGGCGTGACCGTCACCTACTACCCGTCCGGGCCGCTGCTCGAGTACATGCCGTCGAAGGTGTCGTCCCCGCCGAAGACCGCCGACGACCTGCTCGCGTACGCGAAGGCCAACAAGGGCAAGGTCATGTACGCCCGGCCGGCGAACTCCGGCCCCGGCCGCACGTTCCTGATGGGCCTGCCGTACATCCTCGGCGACAAGGACCCGAAGGACCCGGTGAACGGCTGGGAGAAGACCTGGGCGTACCTCAAGGAGCTCAACCAGTACGTCGACTTCTACCCGTCCGGCACCGCCGACACGATGAAGGCGCTGGCCAACGGCTCCGCGAACATCATCGCGAGTACGACGGGCTGGGACATCAATCCGCGCGTCCTCGGCACGGTGCCGAAGGAGGCGGCGATCACGCCGATCACCGGATTCCACTGGGTGACCGACGCGCACTACGCCGTCGTACCGAAGGGTGTGTCGGCCGACAAGCAGGCCGCGATCCTGCAGCTGCTGCAGTTCATGCTGACGCCGGAGCAGCAGGCCAAGGCGTACGACAAGGGCTACTTCTACCCGGGACCGGCGATCAAGGGCGTCGAGCTGGCGCAGGCGCCGCAGGAGAGCAAGGACGCGATCACGGAGTACGGCCGCCCGGAGTACGACAAGCTGATTGCCGACAATCCGACCGAGGTACCGCTGGACGCCAAGGCACTGGTGGCTGCCTTCGACAAGTGGGACCGCGAGGTCGGCGGCAGCAAGGTCAAGGGTCAATGACTGGATTCGAGCAGCTCCGGCTCGAGGGCGTCACCCGCCGCTTCGGTACGGCGGACGCGCTCAGCGGGCTCGACCTGACCATCGAGCGGGGCGAGTTCATCGCCCTGCTCGGCCCGTCCGGCTGCGGCAAGTCGACCGCGCTGAACTGCCTGGCCGGCCTGCTCCCGTTGACCGCCGGTGCGATCTGGCAGGACGACAAGCAGATCGACACGCTGCCGCCGGAGAAGCGCGGCTTCGGCATGGTCTTCCAGAACTACGCGTTGTTCCCGCACCTGACCGTCCGGGACAACATCGCCTTCGGCCTGCGGATGCGGCACCTGCCGAAGGACGACGTGCGGCGGCGCACCACCGACGCGATCGAGATGGTGCAGCTGACCGAGCACGCGAGCAAGCTGCCGGGCCAGTTGTCCGGTGGACAGCAGCAGCGGGTGGCGATCGCCCGCGCGACCGTGCTCGAGCCGTCGCTGGTGCTGATGGACGAGCCGCTGAGCAACCTCGACGCCAAGCTCCGGCTGGAGATGCGGACCGAGATTCGCCGGCTGCACCAGTCGCTCGGCCTCACCACCGTGTACGTGACGCACGACCAGGAGGAGGCGCTCAGCATGGCCGACCGCCTGGTCGTCATGCGCCAGGGCAAGGTGCAGCAGCTCGGCACACCCGAGGAGGTGCACACCAAGCCGTCGACCTGGCACGTCGCCGACTTCATGGGGTACCGGAACCTGCTGGCGTTGAAGGCCGACGGCGTGACCGGTGACCAGGTCACGATCGACCTCGGCGGTACGGCGGTTGCCGGCACCGCTCAGGGCGCCGTCGCGGCCGGGGACGACGTGATCGCGGCCGTGCGGCCCGAGGACGTGAAGCTCGGCGACGAGGGTGTCAAGGGCCTCGTCGAGGTGGTCGAGTACCAAGGCCGGGAGCGGGCGGTGGAGGTTGTCCTGGGCAACGACATCAGGCTGCACGTCCGGACCGAGGAGCGGGTCGACGTCGGGGAGCAGGTGGCCCTGGCGGTCACGCCCGGGCGGCTCCTGGTGTATCCGTCATGAGCGCGACCTGGCAGCACCGGCTGGCCGAGCGCGGCGTCGACCGGCGGCTGTGGTTGTTGCTTCCGGCCACGATCTTTGTCCTGCTGCTGTTCGTGTACCCGTTCCTGTACGGGCTGAGCCTCTCGTTCCAGCCGCTGAACGGCGGCGGTGTCCTGGCCAACTACAACGAGTTCTTCAGCGACGCGTACCAGCGCGACACGATCGCGACCACGCTGAAGATCGCCCTCCCGGCGGCGCTCCTGAACGTGCTGGCCGCGGTGCCGATCGCCTTCCGGCTCCGTGGCCGGTTCCGCGGCAAGCGGCTGCTGACGACGATCCTGGTCGTACCGATCACGCTCGGGACCGTGCTCACCGCGCAAGGCCTGCTGAACTACCTCGGTCCGACCGGCTGGCTCAACCGGATACTGCTCGGCCTGCACATTGTTGACAATCCGATCCGCCTGACCAACAACTACTGGGGCGTGTTCTTCTCGCTGGTCATCACCGGGTTCCCGTTCGCGTTCCTGCTGGTGCTGTCCTACCTGAGCGGTATCGACCCGACACTCGAGCGGGCCGCCGCGACCCTGGGCGCATCCAAGGCCCAGCGGTTCCGCCGGATCACGCTGCCGTTGCTGGCACCCGGA
Source organism: Kribbella sp. NBC_00709 (assembly GCF_036226565.1). GTDB lineage: Bacteria > Actinomycetota > Actinomycetes > Propionibacteriales > Kribbellaceae > Kribbella. Next base: position 6,095,054 of record NZ_CP108996.1, read on the forward strand.
TTGGCGACAACCTTCTTGTTGACATTCGTACTCGCGTTCTCCGTCTTCCCGTCGGCCGTGCTGGTCGGCAACCCGGCCGGGTCCACCCGGGTGATCTCACTGGCGGCGTACCAGGCGGCGTACGAGCAGTACGACTACTCGTACGCGTCGGCGATCGCGATGGTGATGGGCGTCGTGGAGCTCGTCGTGGTCGCGATCGTGCTGGTGTGGCGGTCGCGGCTCTACACGGGTTCGACGGGAGGCAAGGGATGAGATTGCGGACAACCCCGCTGGGGTGGGTCATCTGGGCCGTCGTCGCGTTCTTCTTCGTCAACCTGGCCGGCGTGGTTCTGTCGGTGCTGGTCAGCTCGTTCGGCCGGCGCTGGTTCGACACCTGGCTGCCGAACGGCTTCACCACCCAGTGGTACGGCGAGGCCTGGCGCGAGTTCACCTTGTTCCACGTCATCGTGGTGACGCTGCTCGTGTCGGCGCTGGTCGTCGTCCTGTCGGTCCTGGTCGGGGCGCCGGCGGCGTACGTCCTGGCCCGGAAGAACTTCCCCGGCAAGCGGCTGGTGTACCTGACCTTCCTGCTGCCGATCCTGATGCCGCCGATCACCTACGGCATCCCGCTCGCGACCGTGCTCTACAAGTTCGGGTTCGCCGGGCATCTGTCCGGGGTCGTGCTGGCGAACCTGGTGCCGTCGGTGCCGTTCGTGATCCTGACGATGACGCCGTTCATCGAGCAGGTCGATCCGCGGATCGAGGACGCGGCCCGGATGCTCGGCGCCGGCACCCGTGCGGTGTTCCTGAAGATCCTCGCGCCGCTGCTCGTCCCGGGCCTGCTGGCGTCGGCGATCCTGGTGCTGGTCCGTACGGTCGGCATGTTCGAGCTGACGTTCCTGACGGCCGGACCGGATTCGCAGACGCTCGTGGTGGCGCTCTACTACTCGATGTCCGCGGCCGGGATCCGGGCACAACAGTCCGTCGACGCGATGGCCGTGATCTACACCGCGATGATGCTGGTACTCCTGGTGGTAGCGCTTCGCTTCGTCAACCCGACCCAACTGGTCGCCCGAGTGAAGGAAGAACCCTCCGAATGAATTCGAGCAGGCTCAGTCTCACCAACCTTCCCGTTGTCCCCGAGGTCGACCCGGGCGCGTTGTCGGTCGGCGTCGTCCACCTCGGTCTGGGGGCGTTCCATCGCGCCCACCAGGCTGTCGTGACCGAGCGGGCGGCGGTTGCCACCGGCGAGACGCGGTGGGGGATCGCCGGCGTCAGCCAGCGGTCCGCCACGGTCCGGGACCAGCTAGCGCCGCAGGACGGGTTGTACTCCGTCCTGGAGCGCGGCCTCGGCGATCCGACGGTCCAGGTGATCGGCAGCATCCGCGACGTGCTGACGGCCCCTGAGGACCCGGAAGCGGTGGTCGCGCGGATCGCGGATCCGGCGGTGACCGTGGTCACCCTGACGGTCACGGAGAAGGGGTACCGCGCGGCCGGTGCCGGGCTCGACCTGGACGACCCGGAGATCCGGGCCGACCTCACCGGGCGGCCGCCGCGGACCGTCGTCGGTCAGCTCGCCGCCGGGATCGCCCGGCGCGAGGAGCCGCTGACGATCGTCTCCTGCGACAACCTGGTTGCCAACGGCCCCTTCCTGCGCAAGCTGGTGACCGACTACTTCGACGCCCTGGGCAAGGTTCCGGACACCTTCGAGGCGACCCGGTTCCCGGCCAGCATGGTCGACCGGATCGTGCCGGCCACGACCGAGGACGACCGCGCCGAGGCGGCCCGGCTGCTCGGCGTCCGGGACGAAGCCGTGGTGGTCGCGGAACCCTTCCTGCAATGGATCATCGAGAACGACTTCGCCGGCGACCGCCCGGCCTGGGAGCGCGGCGGCGCCGTCCTCACCGCGGACGTCGCGCCCTGGGAGCAGGCCAAGTTGCGCATGCTCAACGCCACGCACTCGATGCTCGCCTACCTCGGCGCACTCCGCGGCTACGAGACGATCGCCGAGGCGGTCCGGGACGAGGAGCTGGCCGGGTTCTCGCGGGCGCTGATGACCGATGACGTCGTACCGACGCTGACTCCGCCGGACGGGCTCGACCTGGCGGCGTACGGCGACAGCGTGCTGGAGCGGTTCGCGAACCCGGCGCTGAAGCACCGGACCCGGCAGGTCGCGATGGACGGCTCGGTCAAGCTGCCGGTCCGGATGCTCGGTACGGTCCGCGACCGGCTGGCGGCCGGCGCCGAACCACGGATGATCTCGCTCGCCGTCGCCGCCTGGATGGTCTACGTACTGCGTACTCCCGACCTCGACGACCCACAGGCCGACCGGCTGAAGGCGGCGGTCGCGGGCGCCGCCGAGCCGGCCAAGGTGGTCGACGCCCTGCTCGGCGTCGACTCCGTCTTCACCCCCGACCTGCGCGACTCACCGGTGTTCCGCGAGTTGCTGGTCGAGCACGTCAGCTCACTGCTGGCAGGATCGTGAGTACGCCGGTCGCGTCCATGATCGCCTTGCCGATGGTGAAGGCGCTCCCGGTGTCCTGACCGGTCGCGCGCCACTCCTTCGCGGTGTACCACTGACCGGTCTTCTGGAACCGCTCGGCGCCGAGGCTGTCCAGGATGTACACGTTGTCGTCCAGGCTGACCTCGCCGGCCGGGATCGCCGCACCGGAGTTCTGCACCATGCCGGTCGCGGTGGTCCCGCCGCGCATCGTCACCTGGTTGCCGGAGACAACGATGTCGCGGAGCACGTTGGTGCCCCACGGGCCGGATCCGCGGGTGCGGGACTGGATCGCGATCCCGTTCACGTTGTTCGCCACCACGTTGTCGCGGACCTGGACGTTCGAGGACGTGTTCACGTTGATCCCGCCGCCGTCCCACAACGACGTACCGGAGCCGCGGCCGGTGCCGAAGCCGTTGCCGCTGATCGAGTTGCCCACGATCACGCCGTTGCGGCCGATCTCGTAGCGGATCCCGTCGGCGGCGTTGTCGACGATCTGGTTGTTGCTGAACGTGCGGCTGTCGTCGTACGCGTCGCTCCACAGCCCGATGCCGCGGTTGTCCTGGATCAGGTTGCCGGTCACCGAGCCGCCGCTCGACCAGGTCGTCTTCACGCCACCGGACTCCCAGTCGGCGATCCAGAAGCCGTCAGTGTTGTTGCCGTTGATCTCGTTGGCCGAGATCGTGCCCTTCAGCGTGCTGTACTGGCCGACGCCGAGCTGGCCGTTGTCGTGGATCCAGTTCTTCTCGAGTACGGCGCTGTCGGCGTTCTCGAGCATCGCGCCGATCGCGTGGTTCCAGCGGATCTCGTTCGCGTACACGTGCCAGCCGAGACCGAGCACGACAGCCCCGCCCTGCGGGGGAGTGGCGAAGTGCTCGACGGTCAGCCCGCGCACGGTCACGTTGTTGCCGCCGGGCTCGATCGCGGTCGGCGTACTGGACATCTCCACCGCGTGCCCGACCGGGGTGTCGCCGAGGTAGATCGCGTTCGCCGCGTAGTCGGCGTAGAAGGTGCCGCGGGCAACCTTGTCGCGGGAGGCGACGCGGGTCAGGTGTTTGCCGTCGTAGAACACCTGTTCGCGGAGGTAGCAGATGTTGGTCTTGTTGTCCTCGCACTGCCCGGTCTGCGGGTACGCCGGCGGCAACGCGCCCGTGGCGACCCAGGCCGCGTTCGAAGCGGTCCACTTGGTCAGCCGCACGGACCCGGTGAGTACGGCGCCGTCGTCGCTGGCGAGCACCTGGTTCGCCTTCGGGTGGATCGTCTCGGCGACGCGATGCAGGCCGGACGCGAAGCAGAACGTCGTACCGGCCGGCCAGTCGTCGACGACCTGGGCGGCGTTGTCGGTGGTCTTGATCGTGACGCCACTGCATCCGGGCGCCAGGGCGGGACCGGTCCGGAACGTGCCGTCCGCGGGTGGGATCGCGGCCTGTTCCACAGCGCGTGCGGGCAGGGGGCCAGGGGCAACCAGACTGGTGCCGATTGCAACGACTGCCAGAACTGCTCTCTTCATAGCGGAGCCTCCGGTGGCACAGGTGAGCCCTGAGCGCACCCCCCATGGCGCGGCTTCGCTTCGCAGATTACCCCTACATCACGTAGTCATGGCAATACGTAGCGCACAAATATGTTGCGGTGAGCAAGCGATCTCCTCGCGAGCCCGGTCACCTCGCGAGCCCGGTCACCTCGCGAGGCTGTTCACCTCGCGAGGAAGGTGCCGATGGCATCGAGTCCGGCGGACTGCCAGCCGGCCACGGTGAGCTTGGCGCCGAAGCGGGAGAACCGCTGGGTGCCGAGATCGTCCAGGATGTACTTGTTGCCGCTGAACACGATCTCACCGGCCGGTACTGCGGCGCCCGCATTCTGGACCATGCCGGTGGCCTGCGTGCCGCCGGTCATCTCGATGGTGTTCCCGGTGACCTGTACGTCGCGGAGCAGGTACGTGCCCCACGGACCGCTGCCGCGGGTCCGGGACTGGATCGTGACGCCGTTGACGTTGCCGGACACCTTGTTGCCCTTGATGACGACGCCGGACGACGTGTTGATGTTGATCCCGCCGCCGTCCCACAGCGACGTACCCGAGCCGCGCCCGGTGCCGAAGCCGTTGCCGGTCACGGTGTTGCCCGAGATCGTGCCGTTGCGGCTGATCTCGAAGCGGATCCCGTCGGCGGCGTTGCCGGTGATCTGGTTGCCGCTGATCACCCGGCCGTCGTCGGCGACGTCGGCCCACATCCCGATGCCCTTGTTGGACTTGATCACGTTGCCGCTGACGGTGCCGGACGACCGGGTGGACTTGATGCCGCCGGACTCCCAGTCGGCGATCCAGAAGCCGTCGGTGTTGTTCGAGCTGATGATGTTGCGGGTCACGGCGGCCGCGGCCGAGCTGTACTGGCCGAGGCCGAGCTGGCCGTTGTTGTGGATGAGGTTCTTGTCCACCTTCGTGCTGTTCGCCTTTACCAGCATGACGCCGACCGCGTGGTTCCAGCGGACGTCGTTGGCGGTCACGTTCCAGCCGGGTCCCGAGACGAGCGCGCCGGCCTGTGGCGCGCTGGCGAAGTGCTCGATGGTCAGGCCGCGGACGACCACACCGGTCGCGCCGGACTCGATCGCGGTCGCCGTCTTCGACATCTCCACCGCGTGCCCGACCGGGTTGCTGCCGAGGTAGATCGCGTTCGCGGCGTAGTCGGCGTAGAACGTCCCGGCCTTGACCGCCGAGACGCTCGCGACCCGGGTCAGGTGCACGTCGTCGAGGAACAACTGCTCCCGCAGGTAGCAGATGTTCGCCTGGTTGTCCTCGCACTCACCACTCTTGCCGTACGCCGCCGGCAGCGCGCCACGCACCACCCAGGCGGATCCGGACTTCGCCCAGCCGGTCAGCGGGACCGACCCGGTGAGGACGGCGCGCTTCGCGCTGGCGAGCACCTGGTCGGCCTTGGGGCGGATGGTCTGGCTGATCCGGTGCAGGCCGGCCGCGAAGCAGAACGTCGTACCGGCCGGCTTGGAGTTCACGATCGACTGCGCGTTCTGGCCGGGCTCGATCACGGTGCCGACGCACGGACCGGCGACGGCCGGGCCTGCTTCGTCCGAGTCCACGCTGGGGGTCGTGGGGAGTGTGGGCTCGACCGGCTTCGTCGGGGTGCTCGTCGGCTTCTTGGTCGGCGTCGTCGACGTGCCGGGCTTCTTCGAGGGCGCGGCCGTGGGGTGAGTGGCCTTCGGCTGTGGCTTGCCCGGAGTCGCGGTGGTCCTGCCCGGCCGGTGCGACGGCAGCACCCGGGACGCGGCCTGCTCTGCGGTCTCGGACTTGGCGGCCGTGGTCGCCTTGTTCTCGTTCGCGATCACGGGCATTGCGACCGTAACGACTGCCAGCGCCGCAGCGATAAGCGCTGCGAACCACAACTTCTTCAATGCACTCTCCTGGGAGCGGGAAACCAGGTGCAGCCGTCTGCGTGACGAGGGCGGGACTTAAGGTAGTGCCATGCGGGTCGCCATGTTGCACAACCGTTACCGGACCGGTCAACCCAGTGGCGAGAACACCGTTGTCGCGCAAACGGTTGATTTATTGCGTAACTCAGGACATGAGATCGACCTCTACGCCCGAAACAGCGACGACATCGCGCAGTTGAGCCGGAAAGATCGCGCGCTGTTACCGTTTCGCTCCGTTTGGTCATTTTCGGCGGAACGCGATTTAACACATCTATTGCAAGCGCAGCGGCCCGATCTGGTGCACGTTCACAACACTTTTCCGTTGTTCAGCGCCTCGGTGCTGCGGGCGGCGTACCGCTTGGACCTTCCGGTGGTCGCGACGCTGCACAACTTCCGGCTGCTGTGCGCGAACGCCGTCCTGCAGCGCGACGGGGCGCCGTGCGAGTCGTGCGTCGGCAAGCTTCCACTGGCCGCGGTTCGGCACGGTTGCTACCGGGAGTCGCGGGTGCAGACGTTGCCGCTGGCGACGAGCATCGGCGTACACAACACGCTGCACACCTGGCAGCGGTACGTCGACACGTTCGTCGTACCGTCCGGGTTCGTTCGCGACCGGTACGCCGCGGCCGGCTTCGACCCGGAGCGGTTCGAGGTGAAGCCGCACGCCGTACCGCACGCCGGCGAGGTGCGCTCCGGTGCGGGCGACGGCGTGGTGTTCCTCGGGCGGCTGAGCGAGGACAAGGGTTTCGCGGATCTGCTGCGGGCGTGGGACTCCTCGCTCGGGAAGCTGATCGTGGTCGGCGACGGTCCGCTCCGGGGCGAGGCGGAGGAACTGGCCCGGAAAGACCTGTCGGTTCAGGTGCTTGGTCAACGACCGTGGGTGGAGTGCATGGAATTGCTGCGGTCCGCGCGCGCCGCCGTCGTACCGGCACGTTCGTATGAGAGCTTCGGGCTCGTGGTGGTGGAGGCGTTCGCGCACGGCGTTCCGGTGGTGGCTTCCCGGCTCGGGGCGCTCGCGGAGCTCGTCGACGACGGCGAGACCGGCGCCCTGACCGCGCCCGGCGATCCGGAGGCCTTGCGGAAGGCGATCGGGTTGGTGGCTGATCCCGAGACTTCGATAGCCTTCGGAGAACGAGCCCGACAGGTTTACCTGGACCGCTTCACTCCGGAGCGTGATCTGGTGGCCACGGAGAGGATTTACACCGATGCGATCGCCCGGCACGCCGACAGCGGCCGGACGCGTCGGGGATCCTGGGCGCGCCGTGCCGGACAGGTATAAAGTCACGCGGGACGCAGGGGGCGGCGTCGCGCCGGAAAGATCGCAGGAATTCGTGTTGGGGGATGGCAGTTTGGCCAGGGTGCCGCGGATCGGATGTGTGGCCGGGGTTTTCGACCTGTTCCACGTCGGTCATGTCGACGTGCTCGAGCGGGCGCGGCGGCACAGTGACCGGCTGGTGGTAGCGGTGTTGTCCGATGAATGGGCGATGGACGCCTGGGGCGCGCGGCCGTTCGTGCCGTTGCTCGAGCGTGCGCAGATCATCGAGCACCTGCGGTGTGTCGACGAAGTGGTTGCCGTGGACGACGTGCGGTCCGAGTGGCTGACCGGCGTACTGGGGGTACAGACCGTGTTCGCTGCCAGCGGCGCCGACGGTGTGCTGGGCGTTGAGGAGCTCGACGGCCTTCCGGCCGGGCTGATCACCGTCCTGCCGGCCGGCCGGGGTTCGCGCAGCCCGATCCTGCGCGCCGCGATCGACCAGCGGCAGTCGCGCCCCTCCGTCGCATGAGCCGGTTGCAGGAGACGGTCGCGCAGTTGTCCCAGGCGCAGAAGCCGTCGGCCGGTACGCCGGCGTACTCCCGGTTCGTGAACCGGCGGATCGGGCGGGTGTTCGCGGCGGCCGCGTTCCTCGGGCGGCGCACGCCGAACCAGGTCAGCCTGGCATCGGGTTTCTGTTCACTGGTGGGGATCGTGCTGGTCGCGACGGTGCGGCCGTCGTTCCTGCTGGCACTGGTCGTGGCGCTGCTGCTCGTGCTCGGCTACGGGCTGGATTCCGCGGACGGGCAGCTGGCCCGGTTGCGCGGCGGCGGGTCGCCGCTGGGGGAGTGGCTCGACCACATGATCGACGCGGTCAAGATCGTCCTGCTGCACAGCGCCGTACTGATCTCGTTCTACCGGTTCGATGCCTTTGACAACGAGTTGGTGCTGCTCGTCCCGCTCGCGTACGTGTGCATGTCGTCGGTGCTGTTCTTCGGGCTGATCCTGATCGACCAGCTACGCCGGCGGCACGGCGGGGCGGCGACGCCCAACCAGCGCGGCGACTCGGTGCTGAAGTCGTTGCTCATCGCACCGACCGACTACGGCGTGCTGTGCCTGGTCTTCCTGGCCTTCGGCACACCGACCCTGTTCGTCGTGCTGTACGGCGCTCTGCTCGTGCTCAATCTGCTCTTCCTCGCGGCCGCGGTCGCGAAGTGGTACCGGGAGATGGCTGTGCTGGGGGTGCGGGCCTGATGGCGATCATCGGCTATGCGCCCGGTGTCTACGACATGTTCCACATCGGGCATCTGAACATCCTCCGCCGGGCCCGTGAGCACTGCGACCACCTGATCGCCGGAGTGGTCGAGGACGACGTGGTGACCCGGATCAAGGGCCGTCCGCCGGTGGTTCCGCACCAGGAGCGGATGGACGTCATTCGAGCGCTCGACCTCGTCGACGAGGTGATCAGCGACTGGTCGAGCGATAAGTTCGAGATGTGGAAACAGTTGCGGTACGACGTTCTCTTCAAGGGCGACGACTGGAAGGGAACCGAAAAGGGGACCAGACTGGAAAGGCTGCTGGGTGACGTCGGCGCACAGGTGCACTACTTCCCGTACACCGCCTCCACCTCCAGCACCGATCTGCGCAGGCTTCTGGAGGGGATGAGCTGATGCCAGGCCGGCCGAAGGTACTGCTCAGTGCGTACGCCTGCCGGCCGACCGGCGGGTCCGAGCCGGGTGCCGGATGGGCGTGGGCGAAGGCCGCGGCGCGGGACCACGACGTCTGGTTGCTCACCCGCGGCAAGTTCGTGCACGAGATCGATGCGGAGCTCGCGGTCCGGCCGGTGCCCGGGCTGACCGTCGTACCGCTGGAGATGCCGAAGTGGGTCGTGCGGCTGCGGCGACGGCCTTCGGACGTGTACTGGTACTACCCGCTGTGGCAAGGTCTGGCCCGGCGTACGGCGCAACGCCTGCACGCCGAGGAGTCGTTCGACGTCATCCATCACCTGACCTTCGCGGTGGACTGGATGGGCGCCGGTGTGGTCGAGGAGTCCTCGGCGAAGGTGATCTGGGGACCGGTCGGCGGATCGACCACCGCGCCGCTCGCAATGTCGCACTGGCTCGGACCGCGCGGTGTCGTCGGAGAGTTGGTACGCCGTGCGTACACCGGACTGCGGCGCCGGCTGACCGGCCGGCGGATGGCGCAGACCGCCGACCTGATGGTTGCCCAGAACAACGATGTCGCGGCGGCGTTCCGGCCGTACGCGAAGGAGATCGTCGTCCAGCCGAACGTGGCGATCCGGCGGTTCACCGCCTCCGGTCCGTACGAGCCGTTCGGTGCCCCCGGCATCAAGACCGCACTGTTCGTCGGCCGGCTGATCCCGTGGAAGGGCGTGCTGCTGGCGATCAGTGCCCTGGCCCGCGCCGAGGCGTCCAACTGGGAGCTGCGCATCATCGGCGACGGTCCGGACTGGGGACGCGCCGAAGGGCTCGCGTGGCAGCTCGGGGTGCGCGACCGGGTGGAGTTCATGGGCGCGCTGCCCCGGGAGGATGTGCTGGCCGCGATGTTCCGGGCCGACGCGCTCATCGCTCCCGCGCTCCGGGAGGCGGCCGGCTGGGCTGTCACCGAGGCGCTCGCCTCCGGTTGCCCGGTGGTCTGTGTGGATCGCGGCGGGCCTGCCGTCATCGTCGGCCCGGACGAGGGCGTCACCGTCCCCTGGCAAGGCGACGTGGTCGCCGGCCTGGCCAAGGGACTCGCCTCGCTGCACGGCCGCATCACGCCGGTAGATCGCTGGGGTCCCGATCGGCTCCCGGAGATCCTCGCCGAATGGTACGCACCCGCTCGCGTGTCGCACTGAAGAATTTCCGGGACCGATGTCGGACCGCGTCGGACCCGTTCGTAGCGAAGGTGAGAGACCGGAACGAGTCCGGTCGGTCCATCACCGGAGGTCCCCATGGAAGCGACCCGCACGACCACCAAGGCAGACGTCGCGCGCCGCTTGACCCGGCAGTTGCTGGAGCCGATCCACCTCGTCGCCTATATGGCCGACGAGCCGATGTTCGCGCTCCAGGCCATCGGCTACGAAGGCTACTGGCCGGGGTACTTCGCCTCCCGGTCCGCGCCGCTCGGCCGGGTCCCCGCCGAGGTGGTGGATGCTCTCTTCTACAACTTCGCCCCCGGTGAGGCCGCGGCCTGCATCCCGAGTTGCTGGGACGTCGCCACGCCCGAAGCCGCGATGGCGGCCCGCAACGAGGGCTGCGTCGTGGCACTGCGCCGCATCCTCGGCGGCCTGGCCGACAGCGCCCAGCTCGCCCGGGCCGCCGACCTCGCCGTCCGGGCGGCGACCAGCGCGCCGATGGAGGGACGGATCCTGTACGCCGGACTGCGGTCGCTGCCCGTGCCCGACGAGCCGGTCGCCCGGTTGTGGCACGCGGCAACACTCATGCGCGAGCACCGCGGCGACGGTCACAACATCGCGCTGGTGGCCGCCGGCATCGACGGGCAGGAGGCGCACGTGTTCGCGGCGATCGACGGCGGCATGAAGCCGCGCGAGTACGGACGGCTCAACCCGCTCACGACGGACCAGCTGGCCGCGGTCGTCGACGGTCTGCGCGCTCGCGGCCTGGTCGACGAGTCGGAGAAGTTCACCGCCGCCGGGCGTGAACTCAAGGACCACATCGAGGCGGTCACGGACGCGCTCGCCGCCTCGGCGTACGACTGCCTGGAGCCGGACGAGATCGCCCAGCTGATCGCCGACCTCGAGCCGCTGGTCGCGCGGATCGATGCCGTCGGCTACGAAGAAGTGTCCTAGCCGAAGTGCCCTAGTCGCGCGCGGTCTTGCCAGGCAGGGCAAGCATCCGGTCGAGAGCGAGCTTCGCGTACTTCTCGGTGTCGGCGTCGACCTTGATCGGGTTGACCACGTGGCCGGCGACGAGGTTCTCGAGGGCCCAGACGAAGTGCGGCAGGTCGATCCGGTTCATCGTGGCGCAGTAGCAGACCGTCTTGTCGAGGAACACGATGTTCTTGTCGGTGTGCTGCTTCGCCAGGCGCTGCACCAGGTTGAGCTCGGTGCCCACGGCCCACGACGTACCGGGCTCGGCCGTCTCCAGGGCCTGGATGATGTACTCCGTCGAACCGACCAGATCGGCCTTGGTGACGACCTCGTGGCGGCACTCCGGGTGGACGATCACGGTGACGCCGGGGACCCGCGAGCGGACGTCGTCGACCGACTCGGCGGTGAAGCGGCCGTGCACCGAGCAGTGCCCGCGCCACAGGATCATCTTCGCCGCGGCCAGCTGCTCGCGGGTCAGCCCGCCACCCGGCTTGTGCGGGTCGTAGACCACACAGTCGTCGAGCGACAGACCCATCTGCAGTACTGCGGTGTTGCGGCCGAGGTGCTGGTCCGGCAGGAAGAGCACCTTCTCGCCCTTCTCGAACGCCCAGCCGAGCGCGGTCTCGGCGTTGCTCGACGTACACACGACGCCGCCGTTGCGGCCGCAGAACGCCTTGATGTCCGCGCTGGAGTTCATGTACGTGACCGGGACCGTCACGTCCGCGACGCCGGCGTCGGCCAGCGCGTCCCAGGCAGCCTCGACCTGCTGGATCCGGGCCATGTCCGCCATCGAGCAGCCGGCCGCCAGGTCCGGCAGGATCACGGTCTGCTCGTCGTTCGTGAGGATGTCGGCGGACTCGGCCATGAAGTGCACACCGCAGAACACGATGTACGGCGCGTCCGGGCGGTTGGCCGCGTCCCGGGCGAGCTTGAACGAGTCACCGGTGACGTCCGCGAACTGGATCACCTCGTCGCGCTGGTAGTGGTGCCCGAGCACGAACACCTGGTCACCCAGCGCCGCCTTCGCCTTCAATGCCCGCTCGACCAGGTCCGGGTCGGAAGCCGGCGGAAGCGCCCCGGGGCACTCGACCCCGCGCTCGGAGTGCGGGTCGGTGCTCTGCCCCAGGAACAGCAACGGAAGGGACTTCGAGCCGTCTGCGATCGTCGTCACGTCAGACATCGTCGCACGCCCACCAGCCACCACCGCGTGCCGCACGTCACTGCCCAAATCGTGAAATCGGTACCCTCCGACTGTGAACATCCCAGCCTCGTCCGACGTGGAGGGCGCGGCGCGGGTGGCCGGCCTGGTACTCGCGGCCGGCGCCGGCCGCCGGTTCGGCGCTCCGAAGGCGCTGGTCCGCGACCCCGCCGGCGTTTCCTGGGTCGTCCGCACCTCCCGCCTGCTCACCGAGGCCGGCTGCACACCGGTCGTAGTCGTCATCGGCGCCGCCGCCGACCAGGTCCGCACCGAGCTCACGAACGAGCCCGTCGAGGTCGTCGAAGCAACCGACTGGACCGAAGGCATGGGCGCTTCCCTCCGAACCGGCCTAACCACCCTCAGCTCGGAGGTTGGGGATGCGGTGGTGGTGGCGACGGTTGATGTGCCCGGGTTGACGGCTGACGTCGTACGGCGGGTTGCCGAAAGCGCCGAAGTGGGGGCGCTGGCGCGGGCGACTTATCACGGCGCACCCGGGCATCCGGTGGTTATTGGGCGGGTGCACTGGGAGGGGGTGATTGCGTCCGCGCGGGGTGACGAGGGGGCTCGTGGGTATCTCAGGGAGCACGACGTGGTGCTGCTGGAGTGCTCGGATCTGGCTGACGGGGCGGATGTGGACACGGTGAAGGATTTGCCGCCGGGGCACGGGTGAGGGTGGTCATCGCGGCAAAGTAGGTGAATGCTGAAGGAATGACTGCAGTCGGATCGGCGGATGAGCTGGCCGAATGTCTGCGGTCGACCGGGTATCTGGCCGATGAGGGCCTGGCCACGGTCGGCTATCTGGCGCTGGCTCTGCACCGGCCGCTGCTGCTCGAAGGCGAACCCGGCACCGGCAAGACCTCCCTCGCCGCCGCGATCGCCGAGGCGCTCGACCTGCAGCTGATCCGGCTGCAGTGCTACGAGGGCATCGACGCCTCCCAGGCGCTCTACGACTGGGACTTCCCGCGCCAGATCCTGCACCTGCGGACCGTCGAGGCCACCAGTTCCGACGCCGTCGTCGAGGAGGTCGAGAAGAGCCTGTTCGACGAGCGCTTCCTGCTGTCCCGCCCGGTACTGCGCGCCCTCCGCGAGAGCCCCGCCGTGCTGCTCGTCGACGAGATCGACCGGGCCGACGACGAGTTCGAGGCGTTCCTGCTCGAGGTGCTGTCGACGTACGAGGTGACGATCCCCGAGCTCGGCACGATCACCGCCGAGGTGCCGCCGATCGTCGTGCTCACCTCGAACCGGACCCGCGAGGTGCACGACGCGCTCAAGCGCCGCTGCCTGTACCACTGGATCGACCATCCGGGCCTGGCCCGCGAGATCGAGATCGTTCGCACCCGGCTGCCCGAGGTGTCGGCCCGGCTCGCCGAGCAGGTCGCCCGGTCGGTGCAACGGATCCGGGAGATCGACCTGCTCAAACCGCCCGGCGTCGCGGAGACCCTCGACTGGGCCCGTGCCCTCGAGGCGCTCGGCGCGGACGTCCTCGACGTCGAGACCGCGGCCGCGACCCTGGGCGCCGTGCTCAAGTATCGCGAGGACACCGACCGCGTCCGCGAATCCCTCGACCGCTTGCTGGCGAGCTGACCATGGCCGAGCCGGCAGAACCCGCTCTCGCGCTGGCCGGCTTCGCTTCTGCGCTCCGGCACGCCGGCCTGCCGGTCACCGCCGACCGCGTGCAGCTCTTCCTCCGCGCCGTCGCGGCCCTGGACCCGACTGTCACGTCCGACGTGTACTGGGCGGGCCGCGCCGCCCTCTGCGGTGGCCCCGACGACACGGCGCGGTACGACGAGGTGTTCGCCGCGTGGTTCTCCGGACAGCGATCGCGCGGGGTCGTCCGGCGTACTCCGCAGACGTCCGTACAGGCCGCGCTCGACGAAGGCGGCGAAGGAGCGGACGGCGAACGTACGCTCAACGTCTCCGCGAGTACGACGGAAGTCCTGCGGCACCGCGATGTCGCCGACCTGTCCGCGACCGACCGCGCCGAACTCGCCCGCCTGTTCGGCACCCTCCGCCCACGAGTGCCGGTCCGTCGGGCGAACCGCCGCCGGCCGTCGCATCGCGGCGAGATCGATCCGCGCCGAACGCTGCGCGCCCAGCTTCGTCAGGTCGGCGAACCGGGCCGTGTCCGCTACCGCCGCCGTGGCGTCCGGCCCCGGCGCATCGTCGTACTCATCGACGTCTCCGGTTCGATGCGCCCGTACGCCGACAGTCTGCTGCGGCTCGCGCACACGATGGTCCAGAAGGCACCGCGCGCGGTGGAGGTCTTCACCATCGGCACCCGGCTGACCCGGGTGACTCCGGCGCTGCGGCACCGCGATGCCGACTTCGCGTTGCGGTCGGCGGGCGACGTCGTACCGGACTGGTCGGGTGGGACCCGGCTGGGTGAGGTCCTGAAGGTGTTCCTGGATCGATGGGGTCAGCGCGGTACTGCGCGGCGTGCTGTCGTGGTGGTGTGCAGTGACGGATGGGAGCGCGGCGACTCCTCGTTGCTCGGGGCACAGATGCAGCGGCTCGCCGGTCTCGCGCATCGCGTGGTGTGGCTGAACCCGCATCGCGGCAAGCCGGGGTACGAACCTGTGCAGGCGGGGATCGTCGCGGTACTGCCGCACGTGGACGATCTGGTCGCCGGGCACAGCCTGACGAGCTTCGCGGCGCTTCTGGAGGTGGTGGCCGATGCGTGACGTGCTCGATCGGTTGGTGACGTGGTGGGAAGCCGGCGAATCAGTTGCCGTCGGCACCGTTGTTGCGACGTTCGAGTCGGCGCCGCGGCCGCCTGGCGCGGTGATGCTGGTCGGCCCTGGGCTGGAGGCGGTCGGCAGCGTGTCCGGCGGCTGTGTCGAGGGCGCGGTGTACCAGCTCGGCGAGGAGATCCTCGAGTCCGGGGAGCCGGTCCTGCAGCGGTACGGCGTCAGCGACGAGTCGGCGTTCGCAGTCGGGTTGACCTGCGGAGGCATCCTGGACGTGTTCGTCGAAAAGGTCGACCGTCAGTCGTTCCCCGAGCTCGGTGAGGTAGCGGCCGACATCGCCGAGGGCCGCCCGGTCGCAGTAGCAACCGTCGTCGCCCACCCCAACCCAGCAATCCTCGGCCGCCGCCTGATCATCCGCCCAGACCCGGGTGGCGAGGAGCGGGGCGCGAGCGGGAGTTTGGGGTCCGATCGGGCGGATGATGCGGTGGTTGACGACGCGCGTGGGTTGTTGGCCAGCGGGCGGACCGAGACGCTGGAGTACGGGCCGGACGGGCAGCGGCGTGGTGAAGGCATGCGGGTGTTCGTGTCGTCGTACGCACCTGTGCCGCGGCTACTCGTGTTCGGCGCGATCGACTTCGCGGCGGCGGTCGCGCGCCTCGGGTCGTTCCTCGGGTACCGCGTGACCGTCTGCGACGCGCGGGCGGTGTTCGCGACCGCGTCCCGGTTCCCGTTCGCCGACGAGGTGATCGTGGACTGGCCGCACCGGTACCTGGCGGGGGAGTCCGAGGCCGGCCGGATCGACGACCGGACAGTGATCTGCGTACTGACGCATGACCCGAAGTTCGACGTACCACTGCTGGAAGTCGCTTTGCGGTTGCCGCAGGTCGCGTACATCGGCGCGATGGGTTCGCGGCGTACGCACGACGACCGGCTCAAGCGACTCCGGGAGGCAGGACTGACCGAGGCGGAGATCGCCCGGCTGGCGAGCCCGATCGGTCTCGACCTCGGCGCCCGGACGCCGGAGGAGACCGCGGTCAGCATCGCAGCCGAGATCATCGCCCAACGCTGGGGTGGCGCCGGGCAACGACTCTCGGCCGCCGCGGGACCAATTCACCACTGATCGACCCTTGTGGGCAACATCACACGGGAGCAGGATCGAACCTACGGCGGTGCTGACATCTGGAGGGCGGGGCAATGACCCGGATCACGGTGAAGGTCGACGGAAGCAGTTTCACCGACGAAGTGGAACCGCGCACGCTGCTCGTGCATTACCTGCGCGAACAGCTGGGAAAGACGGGCACCGTGGTCGGCTGCGACACCGGCAACTGTGGCGCCTGCACGGTCCATCTGGACGGGCGGAGCGTGAAGTCCTGTTCGCTGCTCGCGGTCCAGGCCGACGGGCACGAGGTGACCACGATCGAGGGGCTGGCCACCAACGGTCAGCTGCACCCGATGCAGCAGGCGTTCCACGAGAACCATGCGCTGCAGTGCGGCTACTGCACGCCCGGCATGATCATGCAATCCATCGATCTGATTGCCGACAATCCTGATCCGAGCGAGGACGAGGTCCGCCTCGGCCTCGAAGGCAACCTCTGCCGCTGCACCGGCTACCAGAACATCGTCAAGGCCGTCCGCGCCGCTGCTGCCGCCGGAGGTACGCAATGACGACCACCGAGGAACGCCCGGCCACCGAGATCGGCAACCCGCGGCGCCGCAAGGAGGACGGCCGGCTGATCACCGGCCGGACCCGGTGGACCGACAACATCGTGCTGCCGGGCATGCTGCACCTCGCGATGGTGCGCAGCCCGTTCGCGCACGCCCGGATCACCGCGATCGACACCGAGGCGGCCCGCGCGGCGACCGGAGTCGTTGCCGTGATCACCGGTGCCGACATCGCCGACGAGCAAGGAGCGCTGCCGAACGCCTGGGCGGTCGTGTCCGACCAGAAGGCACCGGTGCATCCGTCGATGGCGGTCGACCATGTCGCGTTCGCCGGCGAGATCGTGGCCATGGTGGTCGCGCGGAACGCGGCCGAGGCCAACGACGCCGCCGACCTGGTCGACGTGGACTACGAGGAACTCCCGCCGGCCCTGGACCTGCGGGCGGCCGCCCGGGACGAGGTGATCGCCCATCCGGATCTCGGGACGAACGTGTCCGCGGTGTGGGCGTACGACTCGGCCGAATCCGGTACCGGCGGCGACGTCGAGGCGGCGATCGCGGCCGCCCGCGACGGCGGCATCGTGATCGAGAAGGAGATCCGCCAGCAACGGCTGATCCCGGCGTTCATGGAGCCGCGGTCGATTGTCGTCGATCCGACAACCGAACAAATGACGGTCTGGTCGTCGACCCAGGTGCCGCACTTCGTGAAGATCTTCATCGCGCTCGTGCTGGGCATCCCGGAGCACAAGATCCGGGTGATCGCGCCGGACGTCGGCGGCGGTTTCGGCGGCAAGCTCCAGTTCACCCCGGAAGAGGTACTCACGGTCATCGCGGCCCGGCGTACCGGGAAGCCGTGCAAGTACACCGAATCCAGGTCCGAGTCGTTGATGGCCGCGCACCACGGGCGGGACCAGTGGCAGCAGCTCACCCTGGCGGCGAACGCGGACGGCACGGTGACCGGGCTCAAGGTCGAGCTGGTCGCGGACATGGGCGCGTACCTCGGCCTGGTCACGTCGGCGATCCCGTTGCTCGGAGCCTTTATGTACAACGGGATCTACAAGTTCCCGGCGTACCACCTCGGCATCACCAACGTGTTCACGAACAAGACCTGGACCGACGCCTACCGCGGCGCCGGCCGTCCGGAGGCGACGTTCGCGATCGAGCGGCTGATGGACGAGCTCGCCGCCAGGCTCGACGCCGACCCGCTGGACATCCGCGAACGGAACTGGATCAAGCACGAGGAGTTCCCGTTCTCGACCGTGGCCGGCTTGCAGTACGACTCCGGCAACTACGAGGCAGCGACCGCCAAGGCGCGCGACCTGTTCAGGTACGACGATCTGCGCAAGGAGCAGGCCGAACGCCGGGAGTCCGGCGACCCGGTCCGGCTCGGGATCGGCGTCTCGACGTACACCGAGATGTGCGGGCTGGCGCCGTCGCGCTGGCTGGGTTCGATGGGGTACGTCGGTGGCGGCTGGGAGCACGCGGCCGTCCGGATGCTCCCGACCGGGAAGGTCGAGGTCGTCACCGGGACGAGTCCGCACGGCCAGGGGCACGAGACCGCGTGGAGCCAATTGGTCGCGGACCGGTTGGGCGTCGCGTTCGAGGACATCGAAGTACTGCACGGTGACACGCAGGTCGCCGTCCGCGGCTTGGACACGTACGGCTCCCGGTCGCTCGCCGTCGGCGGGATGGCGGTACTCGCGGCCGCCGACAAGGTGATCGAGAAGGCGAAACCGATCGCGGCCCAGCTGCTGGAGGCGAACGCGGACGACCTCGAGTTCTCGGCCGGCCGGTACGGCGTCCGCGGGACCGAGGCGGGGATGACGATGGCCGAACTTGCCTTCGCGGTCTTCCAGGGACACAAGCTCGACGGGTCCGCGGAGGGATGTCTGGACGCGGACGCGACGCTGGATCCGGACGACTTCTCGTTCCCGCACGGCACGCACCTGTGCGCGGTCGAGGTCGACACCGAGACCGGGGCGACGACGATCCGCTCGTACGTCAGCGTCGACGACGTCGGGGTGGTGGTGAATCCGATGATCGTCGAGGGCCAGGTGCACGGCGGTCTCGCGCAGGGCATCGCGCAGGCGCTCTACGAGGAGGCGGTGCACGACGACTCCGGGACGCTGATCACCGGATCGTTCGACCAGTACCTGTTGCCGGGGGCACCTGATCTCCCACGGTTCGAGACGGCGCGAACCGAGACGCCGGCGACGACGAACCAGCTGGGCGTGAAGGGGGTCGGCGAGGCCGGCACGATCGCGTCCACGCCGGCGGTCGTCAATGCGATCGTCGACGCGCTCCGGCCGCTCGGCGTCGCGGACGTGGCGATGCCATGCACGCCGTACCGCGTGTGGAAGGCAATCCAGGAAGGGGCACAGTCATGATCCCCGCGGCGTTCGAGTACTTCGCGCCGGCGACAGTCGACGAGGCGCTGGCGTTGCTGCGTGAGCATTCCGACGCGAAGGTGCTGGCCGGTGGGCAGAGCCTGATGCCGGCGCTGCGGTTGCGGCTGGCGGCGCCCGAGGCGATCGTTGACCTCGGCAAGATCGACGAGCTGCGGGGTGTCCGTGACGACGGGGATGCGCTCGTCATCGGCGCGATGACGCCGCACAGCACAGTGCAGTCGGATCCATTGGTCGGCGAGCATGCGCGATTGATTTCGTTGGCAACGGCAACGGTCGGCGATCCGCAGATCCGGCATCGCGGCACGTTCGGTGGTTCGTTGGCGCATGCCGATCCGGCCGCTGATCTGCCGGCCGTCGCGGTGGCGCTGGACGCGTCGTTCGTGATCGCCGGCGCGGGTGGCCGTCGTACCGTGGCTGCCGGGGACTTCTTCGAGGGCGTGTTCAGTACGGCGCTCGGCGAGGACGAGCTGCTCGTCGAGGTGCGGGTGCCGAAGTACACCGGCTGGGGTGCGCACTACGAGAAGTTCAACCGGGTCGCCCAAGGCTGGTCGATCGTCTCCGTTGCGGCTGCGGTCCGGCTCGACGGTGATTCGATCGCCGAGGCGCGGGTTGCCCTCGGTAACATGGGCTCGACGCCGGTTCGGGCGGCCGCGGTGGAGGAGGCGCTGGTCGGCCGTCCCGCGACGGCCGACGCCGTCCGGGAAGCCGCGGCGCGGGCCGCGGACGGGACCTCGCCGGTGACCGATCTCAACGGTGACGCCGACTACCGACGGCACCTGGCCACGGTGCTGACCCGGCGCGCGGTGCTGGCGGCGGCAGGTACGGCGTGAGGCTCGAGCACAAGTTCGTCGTACCGGCTCCGGTCGAGCAGACCTGGGCCGCGTTCAACGACCTCGAACGGGTGGTGCCGTGTTTCCCCGGCGCCACCCTGACGTCGTACGAAGGCGACGAGTTCATCGGCTCGTGCAAGGTGAAGCTCGGGCCGGTGTCGCTGCAGTACTCCGGAAACGGCACCTTCGTCGAGCGCGATCCGGCGGACCATCACGCGGTGATCGAGGCCAAGGGCAAGGACCGCCGCGGCAACGGTACGGCGACCGCGCGCGTCACCGCCCGATTGGTTGCCGCCGGCCCGGATTCGACCGAGGTCACGGTCGAAACCGATCTCACCATCACCGGCCGCCCGGCCCAGTTCGGCCGCGGCCTGATCCAGGACGTCTCGAACAAACTTCTCGACCAGTTCACCACCTGCCTGACAACAAAGCTGGACACTCCGGCCGAAGCGCCACCCACCCCACCAGCCGCCACCGCCGCGCCCACCCCAGGCCAGAGCAACCCCGCCTCGAGCCAGAGCAACCCCGCCTCGAGCCAGAGCAACCCCGCCTCGAGCCAGAGCAACCCCGCCTCGAGCCAGAGCAACCCCGCCTCGAGCCAGAGCAACCCCGCCTCGAGCCAGAGCAACCCCGCCTCGAGCCAGAGCAACCCCGCCTCGAGCCAGAGCAACCCCGCCTCGAGCCAGAGCAACCCCGCCTCCAGCCGGAGCGATTCCGCTGCGCGGGATGCCGGTTCCGCACCGCCGGATTCCGATGCGGTGGCCCTGGACCTCGTCGGCACCGTCCTACCCGCCCTCGCCCGCCGCATCGCGCCGTACCTGATCGGCGCCGTCCTGGCCCTCGCCCTCCGCCGCCTCCTAGGCCGCCGATGAGCCGGACTGGGGAGGGTTTTGCACCCAAATCGGCGTGAAATCCTCCTCCCACACCACCCGAGATTCGACGCGGGTCAGCAGTAGCCGATTGCCGTGGATCACTGCGGCGGCCGCGCCGATCCGTAACCGTGCAGTCGCGCCGATCCGGTCGCCGTACTCGTGCTGCGTGTACCCCGGCACTCTTGGTGACTCATCCATCTCGCAGTCCCTCTCGGCAGGCGTGGTCGGCTGCTCTGGTTGTCTCCGGCAACCGATAGCGGGGTGCCAGGTGCAGCACGTGGTCGACTGCGCTCGGCAAGGTCACGCGGTGTCCGACCGATACGTAGACCGGCTTGACCCCGGCTTGGGTTCGCAGCGCGGCGCCGACGACCTCGCCGTTGTCCACCAGGTCGGCGGTCGCCCCGCGCTCGCGCGCCAGGTCGTCGTGCGACCCGACGAACGCCGTCTTCGCAGCGCCGATCGACGGGATGCCAGTCAGTACGCCGAGGTGGCAAGCCAGCCCGAACCGCCGCGGATGCGCGAGTCCCTGACCGTCGCAGATCAGCAGATCCGGTGTGATCGTCAGCTGTTCGAGTGCCGTGAGCAGCGCCGGCACCTCCCGGAACGCGAACAAACCAGGCACGTACGGAAATGTCGTCGCGCCGAGAACCACCGCCCGCTCCACCTCGCCGAGCGTCTCCCAGTCCAGTACGACGACCGCAGCCGCCAACCGGTCTCCGTCGTACGCGACGTCCAGCCCGGCGACGGACCGCGGTGGTCCAGCGGTGTCGGTGGGATCGACCAGCCCGCGGAGTTCTTCCTGTACGGCGATTGCCTCGGCTGCCGTGGAAGGCCAGGTCGGCGCCGTCACTCGACTGTGGGTGGGCCACTCGGGGGCCACTCGACCAGCTCGATGCGGTAGCCGTCGGGGTCGAGCAGCCAGGAGGTCTTGGGGCCGACGGGACCGCCCGGCAGCTCAGGCTCACCCGGTTGCAGGCCTGCCGCCGTCAGCCGCCCGACAGTTTCGGCGAGCGAATCGACCTCGATCGCGAAATGCACGAACCCACCGATCTCGACCGGACCGTCGGCCGGGCGATGGACGAGTTCGAGAGACACCGACGGCTCGTCCGGGAGACGCAACCAGACCAGGCTCGAGCCGTCGTCGAACGGAATCGTGTTGAGGGTCACATAGCCGACGGCCGTGTAGAAGGCGAGCGAGCGTTCCAGATCACTCACGCGGAGCGCGAACAGGACTGTCTTCATACCGAGCGATCCAACTGCCCCCCTCCAGGCGCGTCAATCGGGTTGCGTCCTCACGACAGACACCCCAGGAGCTAAGGCTGTCAAGCGGCGGTGGTTTGGGTGCGGTGCGCCCAGGCGGTGTCGGGGTTGTAGGGGGTGTGGGTTTTGAGGCAGCCGTGGAGGATGCCGGCGAGGCGGTTGGCGATCTGGCGGAGGGCGGCGTGGTGGCCGAGGCCGCGGCTGCGGAGTTGGTCGTAGTAGGCGCGGACGTGGTGGTCGTGCAGGATGGCGGCGCCGGCTTGCAGGCCGAGGGCGTTGACGAGCCGGTTGTTGTGGATGAACCGGGCGTGCACGGTCCGCAGTTTGCCGGATTGGCGGGTGGTGGGTGCGGTGCCGGCGTAGTTCTTGCGGGCTTTGGCGTCGTGGTAGCGGCCGGGGGCGTCGCCGAACTCTGCGAGCACCCGGGCGCCGAGGATCTGTCCGAGGCCGGGCTGGCTGCGGTAGATCTCAACGTCCGGGTGCCGGCCAAAATAGGCCTCGACCTGGCTTTCCAGGGCGGTGATCTGGGTGGTCAGGGTCTGCAGAACCGCCACCGTGGAACCGACCGTGGCCGCGTAGGCGCCGGTGACGAGGTCGGGCTGGCCGAGCTGTTCGGTGCGCAACGCGGCCTGGACCTGCGCGGCCCTGGCGGTCAGGTCACCACGCCGGCCGGCGGTCTTCAACGCCGCTGTGATCTGGCCGATGGTGAGCTCGGCCGCCGCGGTTGGCGTAGGTGCTTTGGCCAGCAACGCCAGCACATCCTGGCCGGTCAGGGTCAAGGTGCCTTGCTGGTAGGCGTCCAGCGCGGCCGGGAAGTAGTCCCGCAACGCCGACCGCAGCCGCAGCATGTGCCGGGTCCGTTCCTGAATCATGGCCTGGTGCGCCCGGGCCAGCACCTTGATGCTCTCGGCCAGCTCCGAATCGGCCGCGACCGGCCGTAACTGGTGACGCCGGGTCCGGACCATGTCGGCCAGCGTGTGCGCGTCGGTCTTGTCGTCCTTCGCACCCGACAGCGACAGCACCTCACGATGCCGGGCAGCCTGTTTCGGGTTCACCGCGAACACCAGGTACCCCGTCGCGACCAGCGCCCGCACCCATGGGCCCCGATCGGTCTCGATCCCGACCACTACCTCCTCCGCGCCGTCATCGTCGCCCAGGAACTCCGCGATCAGCTCATGCAACCGCGCCATCCCGGCCATGCCCTCAGCCACCCGCGCCACCCGCAAGACCCGGCCACCAGAGTCCTGGATCTCGACATCGTGGTGATCCTCGGCCCAGTCATCCCCAACCAGCAACATCATCAACTCTCCGCTCCACACTCGGCTGTCAGCAGCCCGCGAGAGACCCCCGGCGCCCTAATGGATCAGTGCTCACACCAACCCAACCCGCGGGCAGTAGGCACGACACCCCATCAGCCGTACAGATCTCCCGACCACCGGCGAGGGCACGCTCTGTCGACAGGACTCAAACAGTCCAGGAGGTATGAGTGCTCACCCGCCAGCGGCTACCAGGCACCGAGTCTGCCAGCGACCGACCCGATAAGACCCATTAGGAGGTGTCCGGGGTCGCGGTGGATTCGCGGACGGGCCGCCCGGCCGGTGGCGGTGGTGGGGGAGGATGTGGGCATGCGGATCCTGATTGCGCCGGACAAGTTCGCGGGCACGTTGACGGCTGTGGAGGCGGCCGCGGCCATCGAGGAAGGATGGCGGCGGCGGGACCCCGGGGCCGAGGTGCTGGTCGCGCCGATGGCCGACGGTGGGCCCGGGTTCATCGACGTGCTGTCCGCGGTGGTCGACGGGACGCTGCTCTCGGTCACGGTGCGCGGCCCGCTCGGCGACGAAACCCCGGCGACGGTGCTGCTGGCGGGAGAGACGGCGTACGTCGAGACTGCGCAGGCGTGCGGATTGCACCTGGTCGAGCCGAAGGACCGCCGGCCCGAGGAGGCGACGACGTACGGCGTCGGGCAACTGATCGCGGCCGCGATCGACGCCGGCGCGAAACGGATCATCCTCGGCCTGGGTGGCTCCGGTACGAACGACGCGGGCGCCGGCATGCTCGCCGCCCTCGGCGCGACGGGTGAGTCAGGTCACCTGGACGGCGGGGCCGGTGGGCTTGCCGGTCTGACGGCGGTGGATCTCCAGCCGGCGCGGGAGCGCGTCGCCGGGATCGAGTTCGTTGCCGCGAGTGATGTGGAGAATCCGATGCTCGGGCTCCGCGGCGCGACGAATGTGTTCGGGGCGCAGAAGGGGATCGGGGACGAGCGGAAGCCCCAGGTCGACGGGTGGTTGACCCACTTCGCGGAGCTCGCCGACCGGAAGACGGCCGATCAGAAGGGTGCGGGTGCGGCGGGCGGGCTCGGGTATGCGCTCCTGCTGCTCGGCGCGGAGCGGGTGTCCGGGATCGACCTGGTCGCCGAGCTGACCGGGCTGAAGGAGAAGGCCGCCCGGGTGGACCTGGTGCTGAGCGGTGAGGGCGCGTTCGACTTCCAGTCCCGCGACGGCAAGGTGATCGCCGGCGTCGCGAAGGTGGCGAACGACGCGATGCGGCCGTGCGTCGTCCTCGCCGGGAAGGTGCTGATCGGGTCCCGGGAGATGCGTTCGATGGGCGTGGAGTCGGCGTACGCGCTGGTCGACGCGGTCGGCGAGGAGCGGGCGTTCGCGGACCCGCACGGCTCGCTCGCCACGGTCGCGGAGCGTGTCGCCCGGACCTGGGCGCGCTGATCAGTAGATGGCCAGGCTGGTTGATCTGTGAAATAGGTGTGCGACCATGGGAATGAGCGCGGACCGACCGGTGTTGGTGCGTGTTGACAAGAGACTTCCGTGCCGACGGAGCTGTGCGTCGGCACTTGAGCAGATGACTGGAGTCAGGAATGACTGAAGCGCAGACCGAGCAGGCCGTCGCCACGGGTGTTCTCCTCACCGACGGGGCCGCAGCCAAGGTGAAGGCGCTGCTCGACCAGGAAGGTCGCGACGACCTCGCGCTGCGGGTCGCCGTGCAGCCGGGCGGGTGCTCCGGCCTGCGGTACCAGCTGTTCTTCGACGAGCGTCAGCTCGACGGTGACGTGGTGGCCGACTTCGATGGCGTCAGCGTCGTGACCGACCGGATGAGCGCGCCGTACCTGAAGGGCGCGTCGATCGACTTCGTCGACACGATCGAGAAGCAGGGCTTCACGATCGACAACCCGAACGCCACCGGCTCCTGCGCCTGCGGCGACTCGTTCAACTGATTCACCTCGAAGCCCCTGGCGCCGCACCGGTGACCAGGGGCTTCGGCATGTCCGGACTCTGACACGGACCGTCCCGACGTGTAAGCGAACGCTTGTTGGGTACCGGCTACCGCGTGTGGGACTACATAACTGAGCGTCATTCACAACTGCTCTACCAGAGCTACCAGCACCTGAGCCTGGTCATCCAGTGCGTACTCCTGGCCACCGTGATCGCGGTCGGCCTGGCGGTCGTCGTGCACCGCAATCCACGGATCGCGTCACTGGCCGGCGCGGTCAGCGCGGTCGGCCTGACCATTCCGTCGTTCGCGCTGCTCGGCCTGATGATCCCGTTCGCCGGTATCGGCACCGCCACTTCCGTGATTGCGGTCACGTTCTACGCGTGCCTGCCGATCCTGCGGAACGCCGTCGTCGGTCTGGCCGGCGTCGACGCGACCCTGATCGAGTCGGCCCGTGGGATGGGTATGGGTGCGGTCCGGACGCTGCTCCGGATCGAGCTGCCGCTGGCCTGGCCGGTGATCCTGGCCGGCGTCCGGGTCTCGGCCCAGATGTCGATGGGTATCGCGGCCATCGCGGCGTACGTGCTCGGACCTGGCCTGGGCAGTTTCATCTTCACCGGCCTGACCCAGATCGGTGGCAAGAACGCTCTCAACTCCGCGCTGGTCGGCACGATCGGCGTTGTCCTGCTCGCTCTGATCCTGGACGCCATGCTGCTGCTCGTCGGCCGCCTGACCACCTCGAGGGGTATCCGTGCCTGAAACCGAACCTGCCATCAGCGGCGTCGACATCGAACTGACCGACGTCGTGAAGCGGTACCCGGGCCAGCGCAAACCCGCGGTCGAGGGCCTGTCCCTGCAGATCCCGGCCGGCGAGATCGTGATGTTCGTCGGCCCGTCCGGCTGCGGCAAGACCACCTCGCTGAAGATGATCAACCGGCTGATCGAGCCGACGTCCGGCAGCATCAAGATCGGCGGCGAGGACATCAGCCGGCAGGACGACGACGACCTGCGCCGCCGGATCGGGTACGTGATCCAGGGCGGCAGCCTGTTCCCGCACATGACCGTCACCCAGAACATCGCCCTCGTCCCGGGCCTGCTCGGCTGGGACAAACGCCGTACGGCGGAACGCGTCGGCGAACTGCTCGAGCTCGTCGGCCTCGACCCGGACCGGTACCGCGACCGCTACCCGCGGGAGCTGTCCGGCGGTCAGCAACAACGCGTCGGTGTGGCCCGCGGACTCGCCGCCGACCCGCCGGTGATCCTGATGGACGAGCCGTTCGGTGCGGTCGACCCGATCACCCGGCAGCGGCTGCAGGACGAGCTGCTCAGCATCCAGGAGGAGCTGCGCAAGACGATCGTCTGCGTCACGCACGACTTCGACGAGGCGGTGAAGCTCGGCGACCGGATCCTGATCCTGACCGAGGGCGCGCAGATCGCGCAGTACGACACCCCCGAAGCGATCCTGGCGAACCCGGCCGACCGGTTCGTCGCGGACTTCGTCGGCGCGGGCGCTGCTTTGAAGCAGCTGACGCTGAGCCGGGTCAGTGAGATCGAGCTCGGTCAGCCGACGGTCGCGGAGATCGGCGACCCGGCTCCCGCCGTACTGCGAGCCGCCACCGCGGCCGGTGACGACTCGGTCGTCGTCCTCGACCGGCGCCGACGGCCGGTGGACTGGATGTGGACCACAGACCTGTCGGACGTGGACACCGTCCCGGCGCCGCACGAGGACACAGACCTGGTCACGATCGACCGGCGCGCGACCCTGAACGATGCGCTCGACACGATGCTGATGTGCAGCCACGGCAGCGCCGTCGTGACCGGCCGGCGGGACGAGTACCTGGGCGTCGTCGACTTCCAGGCGGTGCTGGCCAGGATCCAGGACGGCAACGGTTCCGCGGAGCCGGAGGAGGTCGCGCAGTGACGGTGACCCAAGACCTTCAGCCGAAGGAGAACCTGGCCGACGCGAAGGCTGCGGCCGCAGGGCTCGCGGCGACTCGCGCACGCCGCCCGTCGTGGGGGCTGCTGATCGGGCAGCCGTTGTTCGTCGCGATCGTCGTCGCGGTCTGGGCGATCTGGCGGTCCCAGGCCGAGCTCGACTCGATCGAACAGCGACAGCTCGAATGGTCGCTCGTCGGCCGGCTGACGCTCCAGCACCTCGAACTCACCGTTGTCGCCACGGTCATCGTGCTGCTGATCGCCGTACCGCTGGGCATCGCGCTGACCCGGCCGCGGTCTCGTCGCGCCGCCCCGCTCGTGGTCGCGGTGGCGAACGCAGGCCAGGCGGCGCCGGTGATCGGACTGATCGTGCTGCTCGCGATCTGGCTCGGCTTCGGCTTCTGGACCGCGATCCTCGCGCTGTGCCTGTACGCGATCCTGCCGGTACTGCGGAACACGATCGTCGGCCTGCAAGGCGTCGACCCGACTCTGGTCGAGGCCGGCCGCGGGATGGGGATGTCGACCGTGGCCGTCCTCGGGCGGATCGAGCTGCCGCTCGCCGTACCGGTGATCATGGCCGGCATCCGGACCGCGCTCGTTCTGGTCGTCGGCACCGCAACCCTTGCGACGTTCATCGACGCCGGGGGACTGGGCAGCCTCATCACAACGGGCATTCGCCTTCTGCGGTACCCGGTGCTGATCAGCGGCGCCGTACTCGTCGCGGCCCTGGCGCTCCTGATCGATTGGGCGGGCCGCGTGCTCGAAGAGGTCACCCGACCGAGGGGGCTCGGATGAAGCGGCTGATGGCAATGGCCTGTGCGGTCGCGCTGGTGCTGAGCGGATGTGGACTGGGGACCAGCGGCGGTTTCGTGCCGACCGGTGCGCTCCAAGGTCCGCTGCGCTCGGTGAAGAGCCTGGACGGCCTCTCGATCGCGATCGGGTCGAAGAACTTCCAGGAGCAGCTGATCCTCGGCAAGATCGCCGCGATCCTGATGCGATCGGCCGGCGCGCACGTGCAGGACCTGACGAACATGCCCGGCAGCGACACGTCCCGGCAGGCGATGATCGGCGGCCAGATCCAGATGGCCTGGGAGTACACCGGCACCGCCTGGATCTCGTACCTCGGCCACGACACCGGCATCCCCGACAAGCAGAAGCAGTACGACGCGGTGCGGAAGGAGGACGCGGAGAAGTACGGGCTGGTGTGGCTGAAGCCGGCGCCGATGAACAACAGCTACGGCTTCGCGATGACCCGGAAGGAATCCGACCGGCTGCACCTCACCAAGCTGTCGCAGGTCGCGTCGTTGCCGATGAAGGAGCGGACGTTCTGCGTCGAGTCCGAGTTCGCGAACCGGAACGACGGCTTCGAGCCGATGCTCGAGCACTACGGGATCCCGCTGGGCTCCGGCGTACCGCGGAACAACATCCGGACCCTGGACACCGGCGCGGTGTATGCCGCGACCAGTCATGGAGACTGCCGGTTCGGGGAGATCTACACGACCGACGGGCGGATCAAGTCGCTGGATCTCGTCGTACTGCAGGACGACAAGAAGTACTTCCCGGCGTACAACGTGGCGCCGGTGATCAGTAAGAAGGTGCTGGACAAGTACCCGCAGCTGCAGGACCTGCTGCAGCCGGTGTCGGACAAGCTGACCGACCCGGTGCTGATCGACCTCAACGCCCAGGTCGACGTCGACGGACGCGAGCCCGCCGACGTCGCCATGGACTGGTTGGTGAAGGAGGGTTTCGTCAGCCGTGACTGACCTGCTCCCGGGCCCGCTTGGGCAGCAGGAAGGTGACAGCCAGACTGATGATGAACAGCCCGATCGCGACCAGGACCGACGTCTTGGTGGCGCCGAGGAAGGCGTGGGCCGGCAGCAGCTGGAAGAACACAGTGCCGATCACCGCGACGCCGATGGCGCCGCCGTACTGCTGCATCGCGGTCAGTACGCCGGACGCCGAGCCGGCGGCCTGGTCGTCGATCGAGGCCAGGATGATGTCGAACAGCGGAGCGAAGACCAGGCCGGCGCCGATTCCGGTGGCGAGCGTCGCCGGGACCAGGTTCCAGATCGTGGTCGCGTCGCCGTACGTGTGCAGCGTGAACCAGACGCCGGCCATCGCCACCGTCATCACTGCGACACCGAGCTGCAGCGCCTTGCGGCCGAGCTTCGGGGCGAGCAGACCGCCGGACAGCGGCGCGCCGATCGCGATGCCGAGTGAGAACGGCACCATCGCGAGGCCGGCCTTCAGCGGGCTGTAGTGCAGACCGAGCTGGGTGAACAGGTTGAAGACCAGCATGAAGCCGTTCATCGCGAGGAAGAACGTGGTGATGACGCCGAGGCCGGCGACGTACCCGCGGTTGCGGAACAGCGACGGGTCGATGACCGGGTTGCCGGAGCGGCGCTCCCGCCAGCCGAACAGCGCAAAGACGACAATCGAGCTGGCCACCATGAGGATTGTCCACAACGGCCAGCCGAGCTCACGGCCCTGGACGAGCGGGTAGATCAGCAGACCCGAGGCGAGGCTGACGAGCAGCACCCCGGCGGTGTCGAGGCGGGAGGCGCCGGGCATCTTCACCTCGGGCATGAACTTCGACGCGCCGACGAGGGCCGCGATGCCGATCGGCACGTTGATGAAGAAGATCGTGCGCCAGCCGGCGTCGAACCAGTTCGCGTCGATCAGCACGCCGGCGAGGATCGGGCCGGCGACTGCCGACAATCCCATCACCGGGCCGAACATCGCGAACGCCTTGCCGAGCTCCTCGGACGGGAAGATCGACTTCAGGATCGCGAAGCCCTGCGGGATCATCACCGCGCCGAGCAGACCCTGCGCGACGCGGCTGCCGATCAGCAGTTCGGGGCTGGTCGCCAGCCCGCAGACCGCGGACGCGACGGTGAATCCGAGGGCGCCGATCAGGAACAACCGGCGGCGGCCGACCAGGTCGCCGAGCCGGCCGAAGGTGATCAGCCCGATCGCGAAGGCCAGCGTGTAGCCGGCCAGCATCCACTGCATGGCCGACTCGGAGCCGCCGAGCTCGGCCCGGATCGACGGGGCCGCGATGTTGACGATGGTCGCGTCGACCAGGTCCATGATCTCGGCGATCAGGATCGTCGCGAGCACGATCCAGCGCCAGCGGTACGGCGTACCACTCGCGGCGGTCGTGGTGTCGGGCGGATTTTCCAGTGCGGTGCTCATAGCGGCCCCCTCGAGATTTCGAACGGTGTTCGTTGACGAACACTGTTCTACTCCCGAACATCGTTCGCGTCAAGTACAGTGTTCGTATGACCCAACCCCCGTGGCAGCCGATCACCCCCGCGAAGCCCACCCGCGCGCCGAAGGAGCCGCTCAACCGGGAGCGGATCGTCGACGCTGCGATGCGGGTGCTGGTCGACCAGGGGTACGAGGCGGTCTCGATGCGCAAGATCGCGCAGGCGCTCGGCACCGGACCGGCCTCGCTCTACGCGCATGTCGCGAACAAGCGCGAGCTGGATCAACTGCTGGTCGAGCGGGCCGCCGCGCAGATGAGGTACGACGATGCGGTCGATCCGGCCCGCTGGCAGGAGCAGCTGAAGGCGATGATGCGCGAGATGCTGCGGGCGATGCGGGCCAATCCAGGTGTCGCGCGGGCCGCGATCGGCACCGTACCGCTGGGGGAGCGGGCACTGATGAGCACCGAGCGGATCCTGACGCTGCTGAAGGCGGGCAACATCCCGGATCAGGCGGCGGCGTGGGCGGTCGACCTGATCCCGCTCTACGTGACGGCCGTCGCCTTCGAGGAGACGGTGCAGGGCGCGTCCGACTGGACGCCCGAGGATGTCGAGCGATTCGTCGGCGGGCTCCGGTCGTACTTCGAGTCGCTGCCGGCCGATCGCTTCCCGCTGAGCGTGGCCCTGTCGGGCCCGCTGACGTCCGGTGCCAGCGGCGACGAGCGGTTCGAGTTCGGCATCGCGGTGATCACCGCCGGGCTGGCGTCACTCGCCGAGAAGAACTGATCGACTGCGAGTCACTCCTTGCTGTTCACGAACGCACATGGTTAACCTTCGGATTGTCAACAAAACTACGACCTGCCCCGGTGGAGTGTGTTGATTGACGTGAGGTGGGCACCCGGGTTGAGGCCGTAAGACGACAGGAGGAAACCGTGGACGCCGAGACCCAGCCCCCGAAGGGCTCCCAGCCGCCCCGGGCTACGCCCACAGTCGAGCATGAGCAGTCGCCCGCCGTACTGAGGAAGGCGATCGCCGCCTCGGCGATCGGCAACGCGACCGAATGGTTCGACTACGGCATCTACGCGTACGGCGTGACGTACATCTCGGCCGCGATCTTCCCCGGCGACACCCAGAGCGCGACGCTGCTGGCGCTGATGACGTTCGCCGTCTCATTCCTGGTCCGGCCGCTCGGCGGTCTGGTCTGGGGACCGCTCGGCGACCGGCTCGGCCGCAAGCACGTGCTGGCGATCACGATCCTGATGATGTCCGGCGCGACCCTGTGCGCCGGTCTCGTCCCGTCGTTCGACACGATCGGCTACTGGGCGCCGGCGCTGCTCGTCGTGCTCCGGATGATCCAGGGCTTCTCGACCGGCGGCGAGTACGGCGGTGCCGCGACCTTCATGGCCGAGTACGCGCCGAGCCGCAAGCGCGGGTTCCTCGGCAGCTTCCTGGAGTTCGGCACGCTGGCCGGCTTCTCCGCCGGTGCGTTGCTGATGCTGTTCTTCTCGCTGGTGCTCGGCGACGACGCGATGCACGCGTGGGGCTGGCGGCTGCCGTTCCTCGTCGCCGCGCCGCTCGGTCTGGTCGGGGTCTACCTCCGGTCCCGGCTGGAGGACACCCCGGTCTTCCGCGAGCTCGAGGCGAAGGGCCAGAAGGAAGAGCAGACGGCGCATCAGTTCAAGGACCTGCTGGCCGGCTACTGGGCCCCGATCCTGCGGCTCGGCGGCATGGTGATCGCGCTGAACGTCGTCAACTACACGCTGCTGACCTACATGCCGACGTACCTCGAGAAGGAGATCGGGCTGAGTTCGGACCAGTCGCTGATCGTGCCGATCATCGGCATGCTGATGATGATGGTGTTCGTGCCGTTCGCCGGCCGGATGTCGGACCGGGTCGGCCGCAAACCGCTGTGGTGGGCGTCGCTGGCCGGGCTCTTCGTGTTCGGCGTGCCGATGTTCCTGCTGATGGGGACGAATCTGGCCGGCGCGATCATCGGGTTCGCCGTACTCGGGCTGCTCTACGTGCCGCAGCTGGCGACGATCTCGGCGACCTTCCCGGCGATGTTCCCGACCCACGTCCGGTACGCCGGGTTCGCGATCGCGTACAACGTGTCGACATCGCTCTTCGGCGGTACGGCGCCCGCGGTCAACGACTGGCTCACCCAGAAACTGGGCGACTCGCTGGTCCCGGCGTACTACATGATGGCGGCCTGCGTGGTCGGCGCGATCGCATTGGCCCGGGTGCCGGAGACCTCGCGGTGCCCGATCAACGGCACCGAGATCCCAGGCACCGAGGACGCCCCGCCGCCCGTCGCCCTCGAACCCGCCCCCGCCAAGGCCTGACGCGCAAAGGAGGCCGGACCGCGCTGACGCGGACCGGCCTCCTCTTGTGCTCAGCCTCCTGTCTTCAGCCTCGTGTGCTCAGCCGATGACGGCGGAGACTGCGTCGGACCAGAGCCCCGCAGCCTCGTCGATCTCATCGGGGGAGACAACCAGGGCCGGGATGAACCGGACGACCTGACCCCAGGCACCGCAGGTAAGTAGCAGCAACCCCCGACGGGCCGCCTCCTGCTGTACTGCGGTCGCCGTCGCCGCGTCAGGCTTACCGTCCGCGTCCCGGAACTCGTTGCCGATCATCAGACCGAGCCCGCGCACATCGGTGATCCGCTCGTGCTTGTCCGCGACCAACTGCAGCGCCTGCTTCAATTGCGCGCCGCGGTCGGCCGAGTTCTGCACCAGGCCTTCGTCTTCGATCACGTCGAGAGTCGCCAGCGCCGCCGCGCACGCCACTGCGTTCGCGCCGTACGTACCGCCCTGCGAGCCCGGCCACGCCTTCTCCATCAGCTCCGCCGACGCGGCGATCCCGGACAGCGGGAAGCCGGAGGCCAGGCCCTTCGCGGTGACCAGCACGTCCGGATGCGAACCGAAGTGGTCGCCGCCCCAGAACTTGCCGGTCCGCCCGAAGCCCGTCTGCACCTCGTCGACCACGAGCAGGATCCCGTGCGCGTCGGCGCGCTCCCGCAGCCCGGCGAAGAACCGCTCGTTCGCCGGCACGTACCCGCCTTCGCCGAGGACCGGCTCGACGAAGAACGCCGCGGTGTCGGCCGGGGTACTCAGGGTCTGCAGCACGTAGTCGAGTTGGCTGAGTGCGAAGTCGGTCGCCTGTTCGACCGGCCAGCCGAAGTGGCCGGGGTCCGGGAACGGCGAGACGTGGACACCGGCCATCAACGGGCTGAAGCCGGAGCGGAACTTCGTGCCGGACGTCGTCATCGAGGCCGCGGCCACGGTCCGGCCGTGGAAGCCGCCGTGGAACACGATCACGTTAGGTCGGCCGGTCGCCTGCCGGACGAGTCGCAGCGCCGCCTCGATCGCCTCGCTGCCGGAGTTCGCGAAGAACATCCGGTCGAGGTGCCGGGGGAGGACCTGGCCGAGCCGATCGACCAGGTCGAGCAGCGGCCGGTGCATCACGGTCGTGTACTGCGCGTGGATGATCTTGGCGACCTGCTCCTGGGCGGCCGCGACGACGCGCGGGTGGCAGTGCCCGGTCGAGGTGACGCCGATGCCGGCGGTGAAATCCAGATACCTGCGGTCGTCCTCGTCGAACAGTTGCACGCCCACACCGCGGGCGGCGACGACGCCGGTCGCCTGCTTCAGGATCTGCGAGAGCTCGGCCACGGACTTCCCCTCCAGTTGTCGAATCGTTGACAAGTCGAATGGTAGATTGTCGACAATCAGCGTATCTCAGCAGTTGACGCCGGTGAAGGGGTGCATATGGACGAGTCCAGCGTGGTCGAGGCCAGGGTGGTCGAGGCGGTCGAGAAGCGGCTGTTCATCGACGGGAAGTGGGCCGAGGCGACTCGCGGGGCGACCTTCGACGTTGTCGATCCGTCCACCGGCGAGGTGCTCTGCGCAGTGGCCGATGCGTCACCGGCCGATGGGCGGGCCGCGCTCGAGGCAGCGGTGGCCGCGCAGCCGGACTTCGCCCGGACCTCGCCGCGAGAGCGTGCCGACATGCTGATGACGGCGTACGGGCTGTTGATGGAGCGGGTCGACGACCTGGCGCTGCTGATGACGCTGGAGATGGGCAAGCCGTTGCCGGAGGCGCGCGGCGAGATCGCCTACGCGGCCGAGTTCTTCCGGCACTTCGCCGGCGAGGCGCTCCGGATCGACGGCGGGTACCAGACCGCGCCGGCCGGCAACGCGCGCTTCCTGATCGCGAAGCAGCCGGTCGGTCCATGCCTGCTGATCATCCCGTGGAACTTCCCGATGGCGATGGGGACCCGCAAACTCGGTCCGGCGATCGCGGCCGGCTGCACGAGCGTCATCAAGCCCGCCCACCAGACCCCGCTGTCGATGCTGGCGTTGATGGAGATCCTGGCCGAGGCCGGCGTACCGGCCGGGGCGGTCAACTGTGTCACCGCGATGGACGCAGGCGGCGTGATGGAGCCGCTGATCCGATCCGGGCTGGCGCGGAAGCTGTCCTTCACCGGCTCGACGCGGGTCGGCCGGGTCCTGCTCGAGCAGTGTGCGGAGAAGGTACTGCGGACCTCGCTCGAACTGGGCGGCAATGCGCCGTTCATCGTGTTCGAGGACGCCGATCTGGACGAAGCGGTGACGGGTGCGCTCGCGGCGAAGATGCGGAACATGGGCGAGGCGTGTACGGCGGCCAATCGTATTTTTGTGCACAATTCGGTGATCGACGAGTTCGGCCGTCGGCTCGCGGCGCGGATGGGAGCGCTGACCGTCGGACGCGGGACCGAGCCGGACGTGAACGTCGGGCCGCTGATCGACGAGGCCGGGCTGGAGAAGGTGCGGTCGCTGGTAGCGGACGCGGTCGACCGCGGGGCGACCGTGCTGACCGGGGGAGAAGTTGCTGCTGGCAACGGGTTCTTCTACCCGCCGACGGTGCTGACCGGCGTACCGCGTGAGGCCGCGATGGTGGACCAGGAGATCTTCGGACCGGTGGCGCCGCTGACCCCGTTCAGCACCGAGGACGAGGTGGTACGCGCCGCCAACGACACGGAGTACGGTCTGGTCGCCTACGTCTTCACGAACGATCTCCGCCGGGCGCTGCGGGTCGCGGAGTCGATCGATACCGGCATGGTCGGCCTCAACCAGGGCGTCGTCTCGAACCCAGCGGCTCCCTTCGGAGGCGTCAAGCAGTCGGGCCTGGGCCGCGAAGGCGGGTCCGTCGGCATCGACGAGTACCTCGAAACGAAGTACATCGGCATCGCCGTGTCCTGACGGAACTCAGCGGTTGACGAGGCGTTGTACGGCGTCGTCCATGTGGGCGATCAGGAGCTGCTCGGTGAGCGCGGCGTCGCCGGTCCGGATCGCCTCGGCGAGGCGCAGATGCTCGACGGCACGGGCGTCGGTGGCGAGGTACGTCTCCTCCAGCGCGTGGATGCACATCCGGGTCTCGGTGATGGACGTCTGGTGCATCCGCGACAACCGGGGGCTGCAGGCCAGCCGCACGAGGAGCTCGTGGAACTCGATGTCGAGCTCGCCGACCGCGGCCGGATCTCCGTCGGCTCCGGTCATCCGGTCGGCGATCGCGGCGAGTGCCGTTCCGGCCGCCTCGTGGTCACCGCGCAGGATGATCTGCAGGGCCGCGGCGCGTTCGATCGCCTCGCGCGCCAGGTACATGTCGCGGACGTCCTCGGGCGTCATGTCGATGACGAACAGGCCGCGGTTGCGGATCGAGACCAGCAGCCCCTCCTGCGTCAGTCGTTGCATGCCTTCCCGCAGCGGTCCGCGGCTGACGCCGAGCTTGCGGGCCAGGTCGGCCTCGCCGAGCTGCATGCCGGGCTTCAGCTCGCCGTGGCCGATCGCCAGCCGGAGTTTGTCGGCGATGATGCTCGGCGTCGACTCCTGAGCCAGCGGCTCGATGTAACTGGTCACTGCGACGTCCCCCTTGTATCCCTGCTGAACAGCGTGCCCAGACCTGGCAGACAAGGTACCGGGCCGACCAACGCCAGGCCTTTCCAGACCGTCACCTGGTTCGCCGTGAGTACTGGCTTGCCGACCGCCGCCTCCAGCTCGTCGACAATCTCCAATGTGTGCATCGCGGTGTCCGGCACCAGGATCGCCTCGGCGTCCGGGTGGTCGGCGGCCTTCACCATCGCGACGACCTGCTCCGGACCCAGCGTCCCGACCTCCGCGGCGGTGATGATGCCGTGGCTGCCCATCGACACCACCTCGACGCCGCCGCCGGTCAGGAACCGGACGAAGTGCTGCGCGACATCTTCCGGGTACGACGCGGCGATCGCGACCCGCCGGATGCCGAGCTGGGTGCAGGCGTCGACGAACGCGATCGAGGTGGACGATGCGGGTACGCCGAGCGCCTGCGCGACGCCCGAGGCCTGGATGCGGGCGCCCTCCGGCCCGAACACGAAACTGCCCGACGTGCACGCCCACATCACCGCGTCCGGTTGGGAGGACGCGAGCTCGGAGGCGCCTTCGGCGAGTCGCTCCGCGCGGCCGAGATCGAGCAGCGCGTCGACCCGGTGCGCGTCCTCGCCCACGGAGGTGATCACGACCGGCAGTTTGACCGCTCCGTCGAGCCTGGCCTCGAGCGCGGGGTAGTCGTCCTCGGCGCTGTGTCCGGGATAGAGCAGGCCTACCGTGACCATCCGACCTCCTGGCTGACGCACACCGAAATGGGTAGATTGTCGACAATGTTAAACCCTGAGTACGACGTCGCGCGGTTGCTGGACGCCTTGCGGCGGGAGCTCCGTGGGGAATCGCCGGGCGCACGGCGGCGCGATCGGGTGGTCGCGGACGACCGGCGGACGCGGGCGCTGTACGCGGCGGACGGCTCGAACTACCGCGCGGTGCCCGACCTGGTCGTCGTACCCGCCGATGCCGATGAGCTCGCGGCCGCTGTCGCGCTGACGGCGGCGGCCGGCGCGCCGGTGGTCGTCCGGGGCGGCGGTACGTCGATGGCCGGCAATGCGATCGGTGGCGTGGTGATCGACGCGTCGCGGCATGTGAACCGCATCCTGGACCTCGACCCCACGACCCGGACCGCGGTCGTCGAGCCGGGCGTCGTACTGACGGATCTGCTCGCGGCCGCGAAGCCGCACGGGCTGGCCTTCGGCGCCGACCCG
Source organism: Kribbella sp. NBC_00709 (assembly GCF_036226565.1). Classification (GTDB taxonomy): domain Bacteria; phylum Actinomycetota; class Actinomycetes; order Propionibacteriales; family Kribbellaceae; genus Kribbella. The sequence continues at coordinate 6,132,416 of NZ_CP108996.1, forward strand.
TCCTCCGCGAGCCGCGCCACCCTCGGCGGCATGATCGCCAACAACGCCTGCGGCGCCCATTCGGTTGCGTGGGGTACCACCGCCGACAACCTCCAGTCCCTCGACATCGTCCTCGCCGACGGCACGAGGATGAGCGTTCCGGCCGGCTCCGTCGCGCGAGCTGCGTTGGGTGCTCGACCGGGGCGCGAGGGGGAGGTGCATCGAGCCTTGCAGGGGTTTGTGGATCGGCACGAGTTGCAGATTCGGCGGCGGTTCGGGCGGTTCAGTCGGCAGATCTCGGGTTATGCGCTGCATCGGCTGCTGCCGGAGTACGGCTACAACGTCGCCGGGCTGCTCTCCGGGAGTGAAGGCGGTCTCGCGGCGACCCTGCGTGCCACCGTCAAGCTGGCTGAGTTGCCCAAGGCAAAGGTTCTTTGTGCGCTCGGGTTCGCCGACTCGATCGCTTCGGCGGACTGCGTTCCGGTCGTCCTGCGCCATGGCCCGCTGACGATGGAATCGATCAACAGCGACCTGGTCGAGCGGCTCCCCGCCGAGGTTCGCGACGCCGCGATCCGCGCCGGACTCCCGGCCGGAAACGCCTGGCTTCTGGTCGAGATCGGCGGCGAGGACGAGACCGACGCCGCCCAGGCCGCCCGGACGATGCTCGATGACCTACACGACGATGGATCATCCGCCACCGCATCCCTCGTCACCGATCCGAAGGCGCAAGCCGTTCTCTGGCGCTGCCGCACGGATGCGGCCGGTCTCGCGACCCGGCGCGCGGACGGTGCCGAGGCGTGGGGCGGTTGGGAGGACGCCGCCGTACCGCCAGAGCGATTGGGCGCGTACCTCCGCGGGCTCGACGAGGTACTCGGGCGGCACGGTCTGTCCGGTGCGTCGTACGGGCATTTCGGCGAGGGCTGCATGCACATGCGGATCGACTTCGACCTGCTCAGTACGCGCGGCATCGCGACGTACCGGGACTTCGTCGAGCAGGCGACCGACCTGGTGGTCGAGCTTGGTGGCTCGGTGTCCGGCGAACACGGCGACGGGCGGGCGCGTGGCGAGCTGCTCACCCGGATGTACGGCGCCGACGGGGTCGCGCTGTTCGGCGAATTGAAGCAGATCTGGGATCCGGGCGCGGTGATGAATCCGGGGATGATCGTCGCCCCGCCGCCGCTCGACCTGGCGATCCGGCACGACGGTCCGGCGAAGGATCGCCACGTGGCAACGCTGTTCGACTACCCCGAGGACGGGCACGACTTCGCCCAGGCCCAACGGCGGTGCGTGGGGATCGGGAAGTGCCGGCAGAGCTCGGGCGGGGTGATGTGCCCGAGTTATCAGGTGACCCGGGAGGAGCTGCATTCGACCCGCGGGCGGGCGCATCTGTTGTGGGAGATGTTGCAGGGCGACGTGATCAAGGACGGTTGGCGGTCGACCGAAGTACGCGATGGGCTGGATCTGTGCCTGTCCTGCAAGGGCTGTCTTTCGGACTGTCCGGTGAATGTGGACATGGCGACGTACAAGGCCGAGTTCACCCAGCACTTCTACGAACGGCGGCCGTGGAAGCGGCCGATGTCGCACTGGTCGATGGGCTGGCTGCCGCTGTGGTCGCGGCTCGCCTCGCGGGCGCCGGGGATCGCGAACCGGTTTGCCGGTTTGCAACTGACCAAGCGGCTCGGCGGGATCGCTGCGGAGCGGGACGTGCCGGCGTTCGCGAGCGAGAGCTTCACGCAATGGTTCGGGCGGCGCGAGCGGCCGGCGGGCGGGCAGAAGGTCGTGCTCTGGCCGGACACCTTCACCAACTACCTCGCGCCCGAGATCGGTCGGGCCGCGGTGACTGTGTTGGAGGCTGCGGGTTTCGAGGTCGTACTGCCCGCGAAGCCGGTGTGCTGCGGCCTCACCTGGATCTCGACCGGCCAGCTGTCGAAGGCTCGCCGCGTCCTCGACCGTTCGTTGCAGACGCTCGCGCCACACCTCGAGGCCGGTACGCCGATCGTCGGGCTCGAGCCCAGCTGTACGGCGGCGCTCCGCCACGACGCTCCCGACCTTTGCGCCGACAATCCGCTGGCAGCCAAGGCCGCCGCGACTACGCACACGTTTTCCGAGCTGCTCGTCGACGCAGGCTGGAATCCGCCGCAGGTCGGGGGAGAGGCGCTGGTCCAGACGCACTGCCATCAGCATGCGGTGCTCGGGTTCGATGCCGACCGCAAGTTGATGGTTGCGGCCGGCATCGACGCGACCGTCCCGGATTCGGGCTGCTGCGGCCTGGCCGGCAACTTCGGCTTCGAGCGCGACCACTACGAGGTGTCGAAAGCCGTCGGTGAGCGGGTCCTGCTGCCTGCCGTGCGGTCGTTGCCTGAAGCAACTGCAGTACTTGCCGACGGCTTCAGTTGCCGCACCCAGATCGCGCAAGGAACCAGCCGACGTGCCCAGCACCTGGCCGAGCTGCTGGCCGACGCGCTACCCGACTAGCTTGTCCGTGGCGCGTCGCAGCCGGGCAACGCCCTCGTGGATCCGGTCCGGCGGCGTCGAGGCGAAGCACAGGCGGAACGCGTCGGTGAAGCGGCCGGTCGGGGAGAAGGCCGGGCCGGGGATGAAGGCGACGCCTTCGGCGAGCGCGAGCTCGAACAGTTCCTCGGTGTTGACGCCGTTCTCCAGCGTGACCCAGAGGAAGAAGCCGCCCTCCGGATCGGTCCATCGCGCGATGTCGCCGAAGTGCTCGGTCAACGCCTCGTGCATCGCCTCCTTGCGACGCTTGTACTGCGCCTGCTGCGTGACCAGGTGATTCTCGAGATGGCCACCCTCGAGGAAGCCGGCGAGCAGCCGCTGGGCGGGCAGGTTGGTGCAGGTGTCCATCGCCTGCTTGGCGTTGATCAGCAGCTGCTGCAACTCCGGGGCGGCGTCCACCCAGCCCACGCGCAGACCCGGCGCGACGATCTTCGAGAACGTCCGTACGGCGAACACCAGCGGATCGCCCGCGCCCAGTTCACGCAGTGTCGGCAACGGCTCGCCGGCGAACCGGAGCAGGCCGTACGGGTCGTCGTCGATCACCATCGAGCCCCACGACCGCGCCAGCTCGAGCAGGCGGTGCCGTCGTTCGAGCGAGAGTGTCGCGCCGGACGGGTTCTGGAACGTCGGGATCGTGTAGATCGCCTTCGGCGTCCGCCCGTCGAGGAGGCGCGGTAGATCGTCGACAATCATGCCATCGGCGTCGACCGGCACCTCGAGCAGCTCCGCGCCGTACGAGAGGGCGGTCGCGCTGCCGTTCGTGTACGTCGGCGACTCGACGACCACGAGGTCGCCCGGATCGACGAAGATCTTGCAGAACAGGTCAAGGCCCTGCATTCCGCCGGCGGTGACGGTGAGCCGGTCGGCTGTGGTCTCGTCGCTCGTCCCGCGCAGCATCTCCAGCAGGGCCGCGTGCAGCGGCGGATCGCCTTCGGTGGCCGCGTAGTCGTACGCGTCCGGGCGACTCAGCTGGTCGGCGGCGATTGTTGACAATATCTGTGCCGGCACGGCCTCGGCGGCCGGTGATCCCATCGCGAAGCGCACGATGTCGTGGGTCTGCTTGTGCAGCAACGTCGTACTCGAGTCGATCACCGAACCCACCAGTCCGGTGGCGCGTGCGGCGTACGGGAGTGCGGTCACAGGGTTACCTCCTGATCGTCAGTTCGTGGGACAGGCCGGTCAGTCGTTCCACTCCGCCCGCGGTGACCGCGACGGGTTCGGACAGCTCGTAACCCCAGCCGTCCATCCACATCCCGAGGATCACGTGGAACGCCATCCCCGCGGTCAGTACGGTCGTCTCGCCGGGGCGCAGGCTGACGGTGCGCTCACCCCAGTCCGGCGGGTACCCGATGCCGATCGAGTACCCGATCCGCGAATCCTTGACCAGGCCCTGCGCCGCGATCACGTCGTTGAACGCGGCGTGCACGGCGCTGCCGGTGACGCCTGGCCGAATTGTCGACAACGTCGCCTGCATGCCGTCGGCAACGACCTTGGCGGTCTCCCGCAGTCGGCGCGGCGGGTCGCCGAGCATCACCGTGCGCGCGAGCGGAGCGTGGTAGCGGTCGAATACCCCGGCCAGTTCGATCGTGGTCGCCTCGCCGGCGGTGAACGGGCGGTCGGTCCAGGTCAGGTGCGGCGTACCCGCGGCGTCACCGGTCGGCAGCATCGGCACGATCGCCGGGTATCCGCCGCCGTGCTCGGGTGTTCCGGTCGCCTGCGCGGCGAGGATCTCCGCGACCAGATCGCACTGCCGCAGTCCCGGCCGGAGTTGCTCGAGCGCGACCCGCATCGCCTGCTCGGCGATCGATCCGGCGATCCGCAGCCGGCGCAGTTCGTCGGGCGACTTGACCAGCCGGACCCAGTTCACCAGCTCGGCCGAGTCGACCAGCCGGTGACCGGGCAGACCGTTGCTCAGGGCAAGGTAACCGCGGGCGGAGAAGTAGTGCGCGTCGCCCTCGACCGCGACGTCCGCACCGGCCGGGATCATGTCCCGGCAGAGCCCGGCGATCCAGTCGTACGGGTGTACGTCGGGCCGGTGCACGAGATCCTCGGGATAGCCGTGGACCTGGTCCGCGCGCAGGTTGCAGGTGTACGACGCCCCGGCCGCATCCATCGCCCGCGCGAACAGCCGGACCTCGCCGTCCGCAGGGACGAGCAGGCACTGCGGGGTGTAGAACGACCAGGCGTCGTACCCGGTCAGGTAGAACAGGTTCGCCGGATCGCTGACAATCAGCGCGCCCAGACCGCGGTCCGCCATCACCCCACGGACCCGAGCCAGCCGCTCGCCGTACTCGCTCATGCGGCCCCCATCAGACTCTGTCCCGGCCCGACTCCTCGGCGCCCGGCGAGTTCGAGCGCGGACCACATGGTCACCTGGTTCGCGGTCAGTACCGGTTTGCCGAGTGCGGCCTCCAGACCCGCGATCACGTCGTACGTCGGGAGATTCGTGCAGCTGATGAACACCGCCTCGGCGGAGTCGCTGTCGATGCTGCGGACCAGCTCGACCGTCGTCTCGTACGGGACCGCCCAGATCTGGCCGATCAGCCCGAGCCCGGCGGTCGCGACTACCTCGATGTCGGCCTCGGCGAGGAACGTGGTCAGCCCGGCGGTGAGGTCGTTCGTGTACGGCGTGACCGTCGCGATGCGGCTGATCCCGAGCCGGTTCAGCGCTAGCAGGAGCGCGCCGCTCGTGGTCACCGCCGCCGGTGCTCCGGCTGCGACCATCGCCTCAACGAGCCCAGCCTCACCGGACAGCCCGCCGATGAAGCTGCCGAACGTGCACGCGTACGCGACTGCGAGCGGACCGACCGGGAGGACGTTCATCGTGGTCTGGGCGACCATTTCGGGATCCGAGATGTGGACGGCCATCTCCAGGGTCGCCGCCATCGGCGCGTACGGCGTCCGGGTGACGTGCAGGGTGACGTCGTCGGGGACCCAACGCCACAGTTCGCGGTCGAGCGCGAAGTCGTAGGGGGCGACCACACCGATGCCGGTCTGCAGCAGCGTGGGCACCGGTGCCGGCAATGGGTGGGTGGACGGGCGCGTACTCATGCGAGTCAGTGTGCGGCCCCGGATAGATTGTTGACAATCCTACCAGCGAATTCCTAGCCTCATGGGCGTGCCAGCATCCTCCCCGCGACCCGCGATCGCCGTGCTCTGTGAGCGCGCGACCGACCGCCCACCCGGTCTCGACGACCTGCCCGTCGACTTCCGGTACTGCGCCGCGGACGGTCTCGGTGCCGCCGTGCGAGGAGCCCAGGCGCTGATGCTCTGGGACTTCTTCTCGACCGCGGTCCGGGATGTCTGGGCGGACGCCGGCAGCCTCGAATGGATCCATGTCACCGCGGCCGGAGTCGACACGTTGCTCTTCGACGAGCTGCGTGATTCGGCGGTCGTCGTCACCAATGCGCACGGGGTGTTCGACCGGCCGATCGCCGAGTACGTCCTCGGCGCGGTGATCGCGCACGCCAAGGACAGCCGGCGCAGCTTCGACCTGCAGCGCGGTCACGAATGGCAGCACCGCGAGACCCGCAGCATCCTCGGCGCGAAGGCACTGATCGTCGGAACCGGCGCGATCGGCCGCGCCACCGCAAGGCTGCTCCGCGCGGCCGGCCTGGAAGTCCGCGGCGCCGGCCGACTGGCCCAGCCGGTTGATCCAGAGCCGGGGGATCAGGGCCGGGGCGGCCAGGGGCAGGGCGAGCTGCGGCGCGGCGATCCGGACTTTGGTGTGGTTGTTGCTAGTGGCAACTTGTCGGCCCAGGTGGGGTGGGCCGACCATGTTGTGCTGGCGGCGCCGTTGACGGAGGCGACGCGGGCGCTGGTGGACGCCGAGGTGTTGGCGGCGATGCGGCCAGGGACGCACATTGTCAACGTTGCGCGTGGTCCGATTGTCGACGAAACCGCACTGCTGGCCGCCCTCGGGACCGGACGGATCGCGGCCACCCTGGACGTCTTCGACACCGAGCCGCTGCCCGCCGGCCATCCGCTGTGGGATGCGCCGAACGTGACGATCACCGCCCACATGTCCGGCGACGTGATCGGCTGGCGCGACACGTTGGCGGCGCAGTTCGCCGCCAACGTCCGGCGCTGGCTGGCCGGTGAACCGCTGCTGAACGTGGTGGACAAGAAACTCGGCTACATCCCGACAGGAGATCGATGACGCAGGCAACCGAATTGGTCGAGGGTTATCGGAGCAAGCAGATCTCGCCGGTCGAGGCCACGCAGGCCGCGTTGGACGCGATCGAGCGGTACGACGGCCAGGTGAATGCCTTCGTCCTCGTGGATGCCGAGGGCGCACTGGCCGCCGCGAAGGCGTCGGAGGCCCGGTGGCACGCAGGGGAGCCACTGGGCCCCGGCGACGGCGTACCCACGTCGATCAAGGACGCATTGTGGACAAAAGGATGGCCGACAATGCGCGGCAGCACGCTGATCGACCCGGCCGGACCGTGGGACGAGGACGCGCCGTCGGTCGCGCGTCTGCGGGAGACCGGCGCCGTGATCCTCGGCAAGACGACCACCCCGGAGTACTCCTGGAAGGGCGTCACCGACTCGTTCACGTACGGCGCGACGGGCAACCCCTGGGACCCGGCGAAGACGTCCGGCGGGTCGAGCGGCGGCTCGGCGACCGCGGTCGGGCTCGGCATGGGCGTGTGGTCGCTCGGCACCGACGGCGGTGGGTCGGTCCGGATCCCGGCCGCGTTCACGGGTACGGTCGCGCTGAAGCCGACGTACGGGTTGATCCCGCTCTTCCCGCCGAGTGCGTTCGGGACGCTTTCGCACGCTGGTCCGATGACGCGGACGGTGCGGGACGCGGCGGCGCTGCTCGATGTGGTCACCGGGTACGACCCGCGGGACTGGTCGGCGATGCCGACGCCGGCGACGTCGTTCCTGGCCGGGATCGACGACGGGGTGGCCGGGCTGCGGGTCGGTTTCTCGGCCGATCTCGGGTTCGTCCGCAACGATCCCGAGGTCGAGGCGCTGGTCCGGACCGCGGTCGGCGTACTCGCGGATGCGGGAGCCGTGGTGACCGAGGTCGATCCCGGTTTCAGCGATCCGATCGACGCGTTCAACGTGTTGTGGTGGTCCGGCGCGGCGAAGGTGCTCTCGGCGTACGAGGTCGACGACCGGGTCGATCCAGGACTGCGCCGCGTCGCCGAGCTCGGTGCGGTTTACACGGCGTCAGATTTCCTCGATGCGACCGCAGTACGCATGGATCTCGGGACGCTGATGGGGCGGTTCCACCAGCAGTACGACGTACTCGTCACGCCGACGCTGCCGATCACCGCGTTTCCGGTCGGGCAGGACGTGCCGGACGGTTCGGCGTCGCCGGATTGGACCGACTGGACGCCGTACACGTATCCGTTCAACCTGACCCAGCAGCCGGCGCTCAGCGTGCCGTGCGGGTTCACGAAGGCCGGACTGCCCGTCGGTCTGCAGGTGGTCGCGCCGCGGCACGCCGACGCGCTCACGTTGCGGGTCGGGCAGGCGTACCAGGCGGCGACCGACTGGCATCGGCGTACACCTACCTTGGAGGCCAAGTGAGCAAGTACATCACCGTCAGCCTGGACAAGCGCGGCGTGAGTTGTGTGGCGAAGTTGCTCGACGACGTAGCGCCGCGAACCTGTGCCGCGGTGTGGGACGCGCTGCCGCTGTCCGCGCCGGTGTTCCACGGCAAGTACGCGCGGAACGAGATCTACACGCTGCTGCCGGCGTTCGCTCGGGCCGATCCGGGCAAGGAGAACACCACGATCACGCCGATCCCGGGTGACCTGTGCTGGTTCTCGTTCGACTCCGACGACCTCGGCAATCCGGCGTACGGGTACGAGAACACGACCGGCACCGGGACGACCGGGGCGATCGTCGACCTCGCGGTGTTCTACGGGCGGAACAATCTGCTGATCAACGGCGACCAGGGATGGGTGCCGGGCAACGTGTTCGGAGCGGTGACCGAGAACCTCGACGAGTTCGCCGCGGCCTGCCAGGACCTGTGGATGGGCGGCGCCCGCGGCGAAACCCTCTCGTTCAACCGGCTCTAGTTGATCGGCTGCTGCAGTTCGGTGACCCAGCCGGCTGGGTCGTCCGGCGTGTCGAGGTAGAGCTCGCGCGCCGGTTCGCCCGCGCGGTGGTTGTTGTCGTCGATCCAGCGGGCCAGCGCCTGCCAGGCCGGCAGGACCTGGTCGATCGGTCCGCGGTGTACCAGCGTCGCGGCTCGGATCGCCGGGAGGTCGATCACCTCGAGTCCGTTGAGGTTGCCGCCGGCATCGACCGCTGCCGGAACGGTTGCCCGGACGACGACCTCGTCCTCGGATTCCTGATTCCGCTCGTACAGGCAGGTCAACCGGCCCGCCGGGCGTACGTCGGCCTCGGGCAGCCGTCGGCCGAGCTCCGCGCACAGCGGGTGCACGACCGGCGTGATGTCCTCCGGCGTGAAGCTCGCCGCGGTCGCCGTCAGACCAACCAGCCGCACGGCGGGCAGCTCCTTCACGACGATGTCCGCCGCCGGATCGTCGGCCTCCAGACCGCGCAACCGCGCCTCGACCTGGGCGAGCCGTGCGTAGCTCTCGGCCACGGTTGTCTCCAATTGCGCCCGTCGCATTGTCAACAATGCGCGCATCTCGAGCGGACCGAGATTGTCGGCAATCATCGCGCCGACCTGTTCGAGCGTGAACCCGAGATCCTTCAGCGCGACGATCCGGTTCAGGTCCGCCAACTGCCCGGCGGTGTAACTGCGGTAACCGGTCGCCGGGTCGACGTACGCCGGGCGCAGCAGCCCGAGGGCGTCGTAGTGCCGCAGCATCCGAATCGACACCCGCCCGTGCCGCGCGAACTCACCGATCGCGAACATGGGAAGCAGTCAACCAGCCAGCAGTTCCGCGAACGTGATCGCGGTGTCGTCCTCGTGCCACGGGCCGATCACCTGGGCGCCGACCGGCAGCCGGTCCTTGGTGTGTCCGATCGGCATGCTCAGGGCGGGGTGGCCGGTCAACGAAGCGTGGGCGATCCAGAACACCTGCGCGTCGTACGGCTGATCGTTGATCGTCGTCGATCCGTGCGGGAAGGCGACAGCGAAGCTCGTCGGGCAGAGGAAGACGTCGACGTCCTCGAAGTACCGCTGCCACTTCCTGCGCGCCTCCAGCCGCGCGTATTCGGTCGCGAGCAGATTGTTGACAATCATCGAGGTCGGTTCGCCTCCATGCAGCGCGAAGAACAGCTCGACCTGCCGGCCGAACTCATCGCCCTGCTCGTCCGGGTCGACCTCGTCCGGCCAGCCCTCGACGATCTTCGCGCCGCTCCGCGCCAAGCGGTCGATCGTCTCGGAGAGCGCCTCCCCGACCTCGCTGGTGACCTGCGCCGACGGGTGATCGGTGACGACGCCGACGCGGAAGTCCTCCAGTCGCCGGTGCCGGGGCGGCGTCAGTGTCCACGAGTACGGCGCCTCGGGGCCGGCCGTTGCGCGGAGAGCGGTGCGGATGTCGACAGCTGAACGAGCGAGTGGTCCGATTGTCGACAACTTGGGCAGTTCGCTCAGCAGGTCCGGCGTACCCGGGACCTGGAAGCCGCGTTGCGGGACGAGGCCGTTGGTCGGCTTCAGTCCGTACACCCCGCAGTAGGCCGCCGGGAGCCGGATCGAGCCGACCAGGTCCGAGCCGTACTCGAGGTACGTGAGGTCCGCGGCCAGTGCGGCCGCTCCGCCGCCGCTCGAACCGCCTGGCGTGCGGGTGAGGTCGGCGGGGTTGTTCGTCCGGCCGTAGATCTCGTTCACGGTCTGGCCGAAGTCCGCGAGCATCGTGTGCACATTGCTCTTGCCGACAATGATCGCGCCGGCCCGCTGCAGCCGCTCCACGACGGTCGCATCCCGATCGGCGACGTACTCCGCGAACGCCGGATTGCCCCAGGTCGTGTGCAGACCCGCGACGTTGATGCAGTCCTTGACCGTCATCGGAACACCATGGAGCGGGCCGACCCTGCGACCCGCCGCCACCTCCGCGTCAGCCTGGTCGGCCGCTGCTAGCGCGTGGTCCGGGCGGATCTCCACGACCGCGTTCACGTCGGTGTCTGCGGCGATTCTCACCAGCAGTTGCTCGGTCACCTCGCGCGACGTGACCTGACCTGTGCGAATCCGCTCTGCAACCTCTCCAGCTGTCATCATGCAGCCGGTCTAAGGTCTGACACAGTGTCAGAGTCAAACCTCGACGCCGTTGTGAATGACCTGCCGGATCCGGTTCTCGAGCGAAGTACAGTCCAGCTCGGTCCCATCCAGCAGCACGAGATCCGCCCGCTTGCCGACCGCGATCTCGCCGCGGTCCTCAGCGAGGCCGAGCAAGCGGGCCGCCTCGATCGTTGCCGCCCGCAACGCCCCGGCATCGCCCAGTCCGGCGGCGGCCAGGTGCCTCAACTCCCACAGCACCTCCGTGTGTGGCCGGACGGGATTGTCGGTGCCCATCGCGATCCGTACTCCGGCGTCGATCGCGAGCCGCATCGAGTTGCGGTGCGCTTCGGCTGCACCTTCCGGCGCATGTTCGGGGTCGGACTGCGTGACGGACAACGTCGGCACGTACCAGGTGCCCGCCTCAGCCATCGCCGCGACCGCACCCTCGTCCAGATAAGTCCCGTGCTCGATGCTCGCCGCCCCGGCTCGCGCGGCCAGCTCGACCGCCCGCGCTCCGTGCGCGTGCACCATGACCTTCCGGCCGCCGCGTCGCCGGGCCTCGTCCACGAGCGCGCCCATCTCGTCCGCGGTGAGCTCAAGGTCGTGCACGCCTTTCCCGATCGCCATCGATCCGGTCGCGGTCACCTTGATCCAGTCGGCGCCCGCCCGGACCATCCGCCGTACGACGGCCCGCGCCGCGTCCGGCCCGTCGAAGATCGGATCCGGCAGCGAGGGATCGTCGAAGAAGTCGACTGCCCCGGTCCGCGGCGCCCACAGGTCGCCAATGCCGCCCGTCGTACCGACCTGGCGCAGGCTGATCAACAACTCCGGCCCGTCGATCCACCCCTTCTCCACCGCCATCCGGACACCGGCATCGGCGCCCCACGCATCCCGCACCGTCGTCACGCCGAGCTGGAGCAGCGTCCGCAACACCAGTACGGCGGACAACGGCCGAACCGACCGCGGCAACCCGAACGGATCAAGCCGCGTCTGCGCAATACACACATGCGTATGACAGTCGATGAACCCCGGAACCAGCATCCCGCCACCACAGTCGACCGCCTCATCACCATCGAGCCCGAGCCCGACACCGACGATCCGATCACCTTCCACCACGACGTCCGCCGTACGAACCTCACCGCGGTCGACGTCGAGAACCGAACCAGAGTGCAGAAGAAGACGCCGCGTCATCACAACATCCTCCCAACCCCAGGGCTCACCCCTCCCACCATGCAGCCGCCGACGGGTCAGTGGGCTGCGTGCAGGTCGGTTGCTATGTGAGGAGGCGGTGGGCGGCGAGGGCGTAGGTGCGGGCTGCCGTGAGGAGCTCGGCGACGGGGACGGATTCGTCGGCGCGGTGGGCTTGGGTGGTGACTGAGCCGGGGCCGAGGACGACGACGGGTACGGCGAGGTCGCGGGCGATGTAGCCGCCGTCGCAGGCCGCGGTCCACCCGGCCAGCGGCATCGGCTCGCCGCCGCTGTCCAGACGGGCGGCCTCGGTGATGCGGATCAGGTCGGCGTCCGCCTCGGTCTCGAAGGCCGGCATCTCCATCGGCATCGCGAGTTCGACGGTCAGGCCGCGATCTTCCAGGCGGAGGGCGGCTACGCGACGGCCGAGATCGGCGAGGACCTCGGCGGGGGATTCGCCGGGGAGGAGGCGGCGGTCGGCGACGACGACGCACTCGGCCGGGACGATCGAGCCGCCGGTACCGCCGTTGATCTGGCCGACGCTCCAGGTCGCGGGACCGAGGAGGGGATGCGGTGCGGTCGCGAGTTCGGCGTGCAGGCGTTCGATCTCGGCGACGACGGCCGCCGCGCCGTAGATCGCGTTGGCGCCACCATCCGGGTTGCCGGCGTGCGAGGCGCGCCCGTGCACGGAAACCTGCAGGTACGAGTCACCACGCGCGGCGATGATTGTCTGCAGGTCGGTCGGCTCAGCAGTGATACAGCCGACGTACCGATGCTGCGCTTCGGCGATGTACGCGCGGATACCTTTGCCGGTTTCTTCTTCGTCTACTACTGCGGTCAGTTCGACCGGGCCGGCGAGCGCGGTGCCACGGAGGGCGGCCAGGGCGATGAGGGCTGCGGCGAGGCCGCCCTTCATGTCGGAGGTGCCGCGGCCGTAGATCCGGCCGTCGCGGAGCAGGCCGCCGTACGGGTCTACGGTCCAGCCGTCGCCGACCGGGACCACGTCGGTGTGGCCGAGCAGCAGCAGTCCAGGATTGTTGCCTCCGGCAAGTGTGACCGTGACGTTGTCGCGGCCGGGTTCGACGGGTGAGGTGCGGACGTCGAGCCCGAGCTCACGGGCCGCCGCGGCGAGGACGGCTGCGGTGGCGGCCTCCTCACCGGGCGGGTTCTGCCCGTGTGCCCGGACCAGGTCCTGCGTGACGCGGACCAGCAGGTCCTCGTCGATCCGGTCCAGCACCTTCTGTTCGGCGGGTGTCAGGCTCATACCCACCAACCCTAGGCTCAGCTTCCGGACAGGTACGCGCGCCAGCCGCCGGAGGACGTGATGTCGCGGGCCGGATCCGCGGCGTCCGCGGTGCACACGAACCCGAGCACCTGCTGTCCGTCCGCCAGTTCCAGCGGTCCGATCGCCAGCGGCGGATCGATGGTCGCCGCGAATCCGCCCAGCTCGGCCGCCGGCACCCGCCACACCTCGACCTCGATCCCCGGCCCGTCCGGACCCGTCACCGTCCGCGTCAGACCCGGCCGCGGTCCGTCGACCAGATACATCCGGTACGACGACGCAGTACGACCGGTGAATGCGAGCCGCGCGCCACGCCGTACCAGCTGATCGTTCAGCGGCTGGCCGGACAGATGCGCGCCCGCGACCGCCAGTAGGACGCCGGAGTCACGGGTCGGCACGGGCTCCCCGCACCACAGCGCCGCCAGATCGATCAGCTCGTCGTCGCGACCGGCCGGCGCCATGAGCTGGATGCCGAAGGGCAGCCCGTCGGCACGATCCGGACCCGGGAACGCGACCGCGCACAGATCCAGCAGGTTGACCATGTTCGTGAAACGACCGAGCCGGCTGTTCGCGCCGATCGGGTCCGCCGCGACCTCAGCGAGCGTGGGATGCCCGGGCGTGACGGGCAGCAGCAGCGCGTCGAGTTGCGTCCACAGGTGCTCGCTCGCGCGGGCGAGCGTCGCGAGCCGGTCGAAGCCGGCGAACGCAGCGGACGCGGTCAGCGCCGCGCCGCCCCGCACGATCGCCCGTACCGTCGGATCGACCGCGGGGTCGTCGTCGAGCTTGTCCCCGAAGGCCAGCCAGCGCTCGGCCAACCACGGCCCGGAGTACAGCAGATCAGCTGCCTCCAGCAGCGGCCGCACATCCACCTTCACGACCTCACCGAGCCGATGGGCCTCGGCGAGCGTCTCCTGCCACGCCGCCTCATGCTGCGGGTCCAGATCCAACCCCACATCCGGTACGCCGATCACGCGCCCCGCGCTGTGCCGAGGCAGATCGTCAACACGTCGCGACCAAGCATCATCCGGGTCATAGGCAACCATCACGTCGTACGCCGCCCGCGCGGTCGCCACCGTGCGGGCCATCACGGTCACGCAGTCGAGCGATCGACAGGCCGGTACGACGCCGCGCGCGGAGACGAGCCCGCGACTCGGCTTGATGCCGACGAGCCGGTTGAACGCAGCCGGAACCCGACCGCTACCAGCCGTGTCCGTGCCGAGCGCGAAGTCGACCTGTCCAGTCGCCACGGCCACGGCACTGCCCGAGCTCGATCCGCCCGACACATGCTGCTCGGAGAACACCGAGTGACAGGCGCCGTACGGCGATCGCGTGCCGACCAGCCCGGTCGCGTACTGATCGAGGTTCGTCTTCCCCAGCGGTACGGCGCCGGCCGCGATCAGCCGATCGACCACGAACGCGTTGCGCTCCGCGGGGCGACTGTTGCGGGGATCCCCGGCGGTCGTCGGCACCCCTGCAAGATCGATGTTGTCCTTGAGCGCCATCGTGAGTCCGCGCAACCGGCCGTCCGCCGCCTCGACCGGGTCGACCCGGGTGATCCATTCGTTGTTCATGCGCCCCACCGAGCCCGCTCGGCCTCGAACGCGGCGCGGCGTCTGGCCCGCACGGTCGCTATATCCACAGGTGCCTCCTGCTCGATCCGGCGTACGTCGGAGATCGAGA